>NZ_ACPC01000050.1:0-205628 GCF_000175075.1 Bacillus sp. m3-13
TCTCAACCTACCGTTATTCCCCCGCTGGAGTCTCACACCTTGCACTTCAGTCTACAAGGGAAAGTCTATGGTAATTAAAGGTATTAATTTCCATATTAATTCATCAACCACTTTGATTGGAGTGGAAGGCGCGCAGACTTCCGCGGGAGGAAGGGACAGGGGATACCCCACAGGCTTGCCGAGGAGGCTCCCTGACCGCCCGCAGAAAAGCGAAGTGCCTGGAAAGGAAATCAACAGTTCAGAGTATCTACTAAACTACTTTCTCATACAAATCTTTCTTCTAATTATACCAGAAAAGCATGCCTGCGATGAGACATGCTTTTCGAAAATAGTGATTATTTTAGGTTATCCCATGTAGTTTGGAAGCGCTCAAGAACTGTGTCGTAGTCGATTCTTCCAGCAGCGTATTCTTGGATGGTTGCTGCAAACTCTTTGTTTGCTCCGTCCGGCCACATGAACCAAGTCCAAGGAACCGTTTTTTCCGCTGTAGAGTACTCAAGGATAGATTGACCAAGGTCACCAAGTCCAGCTGGCTCGATGTTATCGAATGCCGGGATGAACGCGAACTCTTCTGTGATGTAGCGTTGACCAGTTTCAGAGGACACCATCCAGTTTAAGAATGTTTTAGCCTCTTCGATATTTTCAGAGTTTTTGTTGATAGCCCAGTTGTTAGGAACCCCAACAGGTAGGCTGTCTGCACTTGCATCATCATTGATCGGGATCGGAAGGAAGCCCATGTTCATGTCTGGATCTATTTCATAGATCATGTTTTCCGTCCAGTTACCTTGTTGAAGCATGGCCGTTTTGCCGCTCGCAAATTGCGTAACTTGTGTGTTGTAGTCTGTTGTTAGTGGATTTTCGTTACCAAAGTTGATTTCTGCATCAAGAACTTCTTTGAAGTCTTCGAAATGTTTGTTGCCTACGATTTTCTCTGTTCCGTCATATAAACCAGCGATGAACGCTTCAGGGTCTTCTTGTTGAGCAAATGGAATGTTAAGTAAATGCTGCCCGATTACCCACCACTCTGCATATCCAGCAGAGAAAGGTGTGATGCCTGCCGCTTCTAATTTTTCAGCAGCAGCTTTCAATTCTGTAATATTAGTAGGAGGTTCTGTGATCCCAGCTTCCTCGAAAAGGTCTTTGTTATAGATGAATCCATATCCTTCAAGGTTTACAGGCATACCGTAAAGCTTGCCGTCTGCAGGATCTGTCATTGGTACTTTCCCGATTGGAAGAACGTGCTCTGCCCAAGGCTCTTCAGAAAGATCAGCTAAATGCTCTTTCCAAAGCTCAAGCTCTTTGAAACCACCGTTGTTAAAGATGTCTGGTTGTTCACCAGATGCGAATTTTGCTTTTAGTGCTGCACCGTAATCTGCTCCACCACCAACTGTTTCTAGTTTCACTTTGATGTTAGGATGTTCAGCTTCGAATTCTTTAATCATTTCCGCTAACTGGTCAGCGATTTCTACTTTAAATTGGAAAAGATTAAGTGTAACTTGGTCTCCATCCCCGGAGTTGTTGTTACTGTTGCCTGATGAATTATCGCTAGAGCAGCCTGCAAAAATACCTACAACCAACGACAATGATAATAAAAGAAGTACTAAGCGTTTCATTGAATTGCCCCCCTTGTTTTAAATGAAAAATTTTATAGTAACTTGGCAAAGGCCACATAAAGGATGCGGCCCATGCTAAGTTTACTTAACAGAACCTGCGGCAATCCCCTTGATGATGTGCCTTTGTAAAAATAAGAAGAAAATGATGATTGGCGCGATACCCAGCATTAACGCTGCAAGCCCCATATCCCACTGCTTTGTGTACTGCGCAAAGAACGAGCTTGTTGCAAGCGGAATCGTTCTAAGCTCTGCTGTCTGCAGAACAAGTAGCGGAAGAAGATAATCGTTCCAAATCCATAGTGTGTTCAGGATAACCACTGTAACTGTAATTGGCTTGAGTAGCGGGAATACAATCCTCCAAAATACCCCAAACTGACTGCAACCATCGATTCGCGCTGCTTCCTCAATTTCAACCGGTACAGTTTTCACAAATCCGTGGTAAAGGAAAAGTGAAAGCGGTACGCCGAAACCGAAATACATGATGACGATACCCGGGATGCTATTAATAAGATTGAGTGCGCCACCTAGTTTCATCAATGGGATCATAACCGTTTGGAACGGAATGACCATCGCAGAAACAATGATGACAAATAATATTTTACTAAACTTTCCGGGAGTGCGGACCATTTTCCACGCAGCCATCGAACTGATGACTACAATTCCGATGTTGCTAAGAACCGTGATGATCAGGGAGTTCCAGAAGGCCCGCGGGAATTGAATAATTTCCCACACTTTTGCATAGTTGCTAAAAAGAATTTCTGTCGGCAATGCTGCCGCGTCAATCAGTATCTCACTAAAACTTTTCACTGAATTTATGATGACAAAGTAAAAGGGAATGAGGAAGATAATCGCTATTAAGATGCCGATAATTTCAAGCACAAAGGTTCTTTTTGTATACTTTTGATCCATTATGCTTCAACCTCCCTTTTCTTTGTTGCCATTACTTGGAATGTCGTGAAGATCGCGACGACTACAAAGAAGATGATTGCTTTTGCCGTTCCAAGGCCGTATCGGTTATTCTGGAACGCTTCTTGATAAATATTGATGGCCACTGATTGTGTGGAGTTGAATGGCCCACCGCCCGTTAAGCTCAGGTTCAGGTCGAATATTTTGAATGCCATCGCGATTGTCAGGAAGAAACAAATCGTGAAGGCCGGTAAAATTAATGGAATAATGATTTTGGTGATGAGGGTGAAGTTGTTCGCCCCATCAATCCTTGCCGCTTCTAATAAAGAATTGTCAACCCCTTGTAAGGCTGCAATATAGATGATCATCATGTATCCGCTGATCTGCCAAGCGAACACGATGACGATTCCCCAAAATGCGGTGGTTTCATCTCCAAGCCATGGTAGCTTGAAGAAGGATAGACCCGTAAGTTCTCCAACTGAAGCAAATCCTCTGACGAAGATAAACTGCCAGATGAAACCGAGCAACAGTCCCCCGATAACGTTCGGGATGAAGAAGACCGTCCTAAGTATGTTTTTCGTTTTTAATGCTGCATTTAGTAACAGAGCAAGGCCGAAGCCTATCAAATTACTGATGATAACTGCCGCAAACATAAATTTCGTCGTGAACATGAAAGAGTTGAAGAATACTTCGTCATTCGTGAAAATCCGCTTGTAGTTTTCTAGCCCGACCCATTCAATGGCGGAACTGACACCATTCCAGGAAGTAAAAGAATAATAGATTCCCATGAGGAACGGGATGATTTGGATAACAAAGAAAAAGATAAGTGCAGGGCCAACAAACGCCGTGTACGTTAAAATACTCTTGAGTTTAGCTTTCCTTCTCGGATCGCCTTTCACATCATGCAACTTCGTTCTCCCTGAAGTGTTCGGCACAACAGGATCCACCTTAGATTCCGTTTTAGTCTCCATCGTTACAACTCACCGCCTATTTTGTAAACGCTTTCCTACATTATAAAACGCTCTCATTCTATTTCAGGATCACTCAATTGACAACATAGGGGTACTGGATTGACACATCCACGAGAGTTTATGTATGCACTTTTGAAATATAAGACCTATGGACTTTTCCCTTAATAAGAAATTAAATACAAAAATATCAAGTTTTTATTTTATACCTCTAGTAAAATATTTCATTTATATTACAATTAATAAGGATATGTTTTTTATTTTCATAAAATTTAAATTCTTGTAATTTTATATGTCATATGTAAATTAAATCCTTTAAGAATAGTAGGAATATCATGAGTATAAAAAAACAATTTTCATTATTTTTTGACCAAATGGACGATATGGTCTTTTTAGTAGAGTGGAAAAATAACCAATTATGGTACAAAAGCGTAAATCCATCTGCCCAACAGAAGCTTGGAATAGATATGGTAGGCAGAAGATTGGTCGATGTTCTTCCCGCTTCTGTCTATACCACACTCGACAAACATTATTTAAAGTGCATAGAGTCAAAACGCCCTGTTACCTATTCAGACTTAAACTTATTTGTAAGCGAACTTCCCGCCTCAGAAACAAATCTTACATATATAGAAGAGGATGGAAGGACATATGTGCTTGCGATTACCAAAAATATAAATGCGTTGAAAAAGAAAGCGGAGGATTACATTTTCCTAGAATCATTAGTGGCAAATACTGTGGATTCCATGCTTGTGATTGACACAGATGGCATAGTCTTGAAAGTAAATGAAGCCTTTGTCCAACAATTCGGCTGGAATGCTTCCGAACTAATTGGACAACCGTGGGAATCATTCTCCATTACCCCAAAAGAATTGAAAACGCAAACATTGGATACGTTAGCCCTTCTATTGAAAGGTCAATCCGTTCCTTCCCAAGAAACTGTCCGGCTTGCAAAAGAAGGGAATGCCATTCATACTTCCGTCAGCTATTCTCCCATCTTGAATGAAGAAAACCAAGTGGTTGCCATTTCCATGATTTATCGCAATATCCAGCATTTAAAAGAACTCGAGGAAAAGTTGGAAGAAAGCCATGATGCTTATAAATCATTATTCTCCTATCACAAAAATGCCGTTTGTATGGTAAATGAAGATGGGATTATTGAAAATATAAATGAGGCATGTATGACAATTACTGGCTTTCCTAGCGAAGTCCTCATCGGATTTAATATCTTGGAGTATGCAAAAGAGATTGTTCCAAATTTAGACCTTAATAAGACAAAACGCGGTGAGATCGCAAATTATGAGTTATTGATCCCAGATTCTAAGGGCCGTGACTTGTGCTTGTCCGTAACAAATGTACCTATAATTGTCAAAGGAGTCGTAAAAGGGACATATATTATTGCACAAGACATTACGGAAAAACGAATCATTGAAAAAGAAAGGGAAAAACTACAGGAACAGCTTACCTTTCAAGCCTATCATGATAGCCTGACAGAGCTCCCAAACAGAAGGCTACTAGAAGTAAAGCTAGAAGAATCGTTGGTAAACGTTCAAAAAAATGAAAGCATGCTTGCGTTGTTCTTCTTAGATTGTGATCATTTAAAGGAAGTGAACGACACTTTCGGACACGAAATAGGGGACGAGCTGCTCATTGCGTTCTCGAAAAGATTGGTGATGTCTGTTCGAGAAGGCGATATCGTTGCACGCTTAGGCGGAGATGAATTTGTCATCTTACTTCATGAAATAGAAGACATGACACAGGTGGATAAAGTTGCCTCTCGAATCCTCACAACTTTGGGGAGCCCATACAACATCCATGGTCACGAGATTCATGCCACCTCCTCCATCGGCATCTCCACCTACCCTGCCAACGGAACAACCGTCAAACAACTCTTCCGCCAAGCCGACCAAGCCCTCTACACCGTCAAAAACGCCGGCCGCAACGGCTACAGTATAAGCGGGTTTTAATAGAGTGTCGTGGTGAAGAGATAAAGAGGGGTCTGACCCGCCGTCTAGTAAAGCGCTAACGCAATAAAGAGCTCCCCGCTCCTTTCTTGTTCCCCCGAGTGAAGCCTTCTCGGGGGTTCTTCTTTTTGTTGTATGTTATACTTTTCAAATATACTGATAAATAGGAGTGGTAGTTATGGCTAGTCAGACGAGGAAGATTGTACAGGAGTCTTTGGATGCGTTGCTGGAGGATGCTGCTTTTTTGCCGGAGCTTGATGGGGTTTCCAGGAAGCAGGCTTTTACCTCCCTTGGTGCGATTCTTTCTACACCGAACCATCTACATAAATCATTTCTGCGAATTGCGCTCGAAAATGGAAGCGTTGTCAGAATTCCCGCGTTCCGGGTACAGCACAACAATGCTTTAGGGCCTTATAAAGGCGGGATACGCTTCCATGAAACCGTCAACGAGGAGGAAGTAATTAACCTTGCCTCCTTGATGACATTGAAAAACGCCTTACATGACGTGCCTTATGGTGGCGGTAAGGGTGGTATCGTGCTAGATCCCCGTTCTTTTTCGGTGAAGGAACTCCATCTGATTTGCAAAAAGTATGTTCAGTATTTTAGCGATATTCTCGGGCCGGATAAGGACATTCCAGCTCCGGACATGGGTTCGGGTGAACGAGAGATGGACTGGATGATGGCAGAGTACAAAAGCATTCGCCCGGGTCAACCGTATAAAGGTAGTTTTACAGGTAAAAGTGTAATAAACGGCGGGTCCCTTGGCCGCCGCGAAGCAACAGGGAAAGGCGTTTACTTTTCCTTCCGTTACCTACTGCATGATTTCCTAAAAGAACAACGTAAATTCCTTACCAACAACGAGAATGTTTTTGCAAAAACGGCATTAGAGTATGACGGAAGCCCGTTGACCATTGCGGTTCAAGGGTTCGGGAACGTTGGATCTGTAGCAGCACTCGAAGCTTATCAATGTCAGCATTTACAAAATAAAGTGGTAGCTGTGAGCGATCGGAATGTCACTTTGTACAACTCAGACGGTCTTGATATTCCTTCATTAGTGAAATTCGTCGCACTCAACGGTGGAGATCTTCCTACAACCGAGAGTCAATTAGAGGATGCTCAGATTAAGGCAACCATTCGCGACCGCGGGGACATCTTATATTTTGATGTGGACGTCTTGATTTTAGCTGCACTTGAAGACCAAATACATGATGACAAATAAAGAAAAGATAAAAGCGCGGATCATTGTCGAAGGCGCCAATGCGCCAGTAACAAGCGAAGCTGATGAATATTTAAGTGATAAAGGAGTCATTATTATACCAGATATCCTGGCTAATGCAGGCGGGGTCATCGTGTCATATTTTGAGTGGATGCAAGGTCGGGAAACCCAATTCTACACCGAAGAACAAGTCTTCAACCTCCTACTCGAAAAAATGAAAAACACCATGAACACCATACTGCCAGCCTTCTTCGGCGACCCCTCACCCACTCAGACAAAACTGCTACATCCACTCCGTCATGAAACTCTCCACCGTCCTTTACAGACAGGGGAAGCTTTATTGAGGTAGAGATGTAAAGAGGTGAAGAGGGGTCTGACCCGCTGTGCGTTAAACCCCCTAAAGAAAACACCAAAAAAGCCGAAAAGAGTTAGGGTTTTCCCTTGCTGTTTCGGCTTTTGGTTTTCCGCTTTAGTTTGCTTTGTTTTTCGTTTTTTAGTTTTGGTTTCTTGCCTGACCTATGGCTTATCCCAGCATACAGGACAATCCCTACCCAAAGCACCGATGCTATCCAGCAGCACATCACTTACCTGGCCGCTTCTGCCTGGAAACGAAAAGTTGATGAACCTCATCAGAGATGGCGTAAAGGACAGAAATAACAAATGCTAATCCCATGCTCAACCAGCCACGCCAACCACTTTCTTCTCACTGCATTCAATGTAAGAATCGCGAGCAGCATATAAGCAAAAAAGTGCGCATTTTTTCTGACGAAGAAACTGATCTCGTCCATCTTAAATTCTGCCTCTGGTGCTACTTGTTCTACAATCTGATTAACTAACTCTGTTATTCCCCCGCTCAAGTCTGCTGATTGCTCTCCTTGTTGAGCGGAAAGAAAGAATATCAAAGCCATCCAACCCGCAACAAGCCCCCAAGATATGACAGCCACTATTTTTTTCTGAAATTGCATCCTACTACTCCCTCAAAACTGTTAATATTTTACTAGTCATTAAGCTAGTATAGCACATCCCACCACCCTACTACACTAAGGAACGATACAGAAAAAAGAAGCAAAAAATGTAGATACCCTCTCTACATTTTCCGCTTCTATTGTATACTAGGCGGGTACTTGTCCACCTGATAATTTTTCTTTAGGTTTTGGTGTTTTTCTAATCTGCCCCACAATAAATTTGCCAAAAGGAGTCAGATTAAATATTCGAGCGATTAATACCGGTATAACTATTCCTGCAATGAACAAGATGATAATATACAGTCCCATGTTAATCTTCGGCAAGACGGAATGAATCAAGTCAAAACCTAGATAGTGCAACAGGTAGATTGGAAAAGAATATTTGCTGATAAGCATAACAATTTTCGGTACTTTTTTTGCAAAAGAGAAAAGATAATAAAACAAGAAAAATAGTGCGACTGTGTAGAACATGATGTCAAATCTAACAGATGTGAGCTGATCTAATTTGCCAGTCGTATAGTTATCCAGTAAATATACAAGACTGGCTAAAGATGCGATAATCGCAACAGGAAAGCCCCATTTTCTATGATCTCTCACTTGTTTTAAATATCTACCTACATAATACGCAACCGTAAAGTAAAATATCCAACCTAGAAATGGTACACGTACCAACGAATACCATTCATGCATAATTGGTGGCATCATATCAAAGTTGAAGTTGGCGGTATGCAGATATCTTGCATTAATAAAAAACGTTACTGTAAGCATAATCCACGCAGGCACATTTTTGAATACTTTTACAAAAAGCGCATGGATAATCACAAATTGCAAAATGATAATAATAAAATAACCATGCCAATACGCATATTGGATATTGGTTAAGGTACTATCCAATACTGTCATTGCACTTGAACTTGTAGTAGCAATTTCATAAAGTGCATAGATAAAAGGGATCGTTAAATATGGGAAAAATAAATATAGGAACCTTTTTTGAAAAAACTTTTTAGGTAATCGGTCCCAATACGTATGACCAAGTATAACTTCAAATATCAAAATAAACATTGGTGTAGCAAACAACAATGTAATTTGGACAATCTTCATTATATCTATTGTAGACTTCGGTAAGTCATTGTTTACATAAGTTCTAGTAACAGCATGTATGAATACAACACTCAAGCAAGCAAGGGCACGAATCCAATATAATTCGTTTATATGCTTCTTCATATGCCCCCTCCTTTTTATGACAATCTACTATAGGTTAACACGAATTCTGTCGAAAGCTAAAGGTAATAATTGTTTGTAATAGGATAGTAATAGTACAGACTTTTCATTTTTGCAGAAAAATTGTTTAAGTAATCATTTTCAATAAATTAACCCAAAAAATGAAACTACCTTAAAGATATGTTAAAATTGAAAAAAAATCTGTTTCTTAATGGGGGATCTTCAGATGGCAATTTTAGTTACCGGTGGGGCTGGATATATCGGAAGCCACACTTGTGTAGAATTATTAGATGCAGGGCATGAAATTGTAGTAATAGATAACTTTATGAATAGCAATATGGAGTCTCTACGTAGAGTAAAGGAGATTACAGGTAAAGATTTTACTTTTTATGAAATAAATCTTTTAGATAAAGATAGGGTAGCGCGTGTTTTTCAAGAGCACAACATAGAGGCTGTTATTCACTTCGCTGGTTTAAAAGCTGTAGGTGAATCGGTAGAAAAACCATTATTTTATTATCATAACAACATTTCAGGTACTCTTTTATTACTTGAAGTTATGCACCAATTTGGTGTCAAAAATATTGTTTTCAGTTCATCTGCCACTGTTTATGGCTTACCAGAAAGTGTACCAATTTCAGAAAGCTTTCCATTAAGTGCTACCAATCCATATGGGCAAACGAAATTGATGATTGAACAAATTTTGCGGGACTTGTTTGTCTCTGATCAGGAGTGGAGCATCTCCCTTTTACGTTACTTCAATCCAATTGGTGCTCATGAAAGTGGGCGTATTGGTGAAGACCCAAATGGTATTCCAAACAACTTGATGCCATTTATAACTCAAGTTGCTGTAGGAAAACTTCCACAATTGCAAGTGTTTGGTGATGATTACGATACAATTGACGGTACAGGCGTGCGTGATTATATCCATGTAGTGGACCTTGCAAGAGGGCATTTGAAGGCATTGGAAAACATCTTGGAAACTAGAGGTGTAGAAGCATATAATCTTGGTACAGGAACCGGCTACAGTGTTCTGCAAATGGTACAAGCTTTTGAGAAAGCGTCTGAGAAAGAAGTTCCTTACAAAGTAGTTGCAAGACGACCTGGTGATATTGGGGAGTGCTTTGCAGATCCTACTAAAGCAAAAGAGGATTTAGGCTGGGTAGCAGAAAAAGACTTGGGGCAAATGTGCCTTGATTCTTGGAGATGGCAAAAGAATAATCCAAACGGATACGAAGCTTAAAATAAATTTTAAATTGTCCAAAGGCATTGCAGCACCTTCTGCAGTGCCTTTTATCTTTTAACACCTCTAACTTTATACCAAATCTAAACAATTTATTACAAATTATCACAATTTTTTTAAAAAACACTAGGAAATATTACCCATAAACCTATATAATAAAACTTGTAGCGCTTATTACAAATTTTAGGCGTATGGGAGGGATCTAGGGAGCTATGGGTAAACAAATGAATGTGATTCAACAGTACCAAATTAGCCTTACGACGATGGCATTGCTGTCGAATAGGCATCCTCAGTATCAGACAAAGATAATAGATATTGAGGGAGATTTTTTAACAGATGAAACAGCGAGAGAAATCCTACACAGAGGCTGTTTGAATGATTGTTGTACGTATGAGGGGCGAAGGGTTGCTACCATATACTTCACCAATTATATTCAAAAAACTCCTATCCTTATTGATGAAGCTGAAGGGATAATAGCTATTCCAACGCACTCACCAGATCAGGATGCCTGCTGTTGGTTGTTCCTGCAACATTTAAAACATGTGGAAGCTGTTTCTCCAACAAAATGTATCGTGGTGTTCAACAACCTAGAAGAGTTGGTACTGGATGTATCTGCATCAACCATTTATGAACAAGTAAAAAAAGCTTCTGTAATCCTGACCCGATTTTGCTCAAGTAAACAGTTTAACTTTTCACTTAACCCTAAAGTTAAGCGTTCACGCAATAAAAGATAATGATAAGTTTACATCATGAATTAGTAAGATATTGCTGCAACCTATTGGGGAGTATGGTTACAACAATCTGTTACTAATATACTTGGAGCTGGACTCTCCTCCGCTATATTATGACGGAGAGTCCTGGTTAACAATTTAAAAGCTCTTTAACGTTAAAAGATCAGGAGGACTTGCCCCCCTGATCTTAACTGCTTAATTGCCGAAATAAACTTTCTTCCAACCATTTTCCTCATATTTGTCTATTGTCGTTATATGTACATGTACATCACCTGATGCTGCCCTGATGTTTCCATTGTATTTTTGCTTCAACCAAGTGTAAAAATTCACCATAGTTTTGTCGTGGAGTAATCGATCGGATTCGGCAATTAAATAGAAAGTATTAACCCCTTGGTTGCTTAGTAGCTCAAGGGTAGATTGCAACTCGCTTACTGTTCCACTATTTATTACCAGAACATGCCTTACTTCTTTCCCGAATTTAGCACCGTCAGCATTCATATACTGTTTTACAAAGAAATACTGATTATCCATCTCTACCTCTTGTATGTCTTTTGCAATTAAATCACGTACGGATAAAAGGAATTGGCTATTGTCTGATTGCTCCTCTTCTGTCTTTATTGCATTCGGGAGGATTATATCTCTTTCTTTAAGACTAATTTGCAATGTTTGTTCAAGTTCTTCCAAAGAAACGGTACTCATTCTTTGTTCACCAAGGTCTGTTAGCCTGTATATCACCTTATTTTTGTTTAAAACCCTTGTTTTTACCGTAAACGTTAAGGCTTTCTTTTTGAGGATATACAAGAACTTGTTGACCTTGGCTTGAGAAAGGTTCATACCAACCAGTTCAAGCGCTTCTATAATCCCTTTAAAAACAGTATCCTTCTTTGTTTGTATGATATATAAGAGCAATTTTTCGGTTGGAGATATAGTATAGTAGTCCATCGTGTCTTCATCATCTTGAAAAGGCTCAGTCATATCAATCCAACCCAGGATTTTATTTTCCGAAAGTGTTGCATGCTCGTAATTCCGAGCGTTTTCAAGACTTTCAGAAATCTCTTTGCTTTTTCTGTATAAAGCCAAAGCTTTTTCGTAGTCCCGCTTGCCCGCATATATGGAAGCACGTTCATAAATGACCTGGTTGTATTCTTCCTTCATATTGTTTTTAACTGATATTTCTTCCATCAACTTATTTAAGGCAAGAGATTCCTCTACTTTCCCGAAACGCAGTAGCATATAGGATTGAAAGCGATAGCTGTAGTACAGTCCTGTTTCATTTTGTATTTCTTTGCAGATTTCTGCCTGCTCTTTAGCGCATTCCAAAGCCTCTAGAACCTTGCCTTCTCTTTGGAGTAAATCGGATTTGTTTCCAAGTGCAATCTGAAGCCCCAATTTGTACTCGTGCCTTCTGCAGATTTTTTCTTGTTCTAATAGCAACTCTTTCGCTTTTTCAATTTTGTATTTATTTTTATAGATGGATACTTGTCTACCTAAGCATTCTTGCAAGGCAAGATTATTGTTAAGATCGCGACAAATGGATTCCTGACTTTTCAATTTGTTCAGCGCACTATCAAATTTTCTTCCTGACAGTAAGATTCTGGCATGAAGGGCGTAATTCATCTGTAATCCATCCCTGTGATTCAAACTTGTACAAATAACTTCCTGTTCCTTAAGCTTGGCAATCACAATATCGATGTTGTTGGTATTGTATTCATAAAGACATGCTGCTTGGTAGTTTAAGCACGACTGTAGACTATTCAGCTTTCCGATATTTCTACAGATTTCTTCTTGCAGGTTGAACATTTCTAATGCATTAACTAGCGATCCTTGCGATTTATAGATGCGTCCTTTTATGCCAAGACAATCCTGAAGACCAACTTTATCTCCTATTTCTGTGCAGATGCGCTCTTTTTCTCTTAATAGGTCCATTGCTTCGTCAATGCGATGCTTTCGTTGAAGAATAATAGCCTGATTTCCGTAGGACTGATGAAGCCCACCTTCTAAGCCAATGTTGTCAAGGCAAATAGACTCCTGCTGTTTCAACAGGATCATAGAATCCTCATACCTACCCCAATAGCTGAGCACTTCGGCCTGTATCCCAATAATCTCCTGAAGCATTGCCAGATCAGTAGTTCGAAGTTCTTGCTCCTTCAATAAAGACAGAGCTTCGTCCATTTCTCCTTTATTTTTCAGATGAATAGCCATGCGAATAATGCACTTATGCAGCCACTCAAATTCTTCTTTTTGTTCGAAGTGCTTTTTCATATACATTTGAAGCTTCAGTGCCTCATCTGGATGTTTCCCTTCTAATAAAGTGGCGATTAACTCCACATCTTTTATCTTATACGCTTCAGGGGTAGATATAATAGATTGATAACCTTTTAACATAGTTAAGTCTTTTGTTTTTGTTTTTTTCCACGGCTTTGTATTTTCCTCAATTTGCTCCCAATAATTCTGCGCTTCAAAGCGGTCATATTCCCATAACTTGTTTAGAAGATTAAGGTTTTGAAGAAGGCTATAGAGTCTCTCCCAATTTTTAGCTTTCATTAACTGCCAAGGGATTTCAGTAAAGTGACTGTCCATATCCGCCTTGGAGAAATGATCTACTATGCGCTGATGCACTTTCTCTTTTTTTCCTTTTTCCATAAAATACTTTTTTTCAACAGCATCCCGCAAATACTGGTGGAACAAGTAGATATGAGAGCCATTGTTGACAATATTTGATTCAATCGCAAGGAAAAGAGGAGACCAGACATGACTATAGAGCTTTTCCTCTCCTTTCCCTAAGATATCCTGAATGACTGATTCAGAAAACCCTGAACGGGAGCACCAAAGTATTGTCAGAAGGTCTTCCACCAAGTTCTCCTGCTCAGCAGTATTATAATCGCGTTCCAAACGATTAAGCTTCTTGATGAACAGATCGATTACCGTCTCGGCACCTAAATAAGAACGCAGTTCCCCTAAAGGATCCAATTCTCCATAAACTCGAATCTCATCTAATAACGTCCTTAGGAATATGGGGTTATTGCTCTGAGGATGCTCTGATATGAGCGAGACCCCTTCACTTTCTAGCGTTTTTCCATATGCGGATAAATAATTGACGATGACTTTCTCTTTTTCTTCATCTTTTAAAAGATCCACATGGACGATGTTCCATTCCCTATCCTTGAACTCCTTAATATGTTAATTATTAGTTGTGGAAAGAATCAACCTCATGTTGAATGGAATGCGATTTGGAAACCAAAATAAGCTGTTAACTTCCGACAACTCCCCAAGCTGGTCCAAGGCGTCTATAAGTAATATAACATCGTTTTTTTTAGCAGCTAGTTCCAAGCTTGTTGTAAATGATTCAATCAGCTCATTCAGATTGTTAGAAAGTGGCACCTTAATATCAAAGGTCCTGGAAAGTTCCAGAATTATTTTTTTCATTAACGTTACCGTGTCCACCATCTCTCGCCCTGAACCGACAAAATGCATGACAAGTGGCATTTTCTGTACTTCCTGCTTTTTATATTCTGTTGCCCAGTGGGACAAGATGGCCGATTTTCCAGAGCCCGACTGGCCACTTAAAACCATTGGCGCTCCACCATTTTGTATATAAGCGTCCAATTCTTTAAGGTAATCTTCTCTTCCCACGAAGTATTTAGCCCGATTCATTGCGAAAATCTCTTGGTCGTATTTGTTCTTCTCCACTTCGTCTTCTAGTTCATTTAGTGGAAAATATAGGTCGATCGCTCTCTTGAAATCTTGGAATACTAATTCTCCAAGCTGTTTGTAGTCATGATAGTTTTCATAGAGGGGAAATCCACTTTTCTTGATGCGACCCTTTAATTCTCTCAGTTTTTGCTTATCGGTTTCCTCTTGCGGGTCCTCATCATGATATACATAAGAGTTAGAATCTCGGAAATAAAAGAACGCGTTTACATCCTCTTTCCCTTTCATTAATGCTCCTTTAAGAATTTCAAGTTCAGTAACGGACCTGCCCTGGTAGTCTAAAAGCCAAGGCTCTCTCTTTACCATCTGTTCGTCCACATTCGGAACCCAGCCGTAACGATCACCCAATATCCCAATGAAGAATGGAAAGCAATTTTCAATTTCCGTCATACATATTGGTAAAACTTTCCCATCCGCGTTTTGTTCAGATGTAACACCCCAGCGTAAATCCACTTCACTCCACCTTACACCACGTTCTTCACATAACTTCCGAAGTTTAGGGAAAATATACTTGATTAGTTCTTCTCGTTCTCTCTGCATATCTTTAAACGTGGAGGAAACAAATACACGAATCTGTCGATGTTTTTTTATACTATATAGAATATCTTTTTTCTGATCCACACCTTGAATGTAATTCAACAAACTAATTCCCCCTTGGCGCAATGTTGGAGATGGATATCTCTCTTGTCGTCATGGTCTTCATTTTAGTCATTCTTTTTACAAGTCCAGATTTAGTTATTTTTCTTACTTTCATCTCTTTTGAATAGTCGCGACTCTGTAGCCTTCCTACGAGTTCTACATATTCATGAACTCTAACAGTAGAAGATTTAGGCTGAGATTCATCCTCCCACAAAAAAGCATTATTATGAAAAGCCCTTCCTTTTAAAATCTCGCTTTTAGTTTTAATCGAAAAGGTGGTTTTTACTTTATTAAAAGCACCGGAACTCACATTTTCATTTGTACTGCTTGATTTCTTTGTCACCCAACCTTCAAAATAAACTTTATTGATGTCCCCTTTTCTCTCATCTAACTTGCCTATCAATCTCTCATAATTTCCATCTACAATGACTTCATAGGTTGTATGTTGGGATTCCTTATAGACAATCTGATCCTTGTCAATACGATACGCATACTTATTTCTTCTGTCTTTGACTTTTTGGACCCCATCAATCAATAAGGAGTCTGCTGGGACGTCTGCAACTAATCCTACATTTACCATGCTAGAAAAATCTATGTACTCCTTACCTTTTACAGGTTTGTTCTTACATGGAAACTCCTCAAAAAGTTCCATATAGTTACTAACAGCCCGCTCAATTGCGGGTTCGACTTGAAAATTATCGATGATATAGTTTCTGCTTTGTAGTTCCCCTGTCAGCTTAACACGATCTCCGTTCTTATATTCTTTATGAAAGTTCTCATTATTTAATATGACTACACGGATAAGGTCATACTTAATTTCCCCATTAAATTTCTTCGGCTTCCTTCTTACTAATAAGTCAAAATGAATGGCTGGTATCGGGATATACTTACAGAAATTCGCCATATTGGTTATTTCACCTGTTAACACCACTTCATTACGATTAATCATTCCTTTCATCTCCCTTATTGCTTTTTAACTGAGGATCTTCACCTTTACAGATCACATATCCACATATCCTTAATACCTTATACATTTCTTTTACAGTGTTTCTATTATTCCATTTATAGATAACATCAACTTTATCTAGTTCTTCCCAATCTACCAGTGCCTCATGAAGTCGTTTTTTAGCAACTTTTTTCTTGCCATTCCTAACTACTTTCCACCCACGTAGCAGTAAGAACGCCTTCCAACGATTATGCTCAGATTTAGCGAGCTTCTCTAAATTAGGAGCCAGAATCTCCAGAAATTCTTCATTGTCTCTAACAGGTTGATCAGCCTCTGTGACCTCATCTTCTAGCACCTTGTATAGTCCTAAAGTATGTAACTTTATATCAAGATGGGCTGCTTGAGCACGATTTGATTCTTGCAAGAAATTAGGTAATTCTTCCCAAGATTTGACTGTCTTGTCACCTCTCTTATAGAAATCATGAAGCTTTTTGGCTATGACATCCAGGTCCTCTTTAATGATAACTTTCTCATTAGAAATATCCTCAAGTTTCCCGAAACTGAATAATTTTTCAAATCTCGAACCATTCTGATTTAACCAATATGCAAGTGATTTATCCTCCCTAATGTAGACGTATATAGGGGTATCATCCATCATTTCATTCAGTTGAATACCATTGATAATATCAAGATGATCGGTAGGCAAACAAATGACCGCAGTCGTAAAACAATTTTTCTGTGTATCAATCACGTTCTTCAATTTATTTTGTTGTTCCACTTTAAAAGCTTTGAATGTAATATCCACTAATTCTTCAAGCGCGGGATACCTGCCAAGAAACTCTTCTTTTTTTAGAACAGCGTCCTCATCCACAACAGTAACTTTCAATTTTACGCCTGTAATAAAATGTGATGTCTTGATTGCTTGAAGCAGAATATTCTGTCCTGTGTCACCAAAACCTATAATTAGAAGATTAGGTACAACGTTGTCATTATGTAAAATTTCTCTATTATATTTATAGATTGGGTTATTCTTGAAGAAAACGATAGAATTATTTTCGTATAGATTAAATGTTCTATAGGTTACTTTTTTAAGTTCAACGGAATCTTCACTTGAGGTGTTACATGTATCTTTAGTTTCGAGGTATGGCTGCAATTCGATTTCTTCAAAAACGGGGGTATACTTATTATCAGAAATATTTATCAGGCATTCTACTCGGTCAATATTCTTGCTTTTATTAATCAATTTTCTAATTTTCATGAAGAGATCAATATTATAGGATTCATCTGAGCGCATCAGAATGAAATATTTACAGTTATGAATGCATGCCTTTTTAAGGGTTGCCTCTGCCAGACTACTCCCAAAAATGAACACGACTCCTCTTTCTCTCAACTCGTCCACTACAGACTCATCGCGGTCTTCTTTATCTGCAATGATCACAACCATTTCTTTTTTCTGACGTATACGGAGGTCTAACGCTAAAACTTTCGAGGAGTCATTCAATCCACAAATGATATGATGGTTACCTCTAAATTTTATAATTAATAGTTTAATAAAGTCCGTCGATGTCTTGGACAAGTAGACAAAGACCGCTGAAATGATAAAAAAGATAGCAGACCAACGAGCAAATTCAATGGCGTGTGGATATAAGAAATGAGGGGATACATTCGCTCCGAATATTGGTTCAATAGTAAAAGAAAAGAGTTTTATCGTAAAATAAAGACTGTTAAGGAAATTATATTCTTCCATCTCCATAGTAAAGCCGAAAACACCGGAAACAATGGCAATAGAAAAAAACGTCCATTGCAGTGTAATAAAATTACTTAATGAAAGGAAATTTATAATATAATATGTAAAAATCACCAATGATATGTATAAAAAAGCAACTGACAGAACGTGCACCACAGTATCATACCCTTCAACGTATAAGAGTAAATATCCACCGATTAGCGCACATATTGTCATAATAAAAAAAGATATAGTCTTCATTCTTCCCTTTTTATCCCCTATCATTTTTTATTTATTTCATAACCCAGTGCCATTATTATTTTCAGGGATTCCATTGCTGTAGCACGGTCATAATCTTTCTCTGTTTCTGTTAGCTCGTTATAAGGAACAAGACCTGGATGTTCTTTTTTTATATCATTTCTCTCGGGACCATAAGTCCAACCCTCTTCCATTCTTCTCATTGCCCAAAGGTCATGAGTATTCTCTGCTAACACTTCCGTTAGGTCTTCCAAGTCTTCCGCTAATTTAATGCTAGAAGTGTCAATAGGTTTTGGTATATAAGTCATGATAAAACTCCTTTTCAACAGATTATATAATGTTAATTATATCCTTATGGACCAAGGTTTAGCAACAGGGATAAATGCAAGTTATATGGTGAGTAGCTTTGGTATTCCAATAGTTAATTTCGAGCCTTCTAGTACTAGAAAAAATAGAAAGCCAATATCCCTCATCACAATTGATCAGAGAATATTGGCTATGGTATTACTGTAACAAGTGGCTTTTTCTTTTGTCGGATTTATCTCCACCTTTTCCAGGCGGTGTTTTTCCATTCCCTTTTCCTTTACCAGGATTTTCTCCACCTTTTCCAGGAGGTGTTTTCCCATTGCCTTTCCCTTTGCCAGGGTTTTCTCCACCTTTACCAGGCGGTGTCCCAGGCTTATTACCGTTTCCGTCGTCAGGATCGCCGTCCCCATCACCAGGGTCCGTACCTTCCTGCTCGCCGACTCTCACAACAACCGTCGTCAGCGGCTCAAGCGTAATGCCTCCTGCAGTTAATTCAAAACCCCTCGGCTCCGAAACCTCAACCACTCCAGCCTCATCAGCATCAACCACTACCACACCTTCTGTTAAATCTTGCTCCAACGTTAGTGTTCTAGCAGAGGTGTCCGCATTAATGAATGTGTAGTACTCAACACCTGCAGTGGACACGCTCTTGAACGCAACAACTAAGTCTTGCTCCTTGATTTCAGGTGCTGTAACCATCGTTACATTGGAGTCTACCAACTCACGCTCGCCTAAACGGAATGCATCGGAAGATCGACGCAATTCGATTAATCCTGTTGTGAATTCACGTGTTACATTATTTACTGGATATTTCTCAGCATCTGTTGCCTTTTCCCAATCGATTCGGTTAATGATATCCGAAGAATCATAGGAATCGTGGATAAAATATGGATAGGTAAACGGGTTACCTTCAGCGTCTGTCATATAAGTAGACTTATATGGCGCTTCCGTTGCCTCCGCTCTCCATTGCTTTGTACGGCCAAACTCTTGTCCTGCATGCAAGAACGCTGTCCCTTGAGACGTCAGTACCATTGCATTACCAATACGAATTCGTTTATGAATTTCTAAACTGTTTTCCGGTTCTTCCGGGTCTTTTTTGATAGATTGCGCAATTACATCATGCAACGTTAAATTGTCATGTGCGGCAATGTATTGAACCACATCACCTGGGTCATCCGCTTCAAAGTTATACGGCTGGCCTTTGATGTTATCGAAAATTTGCTGCACGTTACGCGCGCCGCCTGTGATGAAGCGCGGCTGTCCTTCGCTTCCAAAACCGGATTTCAGCTCGTTACGGAATTCATCAGAGAAACTTCCAACTGCTTCCGTATCTTTCATCCATTGCTGGTCAGCCGCTTGAACCGGCTCCCCCTCGTCTCCGGCAAAAGTTACCCAACCTTCTCCGATCATCACGATATTCGGGTTCAATTTTTTCGCTTCATCAAAAGCAATCTGAATGCTTTCTGCATCATGGTCGCCCATCATATCAAAGCGGAATCCGTCCACTTTGTACTCGTCCACCCAATGCTTGATGGAATCCACCAACACACGGCGGGACATTTCATGTGTCGTACCAAGACGTCCGCCACCAAAACTTGTTCTAGGCGTTCCGTCCGCATCCATGAAGTGATAGTAGTTTGGTACTAGGTCTTCAAAAATGTGAACCTGTGCCGTATGGTTAAACACGACATCCAAAACCACACCCATGTCGCGCTTATGAATCTCGTTAATTAGATTCTTGAATTCTTTAATTCTCAGTTCCGGATCTTCCGGGTTCTCCGAATACATGCCGGATAAGGAGAAATAACCGTGAGGGTCGTACCCCCAGTTGTAGTTCGTATCAGTGGAAGCATAGTCTAGCATGCGTTCCGCCGACTCAAACTCGTTACTAAAATAGTAGCTCATGACAGGAAGCAGTTGAATGTGCGTCACACCAAGTTCCTGAATATAATCCAATTTTTCTACAAAAGAAGCAAATGTACCGAATTGTGCTTTTAAATCTTCCCCAATATTCGGGTCGGATGTGAAGTCACGGACATGCACTTCGTAGATGATGGTATCTTCGCGTTTTTCAAAGCCAGGGATGTCGGCATAATCAAGCTCAGGTCCGATGGAACCAACATCAACAATCGCCGCTTTGCCTACCTTCTCTCCTGCTTCATTGTTCCAAGCAGCCATAGATTTCGCATAAGGGTCCAGGGCAAGATTCGTTACATCACCATGTGTAATTTCATAGTGGTAATAGTAACCTCTCAAACTATCCAGACCTGTATTAACCTTAGATAGTTTTACAGACCAGACACCACGGTCCCCTTTAACCATTTCAACGGTATCAACAACTTCATTTTGATCATCCTTGTCATAAAGAACCACAGACACGTTGTCTGCTTTTGGCGACCACACTTTTAACGTGGCCGTTCCGTCCTCATGCAATTCCGCTCCTAGCTTGCCGTCATAAGCATACATTTCATCTATCAGTTTCCAGCCTGATTTGGCAGAAACCGTCACATCACCATAAGTGACATCATATGGAATCTTCTCTAAGTCAAATTCTCCGTGAACATGGACAGTTTTTTCGTCCTCAACTGTTACATCTGTAAATGAAACATCATTTCCATCTACATCCACAATTTTCAACTGTTCTTTCAGTTCTGCTAAGTCTAAGTCCTCAGTTTTTGAAAAAGTTAGAGTGATTAGTTTATCGGACAAAACCTCTCCGGACACAAGCGCTAATGGTACTGTTCCATATGGATTCGTGTAAACCTTGTCCTCGCCTTCTTTTACAAAAAGTTGGTTGTATTGTTGTAACATTTCAAACGTCATATCTCCTGTTTGTGCTCCTGATTGTTTGTTCACAAAAAGGAAGCCGATTTTATTTGCATCTTCTTTAAGCTTGATGTCATAGTAGGCACCGTATTTTCCAATGCCTGTAGCATCTGCGGCACCATTCGGCCAGCCGTCAGAGGGAGCCTCAACATCCTCCCAATTCCATAAACCCCAACCATCATAGTCGGCGTTTGTTCTTTCATAATGAATGCGGACTGTATTTTCAGGCAGGTCAGCCGGTTCATATAAAAATACTTCGTCAGAGCCTTGCTTGATCCAAACCTCATTCATGTCCGGACTAAAGAGTTCTACCCCTTTGTCGCCGCCGTCTTTATCACCATTTGTCGTGTTCAAGACAAGGAAGTTAACATTTTGTGCGCCTTCTGCAAGCTCAACATCAACATATGCACCATAGTCTGTTACATTTTCAGCTTCAAACGGTGTACCGCCTGATGGCCAGTTTTCAGAAGGTGCTGCCACATCTCCCCACAGCCATAGGCCAAGGTTTTCGTAGCTGTTGTCTGTGCGTTGGTAGTGAATGCGAAGCGTGTTTTCGCCGATTTCACCTGGTTCTGTTGGTTCTTCTTCCACTGGTGGTGCTTCGTTTTCCACTTCAAGCAGGACCGTTCCCCCGTCTTCCATCGCTGGAATCGTGAAAGTCACTTGTCCTTCTTCATTCGCTTCGTATTCCTGACCAGAGTAATGGTCCGTCACCATTGCTTCTGAGGAGCCGAAGTTCAAGGTTACGTCTTTAGAAGCTACTGCCGTGTTCAACCCTACATATACGGAGTTCTCCCCATATGTACGGGAGAATACCAAGTATTTGTCACTGTCAGATCCCGCTACCTTCTTGCGGTCTCCTTTCGCAAATGTGTTCGGATTTTCATTACGGAATGCCAGTACTTTTTGGTAATGCTCTAAAATTTCATTGCCTTCCACGTCATCCCATGGCATGTTTTGGCGGTTCGTATAATACGGATAATCGTTCTTGCCAGGCAACCCCAGCTCTTCTCCGTAATAGATAACAGGCTGACCTTTTGCCGTCAGCTGAAGGGATGCTGCTACTTGATACTTGCCAAGGTCTCCCCCAACAAGCTCATAGAAGCGGTCCTCATCATGGCTTCCTAAAAATTGACCGAGTGTTGCTGTGTTGTTCAGTGTGCTATTGCGGTCTTCAAGCTTATGCTGAACCGCATCTAGCTGTCCATTTGCAAAGTCTTTTGCATAATTTTTAAAATCAAAATCCAGTAAAGAGTCCATCATTCCACTGTTCAGGTAGCCTTGGTCGTCATTAACATTTGCTCCCCAGGCTTCCCCAATTAGCTTGTGCTCCGGCATCTCTTTCGTTAACGCATTTTTAAACGCCATCCAAGTGGTGTTTTCCACATGTTTAACCGTGTCGACACGGAAATAGTCGATGGTGTTGCCATTTGCCGTTCTGGGACTTTTCGATCCAGTCTGTCTGCCATTTTACAATTTGTTCACGTACTTCTGCGTTTTCAGTAAGAAAATCTGGAAGACCAGCAAGTTCCCCCCGAACTGTATCTGTTCCGCCGTCACGCAGCATTCCCTCAAAACGTGCACGGTCCTCATCTGTCGGGAAATTCGCCACACTGTTGCTGTCACCTGGTTTCAGTCCATAACCAGTGTGATTCACTACCACATCGACCATGATCTTAATTCCACGTTCATGGGCTTGATCAATTAGGTTGTGGAAATCCGCCACGGTGCCGAAATGTGGGTTCAATTCCCCAAAATCATCAGCCCAATAGCCGTGGTAAGCATAATATGGAGTTTCTCCGTCTTCGTTGTGTCTCACATCATATTTAATGTTATCAACAACCGGACTAATCCAGATTGTGTTGATTCCAAGCTCGTCCAAGTAATCAAGTTTTTGCGTAATTCCTTTAAAATCACCGCCCTGGTATGTACCAGACTTGCTTGTGTCATAGCCAATTCCATGCGGATCATTGTTAGATGAATCTCCATCAAAGAATCGATCTGTCAGCATAAAATAAACCACAGACTGATCCCAATCGAAATCTGCCTCTTCACCTGTAAAGGTACGCACCTGAACTTCTAATGTTGCAGACCCCTCGTGACGATTTCCAAACTCATCAATCGCAGTGATAGGCAGAGTTTTCACACCTGCTGTCACACTTTGCTTGACCGCAACTGTCAATTCATTCAGTGCAGGATCGATGGTTACTTTCTCGCTGCCACCAATTTCTGATAGATTAATAGACATTTCACGGATTTTCGTCTCCGTTTCTGATTCGATATCTACTTTCACCACAGCGTTCTGGTTATAATTAACCTTTGCCGGTGTAACTGACCCAGTTACTTTTAAATCAGACGCCAAGTACTCCACAACGGATTTCCCATCAGCTGTGTTGTAAGGGTCTGTTACTTCCTTTGTTTCTCCATCCACCGTTACCAAATAAGTATATTCATGCTCGCCTGTTGGAAGCTCTTTCACTGTAAAAGTAAAACGCTCATTTTCCGGCTCAGCATTCATTTCATATTTTTCACCTAAAATGGATAACTCAACTTTCTCGACCTTGTCCATTTCGTCTGCTGCATACAGGTCTTTATCGCGGAAAAAGAAGTCTGCGCTGCCATCCGCGACAACTGGTGCACTGCCGTCAGGGATCTGCGCGAATTCTTCTTGCTGACTAACTACATTTACCTTGGTGATGTCATCGATTTTATTGACCGGAATATAGCGGTCCTGTTCAAAATCTTTTTGATCCCAACCGTCACCCTTGCGAATAACAAATCCAACTCTTTCTGCTGTATCACTTACTGCGATATGAGCATACGCCTTTCCATTTTCGAATTCCGTAAAGTCTATCTGGTCATCTTTCACACCAGTCCCCCAGACCCACAGATTCCAGCCTTCATACTCCCCATCAGGCCTTTCATAGCTGAACACAATCCGTTTGTCCCCTGTTTCGGCTACCGCTTTAGTTGGTAGGTAACCTGCAAACATGGAAACAACAAGAAGAACGGAAAGTAATACAGCCATACCCCTTTGAAACCTTCTTTTCATATTCCCTGCCCCTTTCTATCTCAATCTCGACATCACTTACAATGATGACTGACTTGCTAATTTGTGGAAGCGTTTGCACATTTAGGTAAGTTTAACAGAGTTGAGAAACCGTTTGCACAATGTTGCACAAAAAGCAGCCTCCCAACTATAAACCTACACAATTATGCAAACGCTACCAATATTCTACTTATAAGATACTATGAATTCTGAAAATTTTCAATGTGTTTTTGGGGTGGGTTTTGGGTGGGTTTTGGGGACAGGCACGGCGATCCAGCTGGGTCACCGTGCTTGTGCCTCAGCCCTTCTCCGACAAAAAGCGACAAAACACTCCAAAAGTCCTATGTCATTACACCGTCTAAAAGACTACAATAGGAATGTACTTTTCATAAATCATGGAAAAAGGCAAAACTAGTGAAAGCTAGTGACGCAAAACTAAAGGGACTTAAGTTTGCTTTCAATCGAGCAGACCAGTTAGCCAGTTACCCGCACCAACCTCCGTTGATTTATGAGTGAAAAGGAGGTCCTGCTATGAAGTCGGTAAAAAACTTACAGTACTACTGGCACAATATGAGATCCCACTACTACACTCTTATTGCTGAAGATTGTCTGGACAAAGACATGAAAAAGCAATTGGTGGAAAAAGCGGATTCCCATAGGCTAGAAGCAATTCAATGCAGAACAAAAATTCAAGATTTAACTTATTAAATCTTGATAGACAGCTAGATAAACAAACAGACGAAAAGAAGAGGCCTCCAGTTGGGGGCCTCTTTGGTATTGAGGGGACAGGCACGGCGCCCCAAATGGGTCACGGTGCCTGTCCCTTCTGCTCTTTAAATATGTTGTTCTGTTACTTTTGGCTTTCTTGCAAATGCCATGATTCCTGCGATTAGGTAAAGGATTGCCGGAATGAATCCGAATCCGATTGTTCCGATTCCGATGACAAGTGCTGCTAGAATCAGCATGATTCCTGCAAGTACAGGTTTTTTGTTACCTTTAATGGCTATGATTCCGATTACTCCTAGAACTAGAGAAACAAGTCCGACAGTTATCATAGTCGGTCCTGCTAAAGCTATTATATCCATGAATGCTGTCATATCCATCTCACCCACCGCTGGGTCTGCTGCCATTTCTTCTTCCATAACCTCTGCAAATTCAGGATCGGACATCCCTAAATTCATCAATACCCCAAAAAGTGCTGTCAATCCGCTAATAATCACTGCGATGACTGTCATTACTATCTCTGCTGTACGTTTCATTTTCTTTTCCTCCTCTTTTATGTAACTAACTGTTGTCGCTTTTCCTTATATGAGTAATACGTAGATTAACTCCATAAGGTTTCAAACTTCACCAATTAATTTTATCACGACAAAATAAAGGATAAAATAGTAAAATATTATATTATTTTTCCATACCATACATTTCGGTCTGTCTCCTCATGCAAAAATTCGCTAAAAACCCCCTCAAACCGCGCATTCTCATGCGGAAAATGTAGGAATTTTTGTTGTTTATATCAAGTTAAAAAAAGGTATTTTTAGAGTATACAAGTATAGAAGAAAAAATACGAAAGCGGGGAAAATACAATGAAAATTAAAGTGAAAAGCTGGAGAATGTTAACTGCCCAAGATAAATTGTTCATACTTAAAGCGGTAAGCCGCCAATCGCAATCAAAGGTTAGCGCAATAAAAAAAGAGAACAGGTCTCTTCCCATTCCCTCATAATAAACATCAGAAAAAAATCAACTTTTACTTCTACAAGCAAAGCCTGCAATTTATAAATCGTGACCTGTTCTCATTTATGTAATAAAAGGACAGTTTTACCTGTCCTATTAATTAAAATTCCGCTGCCTCAAATCGTGTACTGAAAGAAGGAGCATTTTCAGTCAAGCGTCCAGGAGTCGTTGATGTAAACAAAAACCTCTACAAGGTCGCCAGCTTCTAATTGCAGAATAGTGTTTACGTTGACCGCATTTACGAACGGGCTGAATTCACCCCAATAATCGTTGTCGGCAGCAACGGATACGCCATTCACCCTGATTTCCACGCGAACACGGTATGCCAATTCCTGTGCATCTGGCACAAACGTAACCGTCCCTGCAACATAATAAACACCGCTGCGGCGAGGAACAAATGTGGAGTTATTGGCATTATAGATGTTGCCAAAATCAAACTGTTCTTCTTGAAACAAGACCTTATAAAAGGTATCTGCCTCATCAATACGCTGAATCTCGCTACTTACTGCGCGAAAGGCAGCTGTCTCTCGCTCTGGGCGTTCGCCACCACAATTTATTTTGATGGTTTTATTATCATCATGATGTTTATGGGAGTGTTGATCGGAGCTCATATCTTCACCTGCATAATAGTAGTGTTTCATCTTTTTTACCTCCTTCTATGATTGGCACTTCGCGTCTTAACAATGACCCTTTCCCCCAATGTTGATACTGATTCCGAAAATGTTCAGGTTAAAGTTGTTTCCGCACTTATTACAATGATGCTTCTCTTTGTGCTTTTTGGGTTTGCATTCTGCTTTGTGATCATGTTTTGAGCTAAGGTAGTAATAGCATTTCATATGTTGTCGCACCTCCTTTAAAAGGCTGGTATTGACGGACTCCAGATACTCTACCTTTTCTATCATTCTATGTAATTTATTGAACGATGCATGGACGAATGCCGTTAAGATGGAGTGGAATTTGATAGATTTAACTCGCCATGCTCGAACTATTTTTGGAGGTAAAAAGCAGAGAGAATCCCCCTCTGCTTTTATAAGATTACCTGAATCTTGCAGCTTCAAAGCGAGTGCTCAGTTCTGGGGTATTTGCTTCGATCGTACCTGGAGTAGTGCTTGTGATGAAAACCTCTACTAGATCGCCAGCTTCTAGTTCGAGAATGGTATTAACGTTAATTGCATTCACGTACAAGAATTGGTCATCGATCTCTGCCCAGTAATCGTTATCCGCTGCAACAGGAACACCATTAACACGAATCTCTACACGGACGCGGTAAGGGACAGTGCCATCGTTTGCAAGAAACGTTACCGTACCTGCCACATAATAGACACCTGATCTGCGAGGAACAAATGTGGAATTAGTAGAATTGTAGATACCGCCAATGTCAAACTGCTCATCTTGGAAAAAAACTTTAAAGAACGTGTTCACTTCTTCGATTGGCTGTGGCTCCGAGTTTACTGCACGAAAAGCATCTGTTTCACGGTTGCCATCATTGCCATCATGACAGTTCACTTTAATGTTGATATCCGTTTTACACTTTTGGACCTGGGTTGTTTGCTGGTTGGGACTGTATTTGTAATAGCATGCCATACATATTTCACCTCCTTTTAAACTGAAGGAAGGAAGACTAACCCTATTCCGTGACAGGGCATCTTGTCCTCTATTTTCTCTATTATTCTATGAGAAAAAGAAAGAATTGATTGGGTGGATGGAGGGAGGAAATCATATTTTTTTATTCATATTTTTTTTTGAATCACCATATATGTAGTCGTGAACTTTTTTACACGGAGGCTCTTATGTGGGTAATATTACTTGGGATACTATATTTATATTTTGTTTTTCAGGGGAATTTGTGGGGGATAATTGTGGTCATTTTGGCTACCGCAGTAATACTTCCTGGCTTTCGTAGGGGAACGCCAACTTCCGCAGAAACAGTTACGGCACCTCAGCTTCTTGAAAAATATAAACAAGGGGACATCTATGGCCATTACTCCCATCCCCTTGCCCTGCTTGAACAGAAAAAAGAACGTGAAAAACTAGAGTCAGAGGGGAGGAAGAGGATTTAGATTCATCACTTATTAAATCCCTATCATTACTACGATTTTCCCCTCTACCACCACATAGCTTTTTATTTTACCAACAGGGATCTTACGGACAATGTCCCAACCATTAAAATCAATCCTGATATGACCGCTCTTATAGGTAAGGTGCGGCGGCTTGTCGAAGATACGTTTATTGAGAATGCTGAGATTCAAAGGTTTCAGTTTCACAATCTTAAAGATTAGCTCTCTTCCTTCCATTTGTATTGGCTGCAACGTGATGGAAAAGGCGACATCCTTTTTCGCCAACTTGAGGTCCGCTTCCACTTTCCCGGAGACGATAAGTTCACCTTGTTTAATTTCCACCTTAACGTCTTGCAGTTTTTCGTTTCTTCGAAGGAGCTCTTGCAGCATGTAGGCTGTGATTGGGACCGGGATGCCTTTGCTGTCTTTAAGTTGATTGACGCCACTCTTTAATTTCTCATAAAAATCCATGGGGGATCTCCTGCTTTCTTGGTATTTTACCAGTGACTAATAAAGTTCTTTATTCGTCATCCCAGAATATTAGAAGACCCCATGCTCATTCGATGATTCTTCTGGAATTACCTGGCCAACATCCCACAATTCCACAATTTTCTCTCCCTCAAACCGGAAAATGTGTATGACTGCGGCTCCTAAGTCCTCAGGATTCTGTTTAATATGAGAGTGAACAGCAACGGTGTTTCCATCTTCTAATGCATGCTTCACTTCAAGCGTTTTGTTCGTACTTTGAACCGCATTATCTTCCATTGCCAGCATAAGTGATTCGGCATCACCGCGAAAATATGGATTGTGGTGACGAAAACCAGGGGCAATGTGACGTTCGAATGCCTCACGGATTTTTCCGGAAGCTACCATTTGGAGAAATGAGATGGCAGATTCTTTATTTTCGTTTTGGTTCATTACTATCATCCTTTCGAGTTTTTGATGAGGTGTTCAAGCTTTAACTTAAGTGAAAAATTTCCCCATCGAACACCTGAATCCACTAAACCTGTATTTATAAAGTCATTTCTCAGGTAATCTACTGTATCAATTTCCAAAGGTAGTTTATAGTTATTTCCAATAGAAAGAGTTCTACAAAAAAACTATTAAACCTTCTTTTTAACGGATTCTGCACTTCCTGTTGCTAGTTGAGCAACCGATTAAGACCTATGATTGTTTGGACTCCTATGGCCGTGGTCTTTATCACGCTAAAGACCTTCCAAACAGCTATCCTCCACCTTTGAGGTCTTTATTGCAAAAAACCAACCATCAAATCCCCTTACCAACCACAACCGCACGCTTCAACTTCCAACCCCTCATCAAGGTAAACGTATAAATCCCAAGCGCCCCCCATATACAAACAAACGCAACCAAATGCGCATTAGTAAACGGCTCATGGAACAAATAAACACCCATAATCAGCTTGATGGTTGGTGCAAAATACTGCAGTAAACCAACCATCGATAGCGGAATTCTCTTCGTGCCGCTTGCAAAAAGCAGCAATGGAACAGCCGTAACTACACCAGCAAGCAACAGAAGGAAAGTCACACCGAGATCGCCACCAAACGCTCCACCGCCACCGGAACCACCAGCGTGCACATACCCCAAAAACAGCAACGCAAATGGCGTAATAAGCAGAGTTTCAATCGCAAGACCTACCAGTGCACCTACCTGCACCATCTTTTTAATCAATCCGTAAAAGGCAAAACTCAGAGCAAGCATGATCGCAACCCACGGAAAGGTCCCGAAACTGAAAGTCAGCACGAGCACACCAGCACCTGCTAGAATAATAGAAATCGTCTGAAGAAAAGACAATTTTTCTTTTAACACAATGACGGCAAGTAGGATACTTACCAACGGATTAATATAGTAACCGAGGCTCGCTTCAATAATCCGGTCGGCGTTTACCGCCCAAATATAAAGCCCCCAATTGATGCTGATAAAAATGGAAGCCAGGCTGATTCCGATTAGCCGTTTCCGATTCCTCACAAGGGCCTTTAACTCTGAAGTAAAGGAGGAAATTTTCCGTAGACACGCTAAAATGACCAGCATAAATACGAGTGACCAGACAATTCGGTGTGCCAGTATCTCTCCTGCAGGTACCTCATCTACTAACTTCCAAAATAAGGGCAGAATTCCCCATAATATGTATGACAAGCCCGCAGAGACAATCCCAACGGCGAATTCTTTGTTTCCTGTTGTTTGGTTCATCGCAGTTCCTCATTTTCTGATTGTTTTTAATCAGTTTAGGGCCGTTCAGAAAAAATTGCAATACTAATATTTCGGGATTCGAATAAAACTCCAATCTGGTTTGCAACCCATTTTTGATTGTTTGTGTTTAACCAATACCCATTAAAGGTATTGCCAAATAAGTAGTTTTCCTCCTCTATTTTCACCTACTAATCAAGTACTTAATACCTAGCGATATTGCTTATTTCTTACTTAATTTTGTGATATAATCTATTAGGTTCTCAGATTACAAATAAAAGGAAGCTATTGAAAATGATACTATTGGAGAAAAACCTTGAAATTTTCATTTGTTGTTTGTAGGAGGAAAAGCTTTGCGTTTTGATATTATACATTTTCTCGAAAAAATTATTTATGTAATATATTTTGCTGTTATAGCTTTGCTTGTAGGCATCAACGTTTTTGTGAGTAAAGGGCATCAATCAATTGGTCAATTTACTCCCAGCTATTATGAAGCAGTTACGTTTATTATTGCTTTAATGTTCCTAGTGGGTATTTTTCGTTTTCGGTACCCTATTTTAAAGACTATTGCTAAAATGCCCGCTCCCATTTGGGTCGGCGGATTTTTAATAGGAAGTCTACTTTTACAGCTTACAATGTCAAAGCTCTTTGTGGTGCACCCTACTTGGGATTTCGGTTCATTGGTTAATGCAGCGAAAAAGTTTATTGATAGCGGTGAGGTTAGTAATTATTTTTCGATTTACCCGAATAATGTATTTTTGTTTTGCATACTTGTGATTGTTGGGAAGATATTTACTCCTGATCTCATAACTTATATGCTTTTTAATAGTTTCATTATTTTAGTTAGTCAATACTTAATTTACCGCATCGCATCAAAAGTAGCCGGGAAAACAGTTGGAATGATTAGTTTAGCTGTAAGTGTATTGTTTTTCCCATATATCTTTTTTGCGCCTATTGTTTATACAGATACTATTTCCCTTATTTTTTTATTACTTCCTTTAAATCTACTAATTGACCAGAATGGTAGATTTAAAAATAATATCTATATTATATTTGCATCATCAGTAGTATTTGCTTTTGGTATGCTACTTAAAGGTTCTCTAATTATTTTCGTTATTGCATTTGGAATTACTTTGTTACTTTCTATGAAAGGTTGGAAAAAGGTATATTTTATAATTCCTTTCATTGTTCTTTTCGTGGTTAAAATACTTTTTAATGCCTCTCTTTATCAGATGGATATTCTTGATAAGGAACAACAGAAGAAGACCAGTTTTCCTGTTTCTCATTGGCTTGTCATGGCTCAAAATGGGGATAGATTAGGAAAATTCTCAGAAAATGACGTAAACTGGACGCTGGGATTATTGGAGGAACACCCCCGGAGTGAAGTTTCAGCAGTTCATTTTGAAGAGTTAAAACAGCGTGTTGCTGAAAAAGGTGTCTATGGAAATTTAATATTTAATTTAGAGAAGATCAAGCATACATGGACAGATGGAACTTATTATTCTTTAAACAAATTAAGAAGACATCCACTTGAACCTGAGAATTTTCAGAGATTGGTTGATTATAAGTCTGGCGAATTGCTGCAAGGGTTTGCTAGGGTGCAGCACTTGATTCTTTTAATGGGGTTGCTCTTTGTTTTTCCTTTATTGAAGGAAAAACAGACATTCGTGACATTTTGTATGTTGGCGATTATCGGATACTTCTTTTTCTTTCTGTTATGGGAGACAAGATCTCGATACCTTGTAAGTGTCACTCCTCTAATAATTTTACTAAACAGTATGGCGTATTTCAGAGTAAAAGGGGATTCAATAGATGAAAAGACTCCTTAAATTTGGAACTGTTGGGGTATTCAATACCCTTATTACATTTGTCAGCTTCACCATCCTTTATTTCTTAGGATTTAATTATTTGGTGGCTAATGTTATTGGATATTGTTTGGGTGTCATGAACAGTTATTATTGGAATAAAAAATGGGTGTTTCAAGATAATAGGAAAACGGTCAGCATATTTTATAAATTTATTGCGGTAAATTTGCTGACCCTTGGAATTCAGACCTTATTTCTTTTCTTATTAGTTAATACAATGGGACTTCAACCCGTCTTGGCAAATTTAGGTGCTATTGGAGCAAGCTTATTTATTAATTACTTTTTAAATGCAAAATGGACGTTCTTTCAAGAACAGAAAGTCAGATAGTGGAGGTTACTATGCGAGAATTAAATTTCAATTGTTGTACCTATGTATTTTGAAGAAGAGGTAGCACAGGAGTGTTATAACAGGCTAAAAGGCGTTATGGATGCTGAAAATATTCGTTATGAATTCATTTTTCATCAATGATGGAAGCACAGATCGGACGCTAGACATATTAAGTGACATTGCGAGTAAGGATCCTCAGGCGAAAGTAGTCAATTTCGCGCGTAATTTCGGACATCAAACAGCGGTAACCGCGGGAATCGATTATGCAAATGGTGATGCTATCGTAATCATCGATGCTGATTTGCAGGATCCCCCTGAGGTTATCCCAACTCTTATTGAAAAATGGCGTGAAGGATTCGATGTTGTATATGCCAAACGGAAAAAACGTACTGGAGAAACGAAATTTAAACTACTAACAGCAAAATACTTCTATAAATTCTTGAATTATATGTCAGATATTGATATCCCTAAGGATACTGGAGACTTTCGGTTAATCGACCGAAAAGTTGCGGATGTATTTAAGCAGATGACCGAGAGAAATAGGTTCGTGCGTGGAATGTTTTCCTGGATTGGTTTTAAGCAAACATTTATCGAATATGAACGTGACGAGAGATTTGCCGGTGAAACAAAGTACCCATTAAAGAAGATGATCAAATTTGCGTCTGATGGGATCATTGCCTTCTCCACCAAGCCTTTGAAAATAGTCATGTCACTTGGCTTCTTTTCTGTCCTCGTATCCTTCGGGGTATTGGTATATGCCATTTTAGTTAAGCTTTTTGGTCAAGAGGTAGAATCAGGTTGGGCTTCCATCATGGTCGCAATCACCTTTTTTAGTGGCATTCAGCTTCTAGGCATGGGAATAGTGGGCGAATATATTGCAAGAATTTATGACGAAAGCAAAAATAGACCTATCTATATTGTTAGAGATACCGTGAATATCCTAGAAAATGATGCATCTAAAGTTAAACAAAGTTTTGAACTAGAATAAATGCAGAAGATAGCATTCGGAGTAGCCACTCCAAATGCTGTTTTTTTGCTCTAGAAAGTGAACTTTAAAAAAATTGCGTAATTATGGGTTGGTTTAACCATTAACTCTATATTTATAGCCGATATACCCCTTGCCAAAATACTATAAAACCCTCATATTTAAATGTAGGAGGTGCGATATGCGAAACGATATACAACCTAATGAACGGGCATATTCGACCAAGGAAGTTGCGGAAGAAGTGGGGATTGCCACCCCTACTGTACGGAAATATGGACAGATACTAGAGCGGAATGGATACGAGTTTTTAAAGGATGGGGACAGACGAATTTTTGTGGAATCGGATGTTAAAGCGCTTGTAGCGCTGCGCGATACGGACAAGCCTCTCGACAGCACGGCACGCGATATAGTAGAGCAACAAAAAGATCGCTTGGAAAACACATCGCAAACAGACATAGCGCTACCCGATACGAGCGAAACTTTACCAACCGATCCAAACCAGATTAAAGAAGCCTTTAAATACTTAGTGAATGAACTCGCTGCAGCACGGGAGATGAATATCCAGCTTAAGAATGATATGTCACATATCAAAACAACGGTCTCTCAGCTTCAACAGGATCATCATTTCATTAGTTCTAGCATTGGAAATACGGCACAAAAAACGAATAACAAGATTGAGAAATTAACAGAACAACAAAGAGAACATTATGAAACTCTTTTAGAGCAGGAAAGAAAAAGAACAGAACTCTTACAAGAAGAAATACAAAAAATGCGCGACGAACAGAAAAGAGAATGGGTATCTCAGAATGATTTTAATAAGCGTTTACAAGAAGAGATGCAAAAGCGGGATGGCGGCAACTGGGCTTGGCTGTTTTCTCTTTTTAAGAAATAAACACTCCAATAGAACGTTTGGTATCCTTTATAGCAGCGTATCGGTGGGCGATATGCCAGTAGTAGGAGTGACAAAGTTTTTACATATTGAACAAATTTTTCATATCGGTGCACGATACGATATGAAAATCCAATAAAAAAACCCGCCTATGACACAGTAAATGTTATCATAGGCGGTTTTTTTGATATTTTAGTATTTTTATGTCAAACCGTGATCTTTCCCGCTATTATAATTCTACAATTTCCCGAGAAATATCTTTAATTTTCGTATTTTCAACACCGTTTATCGACATTATTTCCTTTAGCACCCTTCTATTTCAGAGCATCAGGACAAACATGTCACCACAACATAATCTCCTTCTCCTTTTCAAACCATTTTGTAACACTTGTGATATCTAGTTGATAGTTAGTTATGCTATTAGGCATGTTTGTCTGAATAATGAAGGTCCCTTCATTGGTGACCGTTGTATTGATAACTTCTTTGGTAACCCATTCCTTATCGGTATTAACTTCCACTATAAAGCTTTCTAGATTACTAATGGTTGTTTTACCTATAATGGAAACCAACTTGGAGTTAGCGGTATCCTCCTCTATTGTTACTGATTCAACGGTCCACCCATTTTCATTCGTTTCCTCCATCCCCTCAGTCAAAGCAAACTGAGTATTTTCCGGTTCTTCTATTCGAAAACCTTTTAATTTTAAAGTCAATGCTTCACTTCGAGGCAGATTTTCCGTAACATTCATACCTTTTACTCGATTTGCAAACTCATACTCAAAGGTAAAAGACTCTCCCATATGGGATGCTACATTTACACCATCGATCAATAATTCCTCACCAGCACTATTCACAATGCTAAGCTCAGGCATAATCATGGGTGTTAACTCTTCATTATCTCGCGCTTTCATTATTTCTTTAAGCTGATCCCTTTTGTCCTTTGTATACTTCGCATAAAATTGCAATTTGTGCGCATTGGTGGAAAGCTCCCACTCTATTGGACCTGCATTAAAATCATCATACATAAAATCAATATTATATGAGTTGCTTTTAGTAAGTTTCTTTGCCTCTGTAACATCAATTGGAATTTCTAGCTTCCACTCTCCTTCTTGCATGAATAAATCTTTGAATTCAATCTGAGCTCGAAACGTATCAGGAAGAGGAAGTTCATCATTTTTAGCAGGCTTGATCACGACTGAGTTTTGCGTCCAACCATTGCTACCTAAAGAAACTTCACTTTGAGGCAACTCCTGTCCATTTAAATCCACTATCTTCCCGCTCGGCGGCAAGCTCTCATAGTCATCCCCTACCTGACTTAAATGATTGACATTAAGTTTCTTTAAAAAATCTTCTAACACCGCTTCCTTGGGTTTTAATCTATAAAAAACTTCTATTTTCAGTGGACTTGCTCTTACATCCGTCACTTCCAGCAGTACTCCTTCATCCTCTACTGAATACAGCTCTTCCTTTTCTTCTTGTACTACAGGAGTCTCCGAATTTCCTGTATCGCTTTTCTCCATGTCACTTAAAAAGGATGCACCTAAACCAAATGCGAGGACAATACTTGCCGCAGTCAGCAATTGATAGGGCCAGTTCCATTTTTTCTTTTTTGGCTGATAAGGTTCAAGTTTGCTTAACACTTCGTCGTCAAATTCAGAGGGCAGCACAGTTGATTGAATGGCTGCTTGTAAAAAAGCATCCTCTTTCTGGAGTGCGGTCACCACTTCGCGACACGATGGGCAAAACTCCAAGTGTTTTTCCACATGCTTCTTTTCCTCCTGAGACAGCACATCATCCACATAAGCAGCCAGCTGATTAAATTCGAAACATTTCATGAAAATAGCCACCTTCCTCGCGTTTCAACTTTTCCCTCAAGCGATTTTTTGCCCGGTGAATTCTGTTGGCAACTGTGTGTACGGGTATGTCCAGCACTTCTCCAATTTCCTCATAAATCAAGTCGTTCGTATATTTCAGAAGGACAATGAGGCGATCCTTCTTTTTTTAATGTGGCCAATAGGTTTTCCAACTGCCTGTATTTTTCTTTTTGAAGATAAACGACTTCCGGGGTTAGACTCCCGCCACCAGTTTCATCCGAGTACTCCACCGTTTCTACTTTCTTTTTGCGAAAAGTATCCATGCAATGATTGACCGAAACCCGGTACAGCCAGCTTGCAAAGGTCCCCCTTTCGGTCATATTTATCAAGCTGCCCATACACTTTGATAAAGCACTCCTGTACAAGATCCTTCGCGTCCTCCGGATTTTTTACCATCCGAAGCACTATCGCAAAAATCCTATTCTTATATCGATTTATAAATAAATGCAAACGCCTGCTTATTCCCGGCAAGCACCTGCTCCAACAAAATAAAGATCATCTTGTTGTTCCACAAGCTCATCCCCCTTACCTACTCAGTATAACGTAATGGAAGACGAGAAAATTTCAGGAAAAAGAAAAAGAATTCTGGGTTGTAGGGACAAAGATGCAACAAAAAAAGTAGCACGCGGTTAACTTGTTTAACCTCGGGCTACCTAAATCTACTATTTCTTTTCCATTATGTTCGTTAATGTATTCTTAAAACTATCATATACGTAGGTCCAAAGGATTTCCTCGCTCATATATCTCTCCCTTAAAGTAGCAATGATTTCCTTCTGCTTTTCTGCAAAAGTAGGATCTTCCTTTGGTGGCAACGCACCGCGGAGTTCATCCACGATTTGTTGTACTTCAGGGGCACGCGGTCCCCATTTCCCTAGAAGCTCTCCTTGTTCGTTCAAGATCAAAATCATCGGTATTGCTCGTCCTCCATTTGTTAGATGACGGTCAATCAGGGTCGTATCAGCATCTCTTAAAGCAACACGGAATTGAATATCTGCAGCCTCAGCCAGCTTACGAATCACTGGATTGATCATCATGGCCTCGCCGCACCAGTCTTCCGTAATGGTTAGGAAGTGCAGAGACTGAGTTTCCAGCTTTTCTACCAATCCATCATTGGGCAATCGGAAGTTTTCGTAAACAGTAAAGCTTTCTTCTTTTAATGTACTCATTTCATTCATGTATGTTTGAATGGATTTTCCTTCTTGGAAAAATTGTTGTTCGGTTTTCATAGTGAAACCCTCCTCAATATAAAGTAAGCTTCATATATATCATAATTAAAGTAAGTGGTAGTCCATTATAAATATTTTACTGCATTTGCTGTCATTCTTCTAATCTTCCGGTTCCCAAAAGGCAATATCATCCCCTGGCATGGCAACCACTAACCATCCTTCTCCATCATCATCTCCAGCTTGCCAGCACTCGTAATGATCATGATGTCCGTTAACGTACAAGGTTTTTTCGTCTTCAAAATGAATAAGAAGGTGTGGTTCCCTTTCCCCTAAGGACACATTGACCACTTTTTTTCTCCTCAGTTCGATAATATATTGGTACATTTCTTCTTCTGAAATTGTCGGGATATCCTGGTTGTACACCGGTTCCACTGTAAACACCGCCCACTTACTTTCCATATTTACCCAAAGAGTAAATGGTTGTTGTCCTAAAGGCTGTAGATGAATAAAGCGAATCTTTATTGATCCAGGGCCAATTCCAAATTCTAATCCATATAAACGACTACCAACACTGGTGATGAGTATTTTTGAAAAAACATTCTGCATTTGTTGCAAAGAAAGCGGGAAGCAAGAATGAAAAAGGATAGCCATATTGAGAATCATTTTGTGCAAGGGAGCTTTTGATTAGATAGTTGAGGGGAATTTTTAAGCGGAAATCGAACCTTTTTGTATACTTCAGAGGTTTTTGGTGTAGTTTCAGCGACCTTTTTGGATAATTCTCCTCACTACTTGATCACTTACTCCTTCCTTCATATATTTGGTTTCCTTCCTTTAAGGAAGGAGAATCATCAGAGTACGGGAACATTTATTCGGTTCGCTAAATACTTGAAGGGATACCTAGGTATCCCTTCATTCTCAGTGTTTCTTCCAAAATATATTCTCTTAACGAGACGAAACATGCTCTTCCAAACGATCCCAAGTTTCTTTAATGCCATGCTCCATTCCCATTTCCAACACCGTTTTCAAAGCTTCTGGAGATTCATACTCTGCGCGATTTACAAGCTTTGTCTTGCCGCCATGCTCCTCAAACGACAATGTGGATAATGTTGCAGGCATTTCCGAAGACTCATTGCCTTCTGCATCTGAAAAATAATCGATGTATTCGATTTTTTCATTTGGAACAATTTTTTTGTAAACTGCTTTTCCCCAAGATTCAAATCCAAAAAAGTCGCCTTGGCTCTCATCCACACATTTCATGCAATAATGCCAAACGCCACCTTCTCTAAAGTCCAAATCGCAAACTGTCAGCTCCCAGCCACGTGGTCCCCACCATTGCCTTAGATACTCTGCTTCTGAAAAAGCTTTAAATAATACGTCTTTAGGGACATTGAATTCACGCTCTAAAACAAGTACGTTTCCTTCCACTTTTGAGATCATTTTGGTTGTCATATAACGGTCCTCCATCAATTTTGGCATAACGCTACATGAAGAACGGCATATAAGAGGTGGTTTGTCCAAACCTTTCCCCCTCATATCGGCATTTCTTCTCCCTAACTATTCGGCACCGCTCTTTAATATCCTTCTTTTTCAAATGCATCCAAAAGCCAAATGGCAAGATCATAGCAATTCCCGGTCACACCAAACCGCTCTCTATCCTCCTTCATCTGAGATACAGAACGCTGTTTTGGCTTGTTTACTTGAGCATGATACACCCACAATTTCATCAAAGTTTCCATCTGAAAAGTCGAAAATTTGTCCCAGATGGAACGGATATAGATTGGTGGCTGCATAGGCTGTACACCTGTCCTTTCTTAAATCAGCTAAGTTCCATTACAATTAATTTAACAAAAACAAGCGCTCGAGGTAAATTATAGGAATAAGAAAAAAAACAGCCCAAAGTTTTGAACTGTTTTCTTCTGATCAATTTATTACTTCTTCTTCCTGTCTCTTTGAGAAAAACCAGCCTCCTGCTGCGATCAGAAGCAAGACAACGTAGAACGTTACTTTCCACTCTGTGGATTTTGGGAACGTTTCAGGTAAGATGCCTAATTGAGGATGCGCTAAAGTATACACTAGCAGCTTTACCCCAACCCAACCGACAATGAGGAATGCTGCAATTTCAAGACCTGGTCTAGACTTCAGTAAGGCAACGAATAAGTTAGCTGCAAAACGCATGATGATTAGTCCAATCAATCCTCCTGCAAATATCACCAGAAATTTTCCGCCGTCCAACCCACCAATGGCAGGAAGCGGGGTATCCGGAAGTGTTACAGCTAGTGCAACGGCGGCTAGAATCGAGTCTACAGCAAAAGCGATGTCTGCTAACTCCACCTTAATGACCGTCCCCCAGAAACCAGCCTTCTTTTCCTTTTCTTTTCTTACCTTTTGTTTCTTAAAGACATATTTTCGAAGGATATGGTTCAGTGAAATGAAAAGGAGATAAATGGCACCGATTGCCTGTACTTGCCAAACATCCACCAAAAATGAAATAGCAAACAAAGAACCAAATCGAAAAACAAACGCACCTGCTAGTCCGTAGAACAATGCTTTTTTGCGCTCTTTTTCCGGTAAGTGCTTTACCATGATTGCTAATACTAGTGCATTATCTGCTGCTAAAAGCCCTTCAAGTGCTATAAGCAACAGCAAAACCCATGTGTATTCTAATAAAATGGATACGTCCATCATTAATCCTCCTAAAAGCTGTTGGCTTATCACTAGCGTTTGCAACATGAGTAACTTTTAGTGATGGATGATATAGGTATCCGGCTATCCAACTAAAAAAATGGCGTTAACCTTCTCACTACTACTTACCAACAGCATTAGGAAAACCATGCTTACCGTTGTTTATTTTTTCTAACCTGCCTCTAAAAAAAGTATCTTTGAATTCCTCTATACGAAAAGGGATAATTGGTGTCAAGTATGGTACGCCAACGGAGCGAAGGAAGACCATATATAAAATTAAGATAGTCGTCCCAATAACTATTCCAGTAATTCCAATGAAATTTCCAATCCATAAAAATGCAAAACGCAGTGTATTTGTAGGGGCTGCCATCTGTTTAGAGGCAAGTAAAAGGCTGGTTAAGTATGTAATAGCCACTAGTATAAGGCTAAAAGGGTGTATTATTTTCGCAGATACTGCGGTTTCTCCAATTGCTATAGTAGCTAACAAAGAAACAAAAATAATCGCACTCTGAGGGATTCGAAAGATAGCATCAGCTAATACGGTTAGTAAAAAAAATAACACAATCATACTCCAAAATGGGGATAGTAGCTCATCCCCCTTAAATAAAGTTTCAGCTACATTCTTGGGTACTTGATCTGAATAGAATTTAGACACTACAACATAAGCACTTGGTATGTATATCGTCAAAATAAAGCTAATCAACCTTATTAAACGAATACTAAAACGTCCAAACTTTTGATTGTATTCATCTGGAGCTTGAAGGGATGATACAAACAAGCCTGGCAAAATGATTCCATATGGGGTCCCATCTACTAACAACACTACTTTGCTATCATATAAAGAGGAGACAACCACATCAGGACGTTCTGTGGTTTCAGACATATTAAACAAAAAATCCTTGGAAGGGTCCTCCATAGCTTCTTCAATCAATCTTGCCTCTAATACATAATTAACTTCCAGCTTATCTATGCGCCTTCTAACTTCCTTTAATACGTCTTGGTCCACGACACCTTGAATATAAAGGATCGATATCGCAGTTTTGGAAAGGCTCCCGATATTCTTCGTGTCTGTACATAAATTAGAAGTCTTTATCATCCCACGCAGTAAGCCAATATTAGTATCAAGTTTTTCTGTTAAACCTACCATAGCCCCCTTCGGAGAGCGTTCACTCACTACTTGTTCCAAACTTCTTTCTTTCATCTGAGGTGTTTTGGCAATGATACCACTAGCATAGCCATCTGTTAATAAGATGGTATGTCCATCTAGAATACCATCTGCTAATTCTTCTAATGTGCTGGCGACACTGATGCCTGCTATTTTAATGACTTTTTGAGCAATATTTTCCATGCAAAAATTTTCCCACTCTATTTTTCCCTCAATTTCTAAAAGAGGTTCAATTATCTGGGTCTCAATTTTATCCGTATTCACCATTTCATCTAAATACACAAGCGCCATATATAATGTATGTTCAGTACCAACTTGTAACTTTCGAATGGAAAGAGAAGTTGTTTGATTAAAACAATTTTGGAGAACTTTGATATTATTCTCGAGAGTAGAATGAATGGGCTTTTTCATATAGCAATCACCTTACAAATATTAGTATGTTGTGGGGGGTCGTTCCTAATATGCTCGTAGGAAGTGAAACTATACTAACTAAAGAAATTTGTTACTTTAAGTTAATTAACTAGCAGCCAGTAAGTTTTTTACTTTTCAGCCCTTTTCCCTTTCTCTTCTCAAAAAAGAAGCACATTCATATATATAGAAATAAAACGATTTTTGAGGAGCGAGGTATATGGCTATTAAACCACTTGCGCTTCAAAGGGGAGATACGATTGGTTTAGTTACTTTGGGGAGTCCCCTTGATGCGACGACGATAAATACGAGGGTGCAATACTTTAGGAACATGGGGTTTAACGTTGTTTTTGGAAAGTACGTGTATTCCATTGATGGGATTGTGTCCGCTCCTGCTGACAAAAGGGCTGAGGACCTCATGGAGATGTTCAAGAATCCGAATGTAAAGATGATCCTAGCGACTCGCGGCGGAACAGGTGTACAAGGGATTCTTCCCTATCTTGATTATGATTTCATCAGAGAAAATCCTAAGTTAGTTTCTGGTTACAGTGATATCACCGTCCTGTTGAACAGTCTGAATCAGTTTAGTGATCTCATTACTTTTCACAGTCTGATGCTTATTGATTTCCGGCCAGAAACTCCCGCTTATAATTTCAGTCAATTTTTTGCAGCTACCTCTACGTTTACCTCTCCGCGTGCTATTATTAATCCTCCGGAAGTTGTGCGAATGGGAATAAACCCTGGAAACGTGACCGGGCCGATTGTTGGAGGAAATATTACTTCCATTGTTAACACACTTGGCACGCCGTATGAAATCGATACAAAAGATAAAATTCTTTTCCTAGAGGACACGCATACACCAGCCAATATGATCCTTCGCTACTTCACCCAATTGTCGATGGCAGGCAAATTCAACGATTGCCTCGGCATCATCATGGGGGAATGCACCAATTGCCCAGTGGCATATAACACGTCCTATGCTGATTTAATAAATTCGGTTCTCGTTCCTACCGGAAAGCCATTGATCACCAACTTCGCCACCGGACATGGCAGATTTAAGGCAGCCATTCCTGTTGGGGCTAGGGTGAATATGAATGCTACGAATAATACGATAACGGTGATGGAGCCTGTGGTGTCGTGGGGACAGGCACCGTGATTGAGTTTCGGGTAGGCGTCGTGGGGACAGGCACGGTGACCCTGCTAGGACATTCAATAGAACTCAAGGATTTCATTGTAAATATATGGATTTTCGTTAATTTGAATCGTTTTATTGAATAATTGGGCGGTTTTATTGTATACTTTGAGTCTTTTATTGAATAATTCGACTCGTTTATTGTATAATTCAGTTCGGCTCATCTCGCCTGGAAATCCTAACCAACAAATTATTGCAACTCCTCTGTAAACTCACCATTATTTCAATATACCATGCCAAAATAGTCGATATTTGTCCCCTCTCCCCCATCCCTTGCCAGAAAAAGATAAAAATAAATTTATTCAAACGTTTGTTTTAATTTTTCTATTTTAAAATAGTGGCATCGTAGGGACAGGCACCGTAACCCACCCTTTATATTTCCTTACATAAACTAAAATCCTTACCTTTTGGACACGATAAGTGCTAACTGGAGGGATTATCGATGAAAAAAATTACCATTTTTTCATGTGTGGCATGTATCTCAGCCCTATTAATAGGGAATCAACCTATTCAAACAGCTGAGGCCATACAACTTTCAACTCAACAAGTCCCAAGTTACGCAAAGTGGGGACAGCTCGCAATGAAGCGAACGAAGGAAGCCTATCCAAAAGCGGAGATTGTGGACTATTCTCATCTGGGCAGACAGGAAGGACCGATATTAACAACGGAAAAGTTTAGATTGTGGTTAAAAGGTGCGGATAAAGAGTTCGGGGTCAATGTGACGATTAGTTTTTATAAAGAGACGGAGGTGGTTAAAGAAGTTAAGTTGGAAGAAATAAAGCGGAAAGCAAAGAGTAAAAGGCCTTAGATAGAGAAGCATTCAGAAGGCTTCGTTGAAAAAGGAATGCTTACAAAACAGCCTACTCACTTTTATAGGTGAAAAGGCTGTTTATTTAAGCTCAAACGTAATTAAAGGTAAAAACGGGTCGACTTGCCTGTCCCCTCATCACCCATTCGATACCTCCCCAACAAAATGCCATCTCTTAAAGATCTTTTGCTGAAGTGGAAATATGGAGCTTGGGTTATTTGAGTTATGGCAGCGATTGTTTCGATACCTGGAAGGATGATGTCTTTTCTTTTTTTTGAGAGTCCTGCTACTTTGGTTCGCTCATTATGTGATAGTAGGGCGAGCTCTCTGGCGATAGAGTTAATTTCTTCCACTTTCATCTCTTGCTCCAAGGTGCTGTATTTGGCTTGATACATTTTCCCTAAGTTACGAGCGGTTCCTCCAATTCCGATCACTGGATGCTTAGCATCTGTAATCCAAGATAGCGATTGGAAATTAGAAAAGAGAAATGCGCGAAGCTTCTTTAACTGTTTACTAGATACTTGTTTTGTCGAGGTAAATTCATTGTTTAATGATACAGCACCAAAGGAGAAGCTATGATATTGCACCATTTCTCGATTGTGAAACAAGGTGACTTCCGTGCTTCCCCCACCTATATCAATTGTCATCCCGTCCTTTATTGCAATGGAATCAATCACTCCCAGAAATCCGTAATACGCTTCCTCGTACTCACTCAGGACACTAAAAGAGTAACCTGTACTCATTTTAATGATCGATAAGATTTCTTCCTGATTGACTGCTTTTCGAATCACAGCTGTTGCAAACCCAATGACTTCTGAAACTCTTAAAGAATCTATTACCTGTTGAAATTGTTTCAGTGTGTTGATAATAATGTCAACACCCTCACTGTTTAAATGTGCATCCGTAGTTAAATGATTCATGAGCCGTGCCGCAACTTTATCTTTTTTTATTTCTTCATAATTTCCATCAGGATGTACTTTATAGATGGCTAACCTAATTGAGTTAGAGCCTAAGTCAATTAGTGCTACAATTTTTTCTTTCACTTCTGTTTGACACCGTCCTTATTGGGTAGGGATTTCACTATTATACAGAACTAATAGAATATATTAGAAAATTTTACATGAATTTCATACAACTTTAACATTGATATGATAGTTTAATTGGTAGCTGGAGAGAGAAGGAGATGCAGATTACGTGCAAACATCCACTGATAACTCAGAAACGATTCAATTAGACAATCCATCCTTTTACAATAATAGAGAGTTAAGTTGGCTTGACTTTAACTATCGGGTGTTACAAGAAGCAATGGATGATCGAAATGCATTATTGGAACGGTTTAAATTTCTGTCTATTTTCAGTTCTAATTTGGACGAGTTCTTTATGGTGCGTGTGGCTGGTTTACTTGATCAAGTGAAGGCGGGTTATAATAAACCAGAAAATAAGGCAGGTTTAACTCCAAAAGAACAATTACAAGCCGTTTCTAAAGTCACTCATGAACTTGTACAAGAGCAGGACCTTGTTTTTCTAGAACAATTAACCCCCTATTTACTAAAAGAAGATGTAAAGTTTGTGTCTTTAGAAGAGCTTTCTCCTAAACTATTATCCTTTTTAGAGAATTTCTTCGATGAACAAGTTTTCCCTGTACTAACTCCTATGGCGGTGGATGCCTACCGTCCTTTCCCTATGTTATTAAATAAATCCCTTAATCTAGCAGTGGTAATTGATGAAAATGTTAAAGATAAAAAGAGGCTTTTCCCATTTGAAGGTCATTTAGTAATTGTTCAGGTTCCATCTGTCATTGATCGCTTTATCGAATTACCGCAAGAAGGAAATCAACGGGTTTTCGTTCTATTAGAAGAAATAATATCCTCTTTCATCAGTAAACTTCTAGTAGGATACCGTGTAAAATCTGTCACTCCTTTTCGGATTACACGCAATGCAGATTTGAATTTCCATGAGGACGAAGCAGATGATCTGTTGTTTGAGATTGAAGAAGAGTTAAAAAAACGAAAAAGGGGTGCAGCTGTCCGGTTAGAAGTACAACATCAACAAAGTGATGAAGATGTGATTGCATATTTGAAGTCAGAACTAGAAATCCATAATAAAGACGTTTATAAAGTTAGGGCTCCACTAGATTTAACATTTTTATTTTCATTCTGTAAAACAATCCAAAAAACTCATGAACACATTGGGACAACAAACCATGTTCCTCACTTTCCTGTTGATTTGGAAGGGGAAGGAGACATTTTTGAAAGAATTCGTAGAAAAGATGTACTTTTGCATCATCCTTATGATTCCTTTGAACCAATCATTGACTTTATTTCACGCGCAGCAGATGACAAAGATGTATTAGCCATTAAACAAACCCTTTATAGAGTAAGCGGAGATTCTCCCGTTATTGGAAGCCTAAAGCGTGCTGCGGCAAATGGAAAACAAGTTACAGTACTTGTGGAATTGAAAGCTCGTTTTGATGAAGAAAACAATGTTCAGTGGGCAAAAGAGCTTGAAAGAGAAGGTTGTCATGTTATTTACGGTATGACTCATTTAAAAACACATAGTAAAATCACCCTGGTGGTACGACGTGAAGAAATGCGAATCCAAAGATATGTACATCTAGGGACCGGGAACTATAATGATGCAACAGCCAAGATCTATACTGACATGGGGCTTTTGACGGTTGATAAGAAAATTGGCATTGATGCGACTAACTTTTTCAATTATCTAAGTGGGTACATGGGAAAACCGACTTACCATCACTTTTCCGTATCACCATTTGGGATTAGAGATAGCTTTATTCGACTTATTAATGATGAGATTCGTTTTCAAAAGCAGTCGGGTAATGGACGGATTATATTAAAGATGAATTCATTGACCGACAAATCCATCATCAAAAAGCTATATGAGGCATCCATTGCAGGGGTCAAGATTGACTTAATAGTAAGGGGAATTTGCTGCTTACGACCAGGCATAAAAGGAGTAAGCGAAAATATAACTGTACGGAGCATCGTAGGTAGATTTTTAGAACACACAAGAATCTATTGTTTTCACCACAATGGCGAAGATAAAATTTTCCTATCATCCGCTGATTTGATGACCCGCAATATGGAAAATCGCGTGGAGATTTTATTTCCCATATTAAGAGTCCATCTAAAAAAACGAATTCATGAATCCCTGAACCTCATGCTAAAAGATAATTGTAAAGCACGAGAACAGGGAAGTAACGGAAAGTACCAATATGTTAAAAGAACAGAGGACGAAATAAAAATAGACAGTCAACAATATTTAAGTGGGGCACCGTGCCTTCCAACCACATAAAAAAGAGGCGCCCACCCCCGGACGCCTCTTTCCTCTATCTAATTCTCCTGCACTTCCCTACGATTCTTCTTAAACATCTTCGACAACACTTCATACACAATCGGCACAATAATCAGCGTCAACAGGGTTGAACTGGTCAGTCCACCTATAACAGTAACACCGAGTCCTTTGGAAATCAGGCCTCCGCCACCGTCGATTGCTAGTGGAATCAGTGCTCCAATGGTTGCGATAGCTGTCATCAAGATTGGGCGTAAACGGGTTGCGCCTGCTTCTAGGATCGCTTCGCGCATCGTCAATCCGTCACGTTCCATGTGGATGATCCGGTCAACAAGTACGATCGCGTTCGTTACGACGATACCAATGAGCATGAGTAGGCCCATCATAACTGGAACCGAAATTGTCTCCCCTGCCAGCAACAGGCCGACAAAGGCACCGATTACGGCAAATGGTAAGGAGAATAGGATCGCAAATGGTGCGACTCCTTCACCAAATGTCACAACTAAGATGAAGTAAACGATCGCAATCGCTGCAAGCATCGCAAGTCCGAGCTGTGTGAACGTTTCTTGCATGTCTGCTGTCACGCCGGCAACTTCCATTGTGACGCCGTTTGGAAGTTCCACGTCACTGATGGCGTCATCCACTTCTGCCGTAGCTTTGGAAACGTCATCGCCAATGACCGTTCCGCTGACAGACGCATAGTATTCACCTTTTGATCGAGCCAAGGTATTCAGCGTAGTACCTTCTTCTACTTCCACAAGCTCTGATAAAGGCATCGTTGTTCCCATGGCTGTCGGAACTTCTGTTTCTACTAACTCTTCAATTGATTTTGGCTGCTCTTGTTGTTCTTGTTTTACAATGACATCAAGGGTTTTGCCGTCTTTTTCGACATTCGTCAGTACTTCTTCAAATTGCGGGCTGAGCATCATCACGATTTGACCTGCTGTCAGACCGTATTGAAGCAACTCATCTTGACTTACTTTCAACGTATGCTCGACATAGGCTTCTTCAGCAGTGGACGAAACATTTTCGAGTGAATCTGTTCCGCTCATCGCGTCTTCTACCTTTTTCACGGCTTCATTCAAGTTTTCAAGGTTTTCACTTGAGAACGTATAACTGATCTCGTTAGATGCCATCGCTCCTCCAGTTGCGAAGTTTTGGCTTTTCCATTCTCCGGATTGACCGATATTGAACACATAGTCTTCCACTTCCGTTCTTGCTTCAGGGAAGTTTTCCATGTCTTTGTCAAAAATAAGGTACATCAACACACCATCAGAGCCGCCGCCCATCATCGCCATCTGCTCATTGGCTCCGTCTGTGACAGAAAGCTGGACAATATCAATATCGTCCCGTTCCATCATCGCTTTTTCGACTTCTTCTACATTTTCCAGGGTCTCTTCTTGAAGCTCCCCTGCTTCTGGTGTGTACGTTAAGTACATTACTTTTTCTTCTTCGCTTCCTAAAAAGCTGAATCCGATAAGCGGTGTCAGTCCAAGACTTCCTACCAATAAAACAACCGCAATGATAGAGGTAATGATTTTATGGTTCAAGGACCAGTTCAAGGCACCTTTGTACCAGTTTGCAAGCTTGCCAACTTCCTTATGGCCGCTTTCTGTCTTTTCGCTATAAAGCTTTTTCTTGAAAAGGAAGTGCGACATCGCAGGCACGATGGTTACTGCCACAATCAGGGAAGCACCAAGCGCGAAGGTCATCGTCAAGGCGAACGGCATAAATAGCTCTCCAACCATTCCGCCAACGAAAATTAACGGAGCAAATACAGCAACCGTAACAAGCGTCGACGAAAGAATAGGCTTGAACATTTCAAGCGTTGCTTCCCGAACTAGTTCGCGTCCAGTTAATTTTTCTTCCTTCAGATGCAATCTGCGGTATATATTTTCCACAACTACAATGGAGTCATCGATAACACGACCGATTGCGACCGTCACGGCTCCAAGTGTCATGATATTCAACGTAATATCCATCCAGTTTAAAAGTAAAAATGCCATGAAAATCGACACCGGAATGGACACGATGGAAATTAGGGTGGATTTGATATCCCTTAAGAATAGAAGGATGATCAATATTGCAATCGCACCACCAAACAAGGCTTTTTCTACCATCGTTGTAACGGATTTCTCGATCGGTTCCCCTTGATCAAGCGTTACATCGACCACTAAACCGTCAATACGTTTTTCTTCTTCTTCCATTAACGACTTAACATCGTTCACGACATCCACTGTGTTTGCTTGTGGATGCTTTAAAACTTGGATTGCGATAGCGTCTGCTCCGTTCGTTCTGGAGACAGATTCCACCTTCCCAATTACTTCGATTTCAGCTATATCACTTAATTTTACAAAAGGAACTTGAACCGTTTCGGACGGAGTAACAGGAATCAGCATTTCCTCCAGTTCCGCTGCGGTCATGAATTTGCCGTCAACAGAAACCGCTTCCTCTCCCTCTTCAAATTCGTAAAGGCCCAAGGAAACATCCATGTTGCTTGCTTGGATCATCTGTTTGACGTCGTCTTCTGTTAACCCAAATTCTGTCATGCTCTCTGTGTCATACCGAAGCTCGACTTCTTCTATATGCTGTCCAGCAATGGTCGCGGACGCAACGCCTTCAAGCTTTTGGATTTTCGGAAGCAAGGACTCTTCTACAGTTGCCGAAAGTTCCACGATATCCTCTGTTTCACTGCTTGCACTTAAGGCAACAACAGGCATCATATTCATGCTGATCGAGTTTACCATTGGTTCTTGGGCACCCTCAGGAAGTTCCACATCATCCAATGCTGAAGCTAACGCTCGCTTCGCCTCATCCATATCTGTTCCATATTCATATTCAATCTGTAAGTTTGCCATGTTGGAATACGAGTTGGAATAAACCGCTTTTACATTGTCTAATCCTTCCGCCACCTGTTCAAGCGGAATAGAGACATCCTCCATCACGGTTTCTGGTGTAGCTCCAGGATAAACATCCATCACCATCAAAAATGGGATTGAGATATCTGGAATCGTTTCCGTTTTCATCTTTGTACCGGAATAGATCCCTGCTACGGTAATAATAATAGTCAGTAACCATACTGCCAGCTTATTTCTAATTACAAAATTGACTAACCCTCTCACGGTTGCACCTACCCTTTTATTGACTTTATATACTCCATTTCATATACTAATGACTATCCGGTCATATGTCAACGAATTAGATAGGAGAAAACACATGTCTAAAAAACAGCAAATCATGGAGAAAGCCACAGAACTTTTTGCAAAACAGGGATTTGAAGCCACTTCCATTCAACAAATAACAGAGCAATGCGGCATATCCAAAGGGTCTTTCTACCTGTCTTTTAAATCAAAAGACGAATTGATCATGGAGATGCTTGACCACTTTTTTATGGAGGTCACAGCGGAAACTGACCAGTTAGTCAATTCCAGCAAAAATGATGCCAATCTACTTTTCAAATTCTATAAATTGATGTTTCATTTTTTCGCAAAACACGCCGATTTCGCAAAAGTTCTCATAAAAGAAATGCCCCACTCTTTGAACCAGGAATTACTGATAAAATCTCGGACCTATGATATTCAGACGTCGAAGAACATTTTGGACATGGTGGAGAGTATCTATGGGGACAAGGTTCAGGCAACCAAATTTGACCTTGTCTACTGTATAAAGGGATTTCTTCGAATTTATTCGGAGCTGTTTCTTTTTTACGAGGTGGAGTTGGACATGGATTTACTATGTCAGTCGCTCGTGGAAAAAACGGACAGTTTGGCGAAGCATTCTAACATTCCTTTTATTACGGAAGACCTGGAGTATTATTTGAAAAATGCTGATAAGATTGGGGATTCTGATTCTAAGGAGGACGTGCTTGCTTTGATGGATCGGTTTGCCGGGGATATGGAAGATGTGGTGGTTCGCGAATCGTTGCAAATGCTGCGGGAAGACATTATGGAACCTTCACTGCCGCTTGCAGTTCGAAAAGGCTTGATTGAGAATGTGCGGGTCCGCGCTGACGGGAAGTGGCTGGCGTTGGTGTTGGATCGGTGGTTCGAGGGTGGTTTTTAGAGACTAGGCACCGCGACCCGCTGGGGGTCGGTGTGCCCGTCCCCTTAGCCCAAAAGGAAATAGTTGTAAACTTACTTTTTCTTTTCTTTTATAATAAGTGATTTTTGGCCATCCTTATTGCAAGGAGGTGTATGGATGAAAAGGGAGGATAATCAACACATGCCAAACCAATCTCCACCCATTGATTCAGAAAAGGAACTTCCATTTGAGGAGCAACTTAAACTGTTATCAAAATCCATCAGTAATAATAATGCTATCACCAACTCAGACCAAATTTGTCGTGAAGTTAGAGGTAAAGAATAATGACATTCCACTATCTTGAGGATTATTGCATCTTTGGTAAAGATTATTCTGAGGATGCTTTTTTCTTAGACACTAATTATCTTCTAGCATTTACTACCCCTGCTCACCCACACCATCTGTCTACGATTATACATACAACTTTTTTACTCCAGCAAAAAGCCAAACTTTTTATCAACGAAACAGTTCTTTCAGAGGCATTAGATGTTTTAGCTCGAGGATATTATACTGAGGAACAATTTGAGCTTTGGAAAAGCAGCGAGGAGCACGCAAATTGGTTAAGACAGCATCGAGGTACTAAAAAGGAGTACAAAGATAAAAAAGATGAAATTCGAAGCACATTTATTGAAAAAATAGTGAAGAATCACGAGAATCCAGAACTTCTAAAGTATTATAATTGAAAATCTACTGAACACTTAGAAGGACTTATTCAGTCAAGGTTGTTCCATATCTCCAAAACTACTGTCTCCAAAATTGAGACCAGTTTTAAATTCGCTCAAACCATCCCATTACAGTCTAACGACGCTTTTATTGCTGCTGCCTACCACTCTGCTAATCTGCTAACTTTTGATAACGATTTTAAAAAAGTCACGTTAAGTGACAATACAAACGGGAAAGAGATAAAAGTATTCACTTTAAAGATGACAAATAACTTTTTGTACGGAAAGCGATCTCATAGACTAATGAATACGCTAGACCCTAGTCTCAAAGAGGTGGTTGTACAAGCCGTAGGAGGCCACGACCAATTTTCAAAAAAGTTTGGCTGGTCCAAAGGGACAGGCACCGCGACCCATTGACGAGTCGGCGTGCCTGTCCCGTCAGCCCCCAATCCCCTATCTCTTCCACTTTCTCACCCGATACACATACCCCAAATAAGGCAGGCCAGTAAATATTAGGCCGATTAGAGCTAGTATTTCTATAATCGTAAAGGTCAGCTTGATTGGTGTTTCATAGGTTTGATAGAAGGATGCTGAGGTGAATAGATAGAACAAGGCTGCAAGGGCAATATTCACAAACAGCATCAAGAGGGCCGCCTTCCCCATCGACTTTTTCTCGATTTGGTACTTTTCTAGAATGGAAGATTGATCGGTATAGATTGGCGCAATGTCCTTTGGCGCACTGAACAGATGAATGTATCCGCCTGATGTTCCTTCATGCTTCCATCCAGCCTCTTCAAAGTATGCAAAGTAATCTTCGTCTGCTTCCTTTCGATAATCCAATGCATACTGCAATTCCACAGGGGAAGTCTTTCTCAACTTATATCCCAGAAATGAAAACTTCTCAAAGACCCAGCCTTTTCTAGCAAGACCTGCCAGCTTTTTCATGTCTTTTTCTTCATCAAATGCCAACCCACCACTTGCTACATATTTCGTTTGTGTCATTACTCCTTCACTTCCCCGTTTAAAATTTGCTTTGCGTGACGAATCATCATTTCTCGCCTTTGGATGTCTTTTTTCAATAAATCCAAGCCTTGTTTCGTAGCAATATAGGTTTTGCGTTTGTCCGCTTCCTCCGCCAATTGCTCAATCATCCCTGCAGCCAAAAGCTTCTTTATTGTCGTGTACATAGATGCCGGACCAATGGAAAATTCGTTGTTTGTCAGCTCTTCAATGTTCTTCATGATCAAATAACCATGCCTCGCCTCCACTAAGGAAAGCAAGATATAAAAGGAAGTATCAGTCAACTCCCCTGTCTCCAATGCATCATTTCTCGCCATCATTTCACCCCTTTGTATCATTTAATGATATATCATTAAAAATAATATATCGTTTAATGATATAGTGTGTCAACTACTTTTTGAACTGAGGGGACAGGCAAGCCCACCCTTAAAAATATTTCTCTTGCAAAATAATTCAGAACATAATATTATAATCTTAATAGCACATGAGTTAGTGCTACGCTCAATTTGAGCCTATATACTCCAAAGGGGAGTAGCTGACAGTTATGTCGACAATACGTGGTAGCAATATCACCGGCTTAACTGGCAACGTTAATGTTGTTTGCGAGACCTTTGCCATTATGGTAAAGGGATATATTTGTGTATATTCAAACCTTTACCATTTAGTTGGTAAAGGTTTTTTTGTATTTTCTTAGGAGGGATTAGCGATCTAAACTACACGATCGATAGCAAAGACAATCAAGATAAAAAAATCATTTAAAAGGAGAAAAGCGAACTTAATTGAAACACCTTTCTGAAAAAAATCTATTAGTCTGGTTAACTTTTATTGTTACCTTGAAATTGTATGCAGTATCGATTTTAACCTTGGACCTTCACAACCCGCCAAGATCATTGGCATTACCGTCATCACCAGCCATTTAAATGAACCTTGTTTTACATGATGGACAAAAATAATAGATTAATGGAGCGGAGGAAGATTATAGTTGGATATTGGATTATTGCTTGAATATGGTTGGGTGTTGCTCATTCTGATTGGACTGGAAGGAATTCTTGCGGCGGATAATGCGCTTGTTATTGCAACAATGGTAAGGCATTTACCGGAAAATCAACGAAAAAAGGCTTTATTTTACGGATTAGCAGGGGCATTTGTGTTCCGATTCGGATCCTTGTTCCTTATCTCCTACCTTGTACACATATGGCAGGTTCAGGCTGTAGGGGCGTTATATTTGCTGGGGATCGCTGTATATCATCTTTTGAAAAAGCATGTATTAAAGCCTAAGCTCCTAAAGCATGCGGAGGAAAAGAAAGGCTCCGGCTTTTGGATGACTGTTATAAAAGTAGAGCTGGCTGATATCGCCTTTGCTGTTGATGCAATCCTTGCTGCAGTTGCACTTGCAGTCATGCTTCCGACAACAAACCTTCCAACAATCGGTGGGTTGGACGGTGGACATTTCGCCGTCATCTTAGCAGGCGGAATAATCGGATTGGTCATCATGCGCTTTGCAGCTGGTTACTTTGTTACCTTGCTTGAAAAACGTCCTGGACTAGAATCTGCTGCATTCTTCGTCGTCGGCTGGGTAGGGGTAAAACTTGGAGTGTACGCACTTTCCCACCCTGAACTGGCAATCCTTTCAGAAGGATTTGCTAAAGGGGCTCCTTGGAAAATTACATTCTGGACTGTACTTGTGCTAATTGGGGTGTTTGGGTGGATTCTTTCCAAAGAGAAACCAAAGGTACAACAGGCGGAAATTTAATGTGGTGGGTTGCAGGGACACAGAGTCCTGCAACCCTTTTCTTCTTCCCAAAAAACTATTTCACCATACTATGCGTAAATAGTCGATATTCCCCGATGCACTGTCACTCCATATTTACCAACATCAAGAACGAAATTAATCAAACGTTTGTTTGAAAATTATTTTACAACAAAAACATACTGAAAAAGGTCTGAGGAAATTCTCCTCAGACCTTACTTTTTCGCATTAAAGTATAAACGGGGCGTCGTGCCTGTCCCCTCAACCCTCCAGTTCTATATAATCAATCAAGTAGTTTCTCAGTAATGCATAGTAAATGCTATAGTCATTGTCCAGAATTCGTGCTGTGAAAACGACGATTAAATCTTCTTCTGGAACGATGAATATGGTTTGCCCTTTATCTCCTGCTCCAAAGAAATATTCCTTGCCTCCTTCATATTTTCCTATCCACCACTGGTATCCGTAGCCGTCTGTGTATAAATACCTGCCATCAGAATAGATTTCGGTACTTTCCTCCACCCAACCTTCTGGCAATACTCTTTCTTCCTTCCAAATGCCATCGTGTTGCATAAGATAACCTATTTTAGCCAAATCATATGGGGGAATATGGAGACCTCTACCACCTTCATAGTGTTCTCCGTGCATTTCCCACTGGTAATTACTTATTTTTAATCGACTAAATAGATTTTCCTCTGCAAAGTCCAGCAATGTTTGACCAGTTGCCCTTTCTAAAATAATGGCTATTATGTCCGTCGTCCCCGAGTTATAAGTGAATAATGTGTCAGGTTCTTGCACGAATGGTTTATTTAGGACATAATCAATTATGTCTTTTTGTCCAAACCTAGCAATTTCAAAATCTTTATTCCATCGAAGCCCCGATCTCATCGTCAATAAATCTTTTATGGTGAGTGTTTTTAGTGTTTCATAATTTTCCATATTACTAATTTCAGGTATAAAATCTTCAATAGGCTGATTAGCACTTTCAATATGTCCGTTATGTATGGCCATCCCCATAAGGATAGAAATAACACTTTTTGTTACCGAATTGACCGAATAAATAGTGTCATTTGAATTTAATCCATGCCCATAATCTACTACGACCTTTCCTTCTTTTATGACAAGCATGGTGTGGATTTCAGGGCGTTTTTCAAGCGCATGATACAGCCCATTTTCCCTCTCGGGTGGGAAAACCACTACTTCCTCATTTGCAACCTCCCATGTTTCTTCCGGATACGAGATTTCTTCGGTGGAGGATGCTTTATTAGCGAAAGAATAATAACTTACAATTAATATTAGACCGAGCAACAGGACGACTCCAAGCGCTTTTTTCATCGCTTAACTCCTAACAAATAAATTTGTGTAAATTATTTTAAAAAGAAGAACAATGACTTATTCTCCTTTTTTCTAGTTATTTTATGGGGTTGGTTCTGCCACCACCAGAACCTCCTCCGGTACCTGGATCAATATGTACAGGTGTTCCTTGTGGGGTTACCACTAAATCACTTGTAACTAATTCCATGTTTATCACCTTTCTTAACTTAATTATATTGAATATTCTTCCTTTTTTGTATTGAGAAAATAATAAACTTTTGTACTATTAATCACACCGAATCTTTTGCTTTTTTTCAAATTTTGAAATAGTTTGTGGGGTAATTTTACTAGATCCGCCTTTTATTTTGGTTTTTCCCAAATAATAAAGCAAATGGCTTGAAGATTTTAATCCTCAAGCCTTAAACACTCTACCAGTTACCAATCGCTTCTTGAAAGCTGTCCTCTAATTACTCATCAAAGGAATTATACCTATCAATTTCTTTTAGCTAAATTCACCCTCTTTTGCGTCCAATAACCTTGTGAGAAGAACTCATAGAAATTTTTTGTTGTGTAGCCTCCTACTCTGTTCCATGCGATAATCGGGCATTCACGATTCTCCATTTTTATTCCGTATGCTTCCCAATTCCAATCCCCACCTATAAGTAAATGTTAGGTTTATAATTAAGTGCTCTGTTAACAATCTCTTCTGCACTTAATTCCTCCTCATTCCAAAATATCAGGTCACTTACATTGGGATGAGGCACACTTGCTTCTACCTTATCTATCAAATTGTCTAATTCTTCTTCTGATCCATCAGCATTTAAAATTTTCTCTACGATACTAACTAATTCTTCTTTAGTTAATTTCAATTAAGTTCCACTCCATTCTTATCTATTTATTCCCAAAATGATAACTCTTACTTAGTATATCTTGATGGAGGCGGGGTGAAACAATTAATAAATTGTCTATATCATATACTCCTCCCCCATGATTAATCGGAGTAAGATGATGTAAAACATAGCTTTTCTGCTTCCCATAATGTTGGGATTTCGGGGCAATTGGCGCAAAGCCCTTTTCCATTCTCTTAATATTGGCACTACTAAATTCACCTGCGTATGAAGAAGTTGAAACTGTTTTCCAAAATTCACTTCTAAACGCATCAAAATTTTTAAAACTTTTTCCTTTTAATCTATCAGCAACTTCTTTAGGTACCACACCTGCATTCCCATCTGTACCCCTCATTATAACTTTTGCATTGGAAACTTTGTTAGTTGTAGCAACACCTGGTGTATGTCTTATATTTATATTATCAGCATTTTTTTCAACTTTGGATAAGGTTAAGTGATTCTGCGCTTCCACTCTATCACGTATTACCATACTATCCATCACATTGTGCGGCACTCCAGCAAACCCTGGTTGCAAATGATGAGCAGGCATTATTTGCCCCATCAACTCACGCACCCGCTCCAACCCAGCCACAGATGAACCCTTCACAGAACTCGTCACTTTCTCCCGCTGATTCTTCAGCTTAATATCAAGGTCTGTCTCCACCTTGGTACCTAGCTTCCCAGCAATACCACCTACTTTGGAAAGCCCTTTATCACCCACAACGGAAGTTCCGATGATGGTTGTCGCATAACCTAGCCATTCGCCTCGGCTAGTCGCATCGCCGTGGATGACAGATTCGTTGAAGGAGTTGTAGAGCTCGTGGCCGATTTCTAGCACCAGGCCCGGGTCAGATACTACTGCGTCTAAGAATTCTATTGTTTCTTTTAGCACTTGGTCCGGCTCTGTCGCTAAGCGTTTAATGCCATCCCAGGTGTCGGAAGCAGCGCTGATGATTCCTGCTCCAAAGCCATTGGTGAAGTCCCAGAATGCTTCCCCGGTGGTTTTCTTCTTCGGCTCCGGTCGTGCACAACTCGGATTTGCCCATTGATCAAACGATGCCGCATACCCTATCGGAAAAAACACGCCAAGCTCTGGAAAATGTTCGCTGTTCCATCGCTGCATGACAGTTTGGTTATACAGCTTTGTCTCCAGCTTTCCGTAATCCTCGAGATCCTGAAGTATGGCCGGTGAGAAGCTAGTTAACTTTATCTTACCAGAAGCGAACTGTTGGCTCATTTCTTCTATGTAATTCTGGAGGAGAGATAGGTCCTCGATTAACGCTGTGAACGACTGGGTTTGTTGGTGGTCAAACTGGTGCAGCTTGTCCACAGTTTGGTTTGACGATTGCTTGGCTTGTTGGATGCCCTCGTGGAATTGGTGATCCTGCAGCCTTGGGAGGTACATGATGTCACTAACCCGGCTCAGCTCGGAATTCGTCTCCCCTGTTAGTTCAGTCACCATTCGGTTAAGTTGATTCAATCTGTCCTCCAGCTCACTTGTCAGGAAACCCTCGTCAATAAACCCGCGCGAGTTGCTCTCCAACCCATCTAATTCATATTGCAGCTGTTGAAGCTTAGATTGTAAGTTTGCCAGGAACGTTTGAAAGAATTGTAAGAATGGGAGGTGCGCATATTCATAGAATCGCCTGATCGCACTGGCACCCTTGCCTCGGAAGGAATCCTTTGAGGAAACAAAAGAGCGAATTCCTCTCTCTACATGATTTAGTTGCTTATCGAGTTCCGACAGTTGCTGGCTCATTCCTTTGATTCCATCGTGCAGGGAGGATACGTCTAGAACTTTCATGGTTCGCCTCCTTTTTTCATGTTTTTACAGAAACTGTATATGTGTAAGTATGAGGGTTCGACATTAGGGGGGAGATTCCTGCATGGGATTAGTAATTAGGAAATTTTAACTATCAGAAATAGAAATAATGAGGCGAGCAGCGGCCGCCTCTAATTCTTATACTTAATTTTGTTAAATCATTAAGAAAACAAGCTAAATTATCTAAAGTGTAGACGGGTCAACATCACTGCCCCCTATAAATGTTAGAGGCGGCTAAATCTAGTTCTCTAAAACTAAAAATTAAACTTTAATTCCTCATAGGCAAATTTTTCTTTTAACAATAATTCCCTCATTTCAAGGGTGTAAACATAGTTTAGGTTTTTACTAGACAATTTATTTTTGGATATATATTCATTCTTAATTGCTATACTTTTTAGTATATGATTATTAGCTTCTTCTCTTTTGTCTAATAGAGCAAATGTTAATGCCATATTATGCATAATTTTCGATAATTCAAGGGAATCCTCACCTAAGTTCATTTTGAAAAGTTCATAGGAATCAATAAATAAGGCCATAGATTTCTCGAAATTACCTATGGAGGTTTCTACAATTGCTTCAACATTTTTTGCTCTAGCAATAATCACCTGATTAAGATCAATCTCTTTTTGTAACATATCATTAAGAGTAGCTGTTAAATTCTTAGCATTATCATATTCTTTTAATTCATGGTAACAGCTAATTAAATTCATAATTGTTATTGAAAGGTTTAAATTATCAGGATAATGGATATCATTATATACTTTTAATGATATCGCATAATATTTCTTTGCTTTTTTGTATTTCCTTAAATCTTGATAAAGTTTTCCTAACCCATTTGATGAAAAGGCTAGCGGAAGGCTTTCAGAAGAGTTTAAATGTTGTTTTCTTAACTCAAAAGACTTTAGATAAAGTTTCTCCGCCTCTATTAATTGACCTAATTGGTGATATAACGTGGCTAATCCAAAATATGACTTTGCTATATTCAACTTATCATCAGGTAAAAATTGTTCTCGTATTCTCAATGACTCCATTAATACTATTTCTGTATTTACAAAATCTCTAGATTCCATCATATATATAAATCCAATATCATAAAGGATTATCCCCAAATATTTTTTGTATTCCAAATCTGCATGTAATCTCAAGTGTCTTTCTAACTGCTTGAGTAAAGGCAGAGTTAGATGATTTTTTTTGATGTTGAAAAACTCTCTATCTAACTCCCTAAACCAATCTATAAAGTTGCAAACAGAAATTGCTTTATTCTCCATCAATAAAAATCCATGGAAGAAAGCTTGGTCAACCAATACAATAGCTGATTGAGGATTAACTTTTATGTAGTCTTTTGTAATTTGCGAACTGAAATACTTAAAGAGAAAGCTACGTCCAATTATAACTTTTTCAGGATATTGATAGTCAATTAGGGATTTTTTCATTAACTGATGCATTTCCCATTTACCATCTTCCAGCTCTGATATAAAGGAAAAACGAGTAAGTTTTATATAATCATCAATAGTCATTTGAATGTTGAAATGTTTTGTAAGCGCATTAAATGTTTCTAAATCCCAAGTGTTTGTCAAAGCCAATAACTCTAATGTTTCTTTCTCTTTGCTTAAAAGGTATTTTATAAAACGTTGAAATAAACGTATATCTGTTTTTTCCCAAATGAAATCATTTGCAACAGGGATACGGTCTTTTTTAATTTCCTTAAATAAATCTATTCCTAACCTAATAGAATACGGGTGACCATCAGAATTTAGAAATATCTCATCTTGAATAAGAACATCATTCACATCATTTTTAACTAATAGCTCACGAGTTTCACTCAATGAAAGTGCACCTAGTTCAACTTGCACTAATCTATTCTCCCACTCTTTATCATAGTATTCCCAACCGACCTTCTCCCGTCCAAAAATTACCCACAGTGCGTTAGGAAGTTGTGCTACTAAATCTCGAATCCACTGATCAACAAAATATTCGTAGGCATTCATTCGCTGATTTGTCCATAAAGCTTCATAAGTATCTATAAAAAATACGAAGACATTTATGGAATTAGAAATATGTTTATCTAATTCTTCCGCAAAAATTATCGGCAACATCTCTAACAGGTCATTTACTTCCATTTGTTCAAATGCTGCTATTTTTTCCTTGTCTTCTTGTGAGAAAAAACCTTTTGAACGGCTAGTTATTATATCAATCATCTTTGGTACTAAAGATAAATAGGGGATTTCCTCTGATATTGATATGAAGTCGGCAATCCAACTTCCTTCTGCTATAAAAGGAATTGTTTTTTTATTAAAACTTAGAGATGGATTAACCTTTCGCATATACAAAATATATGCGACATCGAACAATGTAAAGGGTATTCTATATTGGCTTCCAATTGCATTTCGCATGTGAACTAGTGCATTTTCAATGTGTTGATACTCTTTCGTTTCAAAATTTATATAAGTAAACTCTGCTGATGTATGTTTCTCAACTCTTCTCATCAATTCCTTTCTAAGTTCTGTTTTACCAATGCCACCGATTCCTGAAAATGATACTACTTTATATTGACTTCCTTTATTTAATTCTTCGAAAAATAAATCGATCTCCTTCTGTCTACCTGTGTACGTGTTAAGATGTTTACTTCTAATTAACTCTAACATGTTCTTCTTACGCATATAATCCTCTTTCCTTTTTTATTCTCCCTTTTACTAGGTCAAGTTCTCGATGGTTGTGGGGAAAAAACACGACCACATTTCATATTTTTGCATTTAAAAAAAGGGAAGAAAGAGATCTCCCTCTCCCTCTCCCTCTATTACATTTTCCCCTTAATTTCCTCCAATCGCTCTTTACCAAGCTTTAATAGTTCGACTGATTTTTGGGTAATTGCGCCGTCTTCGTCGAGTATTGGAGTGTCAATAATTCCTTTTAGCAGCTGGGCTGTCAGGAATGTTAGGTGAATGGATTTCTTCATCTCTACATCAAATACATTCCAATCTGTTCCGTTTTTAGTAATGATTTCTTGCATGGAATGAATACCTTTTATAAATACATCATTGATATTTGTTAGTAATTCTGTCACTTGTCTAGAGCGGTCTCGCACAGATTCTAGCACTACTTGTGCGCTTTTCATTTGATTTGCTACAACTCGTGCTTCACTTAGGTTTGCATAGGAGTTTTCCAATTTCTTTTTGGCTTGCGCTGACATGATAAGGCCGCCTACTGCGAGGGCAGGTCCAGCTACAATACCGCCTAGTACCATCGTGCCACCTGCCATGCCAAATCCACCTGCAGAAAGTGATCCTCCTCCAAGCCAGGCAAGTGTGGCGTTGGTGCCCGCAACGCCGCTTAGTCCACTAATGGCAGCACCAGTTGAGGCCGTTCCGAGTGCCATTGTTCCTGCGTACGCTCCATAGGCAGCTGCAACTCCCGCTCCTAATGACGCCATGCCCCCACTTGCTAGTTTGACAGCTTCATAGGAGTCTGTCTTTAATTCTCCCAGCAGGTTGTCGGTCGCTCCGAGAGCCTTTAACTCCTCGATACCAGCCGTACTGTCGTCGAATTCCACCTTTTTTAACAGCTCAAAATAGCGAAGGAAATCGCGTACGGAGGTGGATAACATATAAAGCTTTTCTTTCCCTAATTCCTCCAGGTTTTCGTTTGTATCTTGGCGTGCTCCATCTAATCTGATTTCTGCACTATTAATCAGCGACCGTGCCTCTGAGTTATTTCTGTTTGCCTCTTTTGTATTTTTCACAGCTTTAACACCACTACCTACTCCTGTTAGAGCAGATGCCACTACAATTCCAGCGGCGATGAATGGAATGGGCATGCTAGATTCTCCTATCTTTTTCTAAAATTTAAATGTCATTGTGTCATCTTGCATAAAGTCATCAAATTCCTCAAAATCTAAAAATTGTAGCGTAGTCCCGAAAGTGATAGCAATATTATTTAAGTTTTCCTTAAAAACAGAGTGGTCTCCGCTTATGATTGCTTCGTTTATCCCTTCAAAACAGACTTCAAAGGTTGTTTGTCGCTCAGCCAAATGCTCGTGAATAAGTCCCTGTAGCTCCTGTCGTTCTTTTTCCATGACAGCAATCGCATCTTTGGCCAATTGCTCGACTAGAATTCTTTTTTCAGCAGCTAATCGTTGTTCTTGTAATAAGTCCATTGCTGAAGCGTAAATGGCTGATCCAGTCATATAGCCTACCATTCCCCCAACCATGACCAAGCCACTAACCACAACTGCACCCGCTGTTCCTGCTGCTACTACCGGAAGTACAGCTGTTGCCAATGCTGCGCCAATACTGCCCGCGAGCATTCCCGTCCCTTTTTCTCCAAGTTCCTCTAGCAATTGTAGTTCATCAAAATCTTCCTCATTTAAGTACCTGCGAATAGATTTTGTTGTTTCTAACGTGGCAGTGGCAATCATAGCTGGCATGTTGGATTTGGACAGGTTTTGGAAAATAACTTTTCCGCTTCTCTCCATTAATGCTTTTATCGCTGCTCCAGAATAACCTGTGGCATAGCTCAACGCTGCGGCTTGTCCGGTATCTTTTAAAACATTTACAGTAGCATCTTTCAGGTTCGTCTCTTCCCCTTTTGCTACCATAACGATTTGCCGGGATAAACTAATGGCTCCACCAAGGATGGCACCTATTTTTGCCTGTTGCATTCCTGCTTGGTGTGAAACTTTGTGCACTTCTTTCACGGTGTATTTTAGTGAGTCCATTCGGGCATTCATGGCCTCTTTACTACTGACCGATTTACGCAGGCGTTTTTCTACAGATCTTACACGATTTAGTTCTTCCTGCTTTTGCACGACTTTGCTGTTGTCACCGTTTTCCTTAAGATGAGTAATCTGCTTCTTGAGCTCTTTTTGTTGTTCTTGCAGATATTTTCTGGCAGGTTCATATTGCTCTGTGGGAATGTCTAGATTGTTGGCATTCTTGAACTTTTCAAATTCCCCATTTACTAATTTTTTCACATTTTTAATAGAGCTGATTTCAATCAGCTTTTGTTGTGTCAAATCTTTTGGCGGTTCCCAATTAGGGTCTTTGAGCTTTCTCCGCTTTATGTATTCCTCAAGGTCATACTCCCCGCGAAGCTTCATCTGAGAAGTGCCTGTGTAGTTGCCGTTCTTATCCAAGATCGGGTTGCCATTGGCATCTGTTTTCACATGATCAAACTCTTGGTGGTTTTTTTTGCCTAGCGAATCTGTGCGCGATACTCGTTCTGTTTTTTGTTGGATAATATTCTCCGCATTCGTTTTACTTTCTAAAATCACCTCGCCTGCAAAGCCTGCTTGCTGCTTCGCATTGGCATAGGAATTATTTTTAGAACCTGCAATATCCCGCAGCCCTTTTACATAAATGCCAGATTTGATTTGATAGCCTGTGTATGCCTTGATATGCTGTGCATTTGCTGAGCCAAAGCGATTAACTACCTCTGAAGCTGCACCAGCTAGGCCAACATTGATCGCTGTCTTTTTCTTCTTGTCAGACACCGCTATTCCTCCATACCGGAAGGAAGGACAGGTCCCTCGTTCCACTTTATTTCGCTTTCAGTCCAGCCATCTTCCCTTTGAAGCTGTTGGCATGCTTTTATATTTATTTCATAATATTCTTCTTTAGAAAACTGTTCATAAAAAGCCTGCTCATACATTTCATCAATCCTACAAATCAGAGGTCTAGTATCATAGATTGTGCACATATTGTTTTCTAGATACATGCACGTTCCATCTCCACTATCAAAGGTCTTCAATTCCGCAATGTGACCAATGTTTTTACAGCATAAACCGCAACTATTGCACGGAAACGATGCTTTACACACCAACCATCTCGTTCGCTTGAATATGTAGCGCATTGACTTTGATAATCCAAGTCTTGAAATTCTCATAGTCTTCGAGGCTAATATCAAAAGCTTGACGCAGTTCAGCAATGAGGTTTTTCTGCTCCTCATGATAGATTCCATCTGCAAACGCAACTGAAATAGATTCAAGAAACGCAATTCGCTTGGAGCGATTATGGATAAAGCATTGAACTATCTCTTCTAGTTGTAAGTCCTTAAGCTCATACGAATCCCCTAGACCCATTTCTTTCTTATATGTATCTAGCATTATCTTCTCTTTCTCATCTATGATGCCATTCGACATCGCAACCAAATGGGCAAGCTCCAAAAAAGCAATTTTTTCACATTTGTTCAACTCGTGTAGTAGCATGTTAATTCCTCCTATTTGGACATTAGGATAGGTCCCTCGTCCCTCTTTTAAGTATAATTTTAACATTAGTGGATTTTAATAGATATATAAATCTGTATTTTCAGGGGACAATGTCAATCGGGGTTTTAGGGGATAGGTAAGCAGACCCGGAGTGCCTTTAGATTGCTAAAATATAGCTTATGCTAATAATTTTGCCATATCTACGTTCTCCATAACTATCTCACAATAACCTGCAAAAATAGTCGATAGAACTCGCATAATTTATCAAGACCAAATATAGGATTAAACAAATGCTTGAAAATAATTATTGTTGAACAACATAATATAAATAGGTCTGAGGAATACTCCTCAGACCTTACTTTTGTTCTTTAAAGGGAAGGTGGGTCAGCGTACCTGTCCCCTCTAACCGATTATGCTCGCACCAATATGTCTTCTAAAAGAATTTCGTTCAACAGGTTCTCATGTCTATTTTCTTTTGGTATTCTTGCAATTCGGAAGTCGGCATTTTTTATTGCTTTATTTACGATGTTTCTAACAAAACCAGCATTTCCGAATGTATGGTTGCGACGGCTATAGCATTCCTTGTAATAGTCGTGTAATTCTTCTTCTACTCCATCTGCTAAGGAATATCCTTTTTCACTAAGAATAAGTTTAGTTATTTTCATTAATTCCGATGGTGTGTAGTCTTCAAAAGTCAGTTGGTTGGCAAACCTTCTTCTTAATCCTGGGTTGCTATCTAAGAACTTTTCCATTTCCCGTTCGTAACCAGCTACAAGAACTAAGAACTTGCCTCGATCATCTTCCATTCTTTTAAGAAGAATTTCAATAACCTTGTGCCCGGGGTCCTCGGCACCGTACTGTGTTAACTGATAGGCTTCATCAATAAAGAGGGTCCCACCCATTGCTTGGTCGATATATTGAGTAATGAGTTTTTCACTTTCCCCAACATGGGTCCCAATTAATTTATCTCTATTAACTTCAATGAGGCTTCCACGCTCTAATACTCCAAGTGCTTTATAGATGTTGGAAATGATTCGGCTCACTTCCGTTTTACCCGTACCCGGATTACCGCGTAACACGGTATGAAGTGCAAGCTCTTGAATGTTTTTGTTCTCCTCTTTATAGTAACGAACAAGAGTAACGAGCTGTTCAATTTCCTCTTTGACGTTTGATAAACCAATCATTCTATTTAATTCCCCAAGAGCTTGGGACAACAATTCTTCATTAATTGGTACTTGAAACTGCTTGTTTTCGACTCGCTTTGTTGCAGCGAATACATCTTGTTCGTTTAACGTTTCTAGCAACTCTTTTGTCCACTGATCCCGTGGAATGCTTGAACATCGATTAGATTGTTTTTGTATAGTTTTATCAACTATATTTCGTACTGTCCTTCCATTAGAGAAGAAGCGGTCTCTCTTTCTCCATAAAAGGGTAAATTCATCAAATAGTGCTTTTTCACCTAGTTCGCTCAGGCAATGGTTTTTTTCCTGGATCATCTTTTTAGCTATCTCTACCATTTCTTCAGGCGTGTAGTCCTCCAGGTACTCTTTTTTCGTAATTCTACTATCTAATCCTGGATTTGATTCTAAAAATTGTTGCATTTCTTTCTCATAACCTGCAACAATAACCATAAATTCACCACGTCGGTTTTCCATCTCTTCTAATAAGACAGCTATAGCCTCTAAACCAAAGTCCTTACTTCCGCCTTTATTTGTTAGTTCATATGCTTCATCAATAAAAAGTACTCCACCGATAGCCTCGTCAATTTTCCCCTTTGTTTTAGGAGCAGTATGACCAATAAATTCTCCAACCAGTTTTTCTCGGTTTACCTGTACAACATGGCCCTTCTCCAACAGGCCCATTGCTTTATATAGCTTTCCAAACAACTTTGCTACGGTTGTTTTTCCAGTCCCCGGGTTCCCGTAGAGTACAGTATGCGGGGCAGCCGGCATTACTTGTTCCGGGCTACCGACTCCTAGAGATGCTTTTAGTTTATTTACCTCGATCAGGGTAATCATTTCTCTAATATCTTGCTTTAATGGTTCCATCCCTATTAGAGAATCTATTTCATCTAGAATAGTTTGTAATTCTGGGTTTGTTACGGAAGCAGATGGAGTGTGTTTAGTTGTCTCTTTACTAATTGAGTTTTCAGAAGAAGAAGGCTCCAACTCCAGTTCGTGCATCCCAATGTTGTAGAAAACTTTAATGTTATCTGTCTCTTCTATACTAAAATGTTCACTGAATGTTCCGAACATATCTATCTCGTCTTTACTGTGAAAATAGCCTTTCACTTGCTTTTCCTTTAACAGTTCTTTTACGTCGTAATTTGTCACTCTGCTGTGTTTTTCTAAAATAAACATATCAAAAGAATTATCCAACATTCCATCATTTGATGAAGGTATTTTGCAATCTCCCAAGAAGTAATCAATTTTTTTTATTTGACTAAATAGTTGTTGAAATTGAGTAACATCCATTGGAGATCCATTTCTTCCGAACCCTGCAAAAGTTACCCCTTCAATATGTAATATCTTACCATTCATATCAATAATATTAGTTTCCGAAAATAGTTCTTTATCTTCTTTTTCAAAATAATGGGTAATAGCTAATTTAGGAACGGTGTAATAATGATCTATTCTCCTAATGGCCTTTTTATCTAAACCACCTAATAGAATAACAAGGTCTGGTTGCTCAACCGGAAAGCGTATATCGCTGAACCCCAAGTTACTATACATAACAATTTTCAGCTTGCTTTCTCTACCATCCTTTCCATTACTTGCTGAAGTTACTTTTTCAGTCTTTTCATTTAAATTTAGATTACTTTGCTCACAGACATTATTATTTTTTACGTTATTACTTATAGAACACCCAAAAAAGGCACCTGTGCTTTTGGTAAGTGATACGCCAAAACCTGGACTATTTACAATTGTACAGTTACGGAATAAAGGGTTTTTCCCTTCTATAATCTCTATATTACAGTTTAAGTTATTGGAAATTTGACATTCATTAAAATACCCTATCCCATCCTTGTCGATGAATACGCCTGAATTGGCACAATCAATAATTTTGCATTGAATGAATTCAGGATAAGAATATTTTGAAATAACAACTCCATAACCAACTTCATTTGAGATGTGACAATCCTGAATTTTACCTTCTCCAAAATTATCGTTTCGAAAAAAGCCGTACAACTTACTGCTTCTTATAATGGGATTTCCACCATCAATACATATCGAGTGCGATTTATTGGTATGGACATGGCAATCTTCCATTACACCGTCTCCCAAAAATGTTACTCCACCCTCATCAGAGTTATGAATAGTACATTCTCTTATCAGTGGCTTAGCATACTCCTCCACCAATACGTTAACCTTTTTATTATGGTGAATTGCACAGTTCTCAAACGTTCCTGTTTTTTTCTTTATAATATGTATTCCATTGTTTTCTCCATTGTGAATATCACATTTCTGGAAAGATGGATTGTTTTCACTTTCTATTAAAACATTTACAGAGTTATTATTTATGTCGGTATTACTTACTTTTCCAGTAGAATTGTTTCCAAAATATATACCGGCAATTCCATTTTTGAAGAGGGTACTTTCATTTACCACTACTTCTTTATCCATTACATTAATGCCGTGCAATTTATTATCGTAAACTGTGCAACCTTCCAAAGTGGCTTTTGCGCCTGTCTCTATGAGTATTCCTGACAAACGACTATCATATATTTCTGATTGCTTCAACGTTATGGTAGCATCTTGGTGAACCCAGATATTATTTTCTTCATGGCTGTATATTGGGCAGTTCTCTATTAAAAGGTTGCTATTTCCTTCCACTAATACACCACTTTTACTTCCATTAAATATTTCACTGCCATTTATGTGACCGCTTGATTGATTGATAAGATGTAATCCGTTACTAGCGTTACTATAAACCTTGCTATCTACTATACTAATAAATGCAGAATCGGCAAGTATGGCATTGATGCTATTATGATGTAGTTTACAGCCAATAATCTTAGGAAAAGCTCCGTTTGAAACGTATACCCCACTAATATTACAAGTACTTATTTCGCAATTTTCTATTGTTGGTTTAGTAGAATCGCCATCAATAATAACTCCATTGCCTGCTTCTGAACTAATAGTACAATTGGCAATTATAGATGAGCCGCCTAAATAAACAGCATTCCCTTCTCCGATATGTTTAATTGAGAGATTCTCTAATCTAGCATTTGAATTATTTATACGTATGGCATAGTCATCATTAGATTGAATGACGACTGGGTCATCTTCGGAGTTCCCTACAATTTCTACAGCTGTATTTATGGTTAAGCTTTCTTTATACATACCAGGTTGTACGATAATTTTAGTACCATCTTTTGCTTTATTTAAAGCCTGCGAAATGGTTCTGCAGCCAAAAATTGAAGTCTTTGAGACTGTAATTTGATTTGAGTTAAACATGATATACCTCTCTCTGTTAGAATGATAATATGAGAAAAAAGAATAAAATAAAAGGTAAGAGTATATTAGAGTGTTAAAAACAGTGGAATTAACACAAGAGGAATGCTCATTGAGAAACAAAAACTAGAAATCTTACTTGGGATTTGTGTATCTCTATTCTTCTTACTCTGTAGAATAGTTGATAAAAGTACAGTTAAAATTCCTATTGGAAGAGAATAATAGATAAAATTTTCTCCACCATGAATTAGTAACAAAATAATGGTTAAAATTAATCCGACTAATAGACCTTTCATGTTGACCTCCAATCAACTTAACAGGAAACTATACACTATTTTACCAAAGTATTTATTGTAACAAAAGTAAAATAAATGTAACATTTGAAGAAACAGGAGAGTTTTACGCTCAGTTACATGACTATGTTCTAATCAGTTAAGTTTCCAAAGTTATGTTTTAAAGTTCACATTATGCTATTTCTTCCTTTTCATTTGGCTAGCCTAAAATACAGAAAAGAGACCTGTCCCGATGACAAGTCTCTTTTCTGTATACAGTATAGTTGTTTTTGATGGTATGGACTGTCCCTCAACGTTCTCTTCTTCTTAATCGATCAATCTCATCTTCCATTCCGCTAACTTTGCGTTCGAATGCTTCGTTTGCGTTTTGGAATTGCCACTCTACATCTTCCATTTGCTCTGTATAACGGTCTTCCATTTCTTGCATGGTATCGTGCATATACTGTTTTTGCTGCTGATGATTCTTTTCGAAATGAAAGAGATTCAAGGCTTCCTTTAATGAATCCGCTCTACCGGTTTCCAAATATCTTTTTAAAGTACGCAAAATACCCAATTGATGATATGTATGATTAATGTATCCAGTTCGCTGCATTTCTCTACGAATTTGAGCAATTAGTTTCCCTTGATTTTCGTTGAAACGTTTTTGTATATTGTCCCATTCTTTATTATATAGCTCACTATATTTCTCTTGCTGTTCTTTTATGTATTCATATTTTTTATTTTTATATTCAGCATCCATTCTTTCTTTCACCTTATCATTATAACTCCCTATCATTAGATAACCGAATATTGGCAAAGCATACATTGCAATCACGCCAACCATATAGTAGACAAGTAAATGACTAACTTGATCAGGGTAGAACAGTAGAAACAAACACAGTGTTACAACAAAGATAAAAATTGATCCCATACATCCTAAATATTTTCTTTCACCAGGTTGAGGAAATAGCTTGTAATATTGCTCTGTCAGCTTACCTTCGTTGTCAGTCATCCCTTTCAACGAAACCCGTGGTTTGGTTGCTTCTAGTTGTTGAATTTTTTCCGCTTGGGATAATAAACGGTTAATTTCTTGTAGAGATTGTATTTTATCCATATTTAACACTCCTTCTAAAAAAATACTTTAGTATCATATCACAAAGAGGTAAGAAAAAGGACCTATTTTTCTGCAATACTGACTGCTTAATTGTCTCCTTCAATGTCCGTGGCTTTCTCACTTATCTAAATTAGATTTACCTGTGGCCAGAATTTCCTTATCGACACAAACACTTTCTAGTTTTAATAAATTATGTATAGACGGGGCAGCGTGCCTGTTCCCTCAATCCTCTTCTTTCGAGATTTTAATATATTCGAAAAGATAATTTAATATAAACTTAATTAAAAATAAGCCTATATATTCTTAAATTGTTTAAAAATAAGTATTTTAGTATATTATTCCTTCATGTATAATAGGTGATTGTAACTATTAGACATAGGGGGAAAATACATAATGAGTGGTTTTGTAATAAACAAAACTTTGCGCGGAGCACAGCATACTGTGGATTCTGTGAAGGGTGAGATTCTTACATATTTAGAAGACAAGTACCAAACAGTTATTAAAAATGAGGATGATAAAGCTATTAAAGTAGCTCTGACTCCTCTTCATTCTGCAAAGTTTTCAAAAAGTGAAGGTAGCATTCTAATAAAGAAACAGGATGACAGAGTAAAAGTTTCTTTTAAAGGAAAACACAAAATGGCCGCTCGTACCATCGTTGGTTTTTGTTGCTCTGCCTTACTTGTTCCTGCTGGTGGTTTAGGAATTGCCTTATTAATCATGTGGATCTTCATTTATACGAAAAGTACTAAAACTAATGAAGGTCTAATTAAAGAAGTTTTCGAGGAAGCAGCGGAAGAGCTTAATCACAAGTAAGCATAAGTAAGAAGCAGGGGAGAATTTCCCTGCTTTTTGCGTTTTATTATTGTGGGAGGTTTAGATCCCCTCTATACGTAGCACCTTTAGGTTTTAAAATAATTATTTACATATTAAAGGGGAAAATTTAAAAAATGAAAAAAATAGTTTTATGGTTGTTAATTATAGCTGGGATATGCGGGGCCGGTTATGGAGGCTATTCTCTTTTTCTAAGTGATAAGACTGCTGCCAACAGTTTGATAGAGAAGAACGTTGAAAGTATAGACCCGGATAAAATAATAGATACAAAGTTTGATGTTCCTATTGATCACGTTTGGAAGATTTCATTTGGTGATGAATTAGAGTCTGATACGGTGACAAAGAAAAATGTAAGGGTATTAGATGAAGATGGTGGGGAGTTGGATGTTCCGGTTGTTTTAAATGACTCATTAAAAACAATTGAAATTTCTCCTCCTTCAGGAAATTATAAAAAAGGGACTTATTATGAATTACATATTTCAAGCGAAGTTGCTTATACAGATGGTTTTCAAGTAAGTAAACCGTTTGTGATGGCTTTTGTTACCGCACGTGACGAGGTAGAAGAAGCCTCTTTTAATGAAGCATTGATATACATAGAAGAAACAGATGTAGTAGAAGTTGGAGAGACTGTCATTACATTAAAAAACAATGAAGATACTGCTTTATTGGGTGAAGAAGATATTATTCTTATTCCTAAAGAAGAGTTAATAGCTGGTTATCATCAGGCTTATAAAATAGTTTCTTCCAAAGTAGAGAATGATTCGATTGTTCTAACAGTTGAGCTTCCAGCATTTCATGAGCTTTTTGAAAGTATAGATATTTATAAAGAGTATGAAGTGCTTACCGATCAAACGGTAATTATTCCTGCTGAAGGGGTGGATGTTGAGTTATCCACTGCTTATAGTCCAGATAATATGATTGGTTCAGACCGTTCTGAGACAGTCTCGAAAAAGGGAGAATATCAAGTAGATCCTCCTCCTAAAGAGATTAAAGCTAATATTGATAAGGAAAGCATCAGATTTTCCTTTAAAAATTTCAAGTTTGACATTGAAGATACAACAATACAATTGGATGCCTATTTGGATATGCATTATCCTACCTTTCTATTGGACTATCAGCTAGGTTTAGGCGGCCTAAAGCGATTAAATGCTCTCTATTCCAGTGAAATGGAAGCGGGCGTTGAGAATTCTATGGATGTTGAGCTTAGCGATTACATTAAAACGTTAAAAAGAGAGAAAAAGTACAATAGTATTCGCAAACGCGACGGTTGGCTAATTGAACGCGATATTCCTTTGGCGAGGATACTTGCTCCAACAGGGATTCCTCTGGTCTTCATTGAAAATAGGGTGAATTTGACGGCAGGAATTGACGGCAAAGGGAAGGTAGTGGCGCGCGCTTCCGTTAATAAAACGGTTCAACAGCAGTTTGGAATTGTAAAAGCAAAAGGTAAGTATAACGGTCATATGAAGGTGGATCGAGAAATCAGTACCAGTGTGATTGGCAGCGGAATGCTTTCCTTAAAGGCTGGCCCACTTGCTGCTATAGCCCTTAAAGGTGGAGACGCATTAGGTTTGGGTATTGAAGGTACTGCGAACGGTTATGCGGATGGAGAAGTAAAAGTTGGAGGTACAAATAGTAAACAATCCAACTTAACAGTTGATGAAACTGCTTTAACTTTAGAAAAGTTAAATGATACAGATTTTGTTTTTTGCTCCAATTTTGATGTCGGTTTCTTATTAGGTGCTAGTTTTGTCGTAGACACTGTAAAAGATCATATGCTATGGGAACTTGTGATTTCTCAAAAGAAATATCCGGCTTTCCAATACAATTCTTGTAAGGAGTTAGTTAGTTTGAAGGCTTCTGAAGAAAGTGTCAATACCAACTCCGGGAGCGAATTAAAGCTTGATATAGTTGGTGAATTTAAGGATGCAGGCTCTGGTAAAACTTCTGATTCTTCCCTGCTGACTGGGGATAAGGTCATGGATATGACAGTCACTACCTTAGATAAAAATATTGCAAAGGCAAAGTTTATCCAGATCAACAAAAAGGAAGAAAAGAATCCGAAAAGTAAAAAGGCTAAGTATAAACTTTCCATCACTACTTTGGCAGAGCCTGATGGGGAACAGACAGAGGTTATTGTTACCTATAATGACAGAAAGACAAGAGAGGAACATTCTGTTACCATTCCGATTGTTTTGGAAGATCAAAAAAAGCTTACGGATGATGAAATTCAGAGTATAATGAATCAATACTTAGAATGGTTTTTGTCAGCGAAGGAGTTTATGGCCGCACCCTCTCCAACAGATAATCTTACGGAGTATGTGGATGCTAATTTAAGCAGTTTTGAAGAGTCGGTATCCACTCTTGTGACGGAACGTTTTTCTAGAGATAATGAATCCTTTATTAGAAATAATATTTCTACTTTCGGAAAATTAGAAAATGCTCCAAAGTTTGATGTTAGGTTTGAGATACTAGAAAACACTCCTTCAAAAATCATGGTTAAATCAGTAATTATGCCGCAAGTCTATCCTGCTGCCTATATTGAATTCGGTTCTAACGTTATATTAACGGCTATTAAGGATGGAACTGAGTGGTATATCGATGAGATTACTTATTCTCAAGCTCCCGAGAATCCCGTTAATTTTAGCTGGTCAGAACTAGAATATTATGATTTGGAATATTTGGGTGAGATGAATTTACGAACCACCGTAGGCTATCAAGCGACAACCTTTGATTATGCTGAAGGAGAAACGAAAGTGTACCTTGTCCGGAATCCCTTTGGGGAAGGTATCGACGGGATAACGGCTGCCAGCGGGAATATTGTAACGATACCAGAAGAATCACTTCCAAAAAATTTAAGACCAAAACCAGCCATCACTGGCGATTCTGATACGATTGTATTGGAGTATTCCATGGAAGAAGACGGCACTGTATCTGCAAATTTTGAACAAGATTCTACAATAACCATTCAAGTTGGGCAACGCGTGGAGATTCAAAGGATAGACAACCTGGATAGAAATAAATTTTATGACAATATAATGGTTTCAGCAGGTCCTGTTGAATGGGAAGCGTCAGGAGGCAATTCTCCTGTACTTGTCGGCAAGAAGGCCGGGGTAACGGAGCTGTCGATTATTCCTTTTTCCTATGAACATGACTTAGCACATGTGATAAATATTGAAGTGGTAGAGTGAGTTGCTGAGTGCAATGAGCTTCTTTAGTAGTAAATTGGAGGTGCGAAGATGATACGTAAGGTAGAGCATACTCTTAGACCCTACTTATATGCTTTTGTTGCTTTTACAGGACTTTATATAGTGACCCAACAAGCATTAGAAGAGTTCCTAGTTATAAAACTGTTTTTTTATATTTTATTTGCGTTGATAAGTGTTCCTTTCGGGAAAAGCATGCACAAGTATGTGAACATTATTTTTGGCAGGATTAACTGGGACGAACAGTGCGTGATTAAGGAATATCGCATTTTAAAACGAATGATGCAAGGGGTTGGGGTCGTCCTACTTTACTTCTACCTTCAACTAGGAATCTTGTTTGTGTTCTTACCAAGACTTCTTTTTTTTTACGGTTTACGGAGGAATCCCTCTATTTATACCATTAATGTTAGCTAACTTGTATCCTATTTTCTTACTTCATAAGCGCTATATATGGAAGGAATTTAAAAAGAATGATATGGGGGTGTGACACTATGAAACGGATTGTAAATAAATTTGTGAGATTTCGTTGGACTTCTTGTGATAGCTGTGGGGAATTAACACATTACCTAAACGACTATTGTGATAGATGTGGAGCTTATATGAATAGATAGATTTAATTTTAGGGCAATGGGCGGGATATTATTCTGCTTATTGCCTTGCTTTGCAAAAAAGAGACTTAGTAGCGCTTAATTTACCCCAATACTCACTCACCTAATCCAATTCACTTAAACTCTTAATTTGTATATCATTTAACGGCATATTAACAATACTTTTTACAGAGAATTCACATGATGATTTCGTTGAAGTTTATATTCTCTTTCATTTAGAAGTTCTCCTTAGTATATTTGTAAAGCAAAAGTAACACCCCCACCCGCATCACTATCTCCTTAATTATATCGATAAAAACTAAAAATAATTTGCTGTTTTTGTATTTTCATGTAAAATATACTGGATTATTTATATACAGAGAAAAGAGGCACATGGGATTGTGCCTCTTTCACTATAATCTTTCAGTTTACCATCCACATTTTCGCTTTAAAGCAAAGACGGGTCGGCGTGCCTGTCCCTTCAGCTCCCTTTCAGCTCCTCCCCTACCTCCTCGTCGTCCCCCGTACTACAAGTTCCACATCCAACTTCAGTTCGGCTGTTTCATCTTCGACGTTTTCGATGAGACTTATTAGTGTGTTGGTTGCTTTGACTCCGATTTGGTAGATGGGTTGTTGGATTGTGGTGATTTCCGGTTCGACCATTTTGGTCAAGGTGATGCCGTCAAATCCGATAATGGCGATGTCTTCTGGCACTTCCTTTTTCATTTGCTTCAGTTGTTTTAAACAACCTAGGGCCATAAGATCATTGGCCAAAAAAATACCATCTATATCTGGGTTATTGTTTAACAGTTGCTTTGTCAGGTGCATGCCGCTTTCGAGGGTGAAATCACCTTCTAGAACGATGGGGCATTTGTTATAGGCAGGACTTTCAATTAATGTATCTACAAAACCTTTTGTTCTTTCAATTGCAGGCAAGAAGGTTTGAGGTCCAGCAATGTGAGCGACATTTTGGCAGTTTATATCTAACAAATGTCCTGTAGCCAGTCGTGCCCCTTTGTAATTATTGACCCCTATTGAGTTGTTCTTCTTATCGTCCGCAGCACGGTCTATCTTCACATAAGGGATATTCATTGCTTCAAGTTCTGTTAAAGTTCCTTTATTGAATTGATAAGATGCCAAAATTACTCCATCTACATAGCGATTTTTGAAGTTCTGCCAAAAACTGTTCTCTTGGAGATCGTCCTGCTCAGTGTTGACGAGAATCAAGTTATAACCTTTAGATTTTGCAACTTTTTCGATAGAAACGACTAATTCCGGAAAAAATGGGTTGGTGATGTCTGGAATGATAAGTGCTATGGTGTTCGTCTTCTTTTTGGCTAGACCACGAGCGATTTCGTTTGGCCGGTAGTCCAGTTGTTCCATGACAGATTTAATTTTCTCTTCTGTTTTTTTTCCGATATAGCCGCTCTTATTTAAGTATCTGGATATGGTAGCGACAGATAAACCTGCCTCTTTTGCCACTTCTCGGATGGTAACGGTGGATCGTTGCACGCTTTTCACCTACTTTATGTATTATTCTCTAGATAACAAAGCAGGCAAATCACTTTGCCTGCTGCTGCTTTTCTTCTATTATAAAGGAATTCAGGCTCCCTTTCCCCTTTGAAACGGTACCGAAGCCAAACATACCTCGGCTGTAACGGTTGTCCTTTGCTTTTAAGACCTCCACTCCATTCAGGAAAAACGAAATCTCTTCTCCAATACAACTTACTCTCATTTTGTAATCCTCACCGTATTTCCAATTATATGTGGCACTAGCCAACTCGGAATATCCAAAATCATTTTTTAGCAGCGATACGGTACCTTCTCCATTAAAGCCGACAAAGTAATGACGTCTGATTCCTTCAGCTCTAAAAATCACCCCATGACTTGTTCCACCTTCTGGCGTTACTGTTGTCTCTACTGTGTAATCACTAGAATAATAGTTCCCTGTGTACGAAGAGCAATCTGTGGAGGATTCATAAGTCATTGTTTCTCCATTGAGCTGCCATTCTCCCCTATGGTGAGAAAATGGGGTAATGCTTAGGAATTCGGTAGACTGTTTGGCAAGATCAATTTCATATTTACTATTTCCATGCACATGGAATTGGCCAAGGTATATTGCTCCAAGGGCACGATTAGATAAAGGAGACGGCGAGGAGATAATGAAACCTATTTCATCTATCATTGCTCCTTCTGTATCCGGCACCACAAAATTAACATCATTCCAAGCTTGATGATCAAGAGCAACCCGCGCGAGCCTGATTATTTCTTCCGTGTATGTATTGCGTACATATGGATAGACAAATATCTCCTCACCTTCCCATTTATCCAGGAAGAGCTTCATTGTTACCTGTTGGCCGCTATAGACGGTAGGTGCGAAGGTTGGTTTGTATTTTTCATCGCTAAATTCGTTTCTTCTGTAAAAGGGTTTATAGAAAACCTTGCTTTCATCACCCTCTATCATTCTATCCATCACAATTTTAAGCGATCCGTTACTCTCATATCCAAAATCATCACATGGATGCAGCAATGCTTTAAATGTATTATCTGTACGGAAGCCATGCGTACTTCCCGGAAGGGCAAAGTCAAAATAGAGTTCACCGTTTCTTACACTATTCTTGAATTCTTGTGGAGCCTGTTCACCAAACAGTTTGTAGCCAAATAACGCAACTTCCTTAGAAAAAGTGGGAATATCTAGTACGTTCAAATACCCAGAGACACTTGATGTACAGATAAAATCATTGATTGGTTTTCGGTAGTGCATGGGAATAGCCTCTATTCCACCCATGACACCGACAATGGTCCCGACATTACCAGCATTACAGTCGGTATCCCATCCACACATGGTGGCGATTTCAATAGTTCTAGCAAAATTACCCTCTCCATACAAAAGGGATAACACGCAAACACCTGCATTTGGAATGATATGACAGACACCTGTATATTTGTCATACCCCCACTCTTCTTCTAAGTACTGTCGACAAGCCCTGAAATCATTCGGATACTTTGCGTGAAAATCTACAACCGCTCGCACAAGTTGAGCGTAGGTAGAGTCTTTAGGAATTGTCCTCAATCCCGCATCCACTACATCACTAATAGAGCTTGTGTCAAAGGCTTTTGAGATACATGCAGCCATGAATCTAGCGCCATAAAGTCCATTTCCATCATGGGATACACTTGCCGCAATTTCTGCATAGTCTGCCGCTTTTTCCACATCTCCAGGAAGGACAAGTCCCCAAGTATCTATAAATATTTGCCCGCCAATCTGTTCTGCTTCTATGAGTCCGTTCATCTCAATAGATCCTGATTTCGGTCCAGGTATCCCTCTGGATAGATTCATATAGGCAGTATGCTCTGTACTTACTCCTTCTCCACCCCACCAAAACATTCCAATTCCTTCCCGTGAGTAGTTCAGCCAAGCTTTTCCTACATCATCAGGTGTCAATTCCCTGTCTTTTGCATCATCATATAAGGCACGGAGGAAAAATACTGGACCATTGGCATCGTCGTCAGCTGCAAATGTTTTGTAAGGTTTGGTGTAATCTGTGATGTCACCAAATACATCTCTTATTCTTTCATAAGTCCAGGAAGGAGCTTCGACTGGTGCTCCGAGTCGTATGCCTACATTCATTCCCAGAAATCCTGCATATACCTTTTCTACATAGTTGTTTGGAATCATGTAACTCTCCCCTTCCTTAACAGTGTTTTCCAAAGTACGCCAAGCGCCTCTCTTGAATACGTAAATCCTCATAGATAATTGTTGTGGCTACCTCACTAAATCGGTCAGCAATCTCATAAAGGTCCATTCTATTTGTTTCTTGAAGCAACGCTATGTCCTCTTTATTCACAACTTTTTCTCCATACATTGCTCCAAGAATAACTCCTATCATTACGCCAATAGAATCTGTGTCGCGGCCGGAGTTAATACCGTCGAAAATTGATTGATAGAATTCTCCATCATTCAACACCATGAAAGCCAGAGCCATCGGAAGCTCTTCAATGGAAAAGAGTCTGCTTGGTGTGTAGTGATTGGAAGGCTGGCCTATTTTCTCCAACTTGCGATGCACATCGTCTCCCATTGGAGAATATTTATACATGATAGTTTGGAAGACTTCTATCACCCGATCCATCTCGAACTTTTCAGAACGCAATTCCCTCGCAGCCTCCGACAGTTCAATAATTGCCTGTTTAGTGCCGTCCTTTGCTAGTTTGATAGCCACCTGAACAATTTCATCGACCGTGACGTCTTCTTCAAATGCTTTTGCCACACAAGCTGCAAGCACTCCTGCTGCCTCCAACCCGTAGCTACTTTGATGGCCCATCGCAAAAAGAATTGCTTCATCATAGGCCGCTTTTGGGTTGCACGCGTTCACGATTCCAATTGGGGCAATGTACATAGCTGCTCCACAATTAATCATGTTGCCAATACCGGCCTCGCGTGGGTCACAGTTTGCAAGCACATGACGCATAAATATATATTTCTCAGGATAGAAGAGGCGATCGATTATCATTGCTTCTTTCCCGAATTCAGGAATATAGGTTTTTTTATAGGCGATTTCTTTTACGAATTCATTACCGCAGTCAAACGCATCAAGATGCCTTTTTTCAGTTGCATAGACGTTCATCAGTGCAATAGTCATAAGGGTGTCGTCGGTGACAATGCCATTTCCGCGCTTTTTTCCCAGGGTTACTTCGTAAGGAGCATCGGCTTTGTACCAATCTGTTTTCAATGACTCGACTTTATTGTACTTCTCTTTAATTTGTTCATATGTCAGTTTTTCTATGGTCGCGCCGAGTGCGTCTCCAAGGGCTGTGGAGAACACAACCCCTCTGACGCGTTCTTTGAAAGATATCATAAGAAGAACTCCTTACTTAATGGTCTTGTTGGCGTATTCTGTGATATGTGTTCCGCCCGCTTCCATCCATGCATCTACAAATTTATCAAAATCATCAATTGGACGTTTGCCTGTGATGATGTCTGTTGTATATTCTCTATATAGGTTTTCCATTGCATCCCAGTTTGCCACATATTCTTCCGGTAAGATAAACGAGTTGTCTTCTTTAAAATACTCAATTGTCATTTCTTGTGATTCTGTAGCAGGTCCACTTAATAATGGAGTTTTTAATGGCTGATCAAAAGTAAGTTCAGTCGGCTCCCAGAACCTAGCGTACCATTCTCCATAATACTTTTCAGTTACTTCGATTTCACCGTCTTTCACATTATAATGTTCCCCTTCAAATCCTAAACGGTCCAGTTTTTGGCCTTCTGGGCTTGCCAGGTAGTCGAGAATATCAAACACAAGTTCCTTATTTACTGATTGAGAGGAGATTGCTACACCTCGAGATTCCTTTGTTACGTCCGTCACGCCAAATCCTTGATCGATTCCTTTTGCAGGTGGCAGGACTACAAGTTCCGCTTCATCTCCATTAACTTGTTTCATTTTACCGTTATAAATATCAATTACTTTACCTGCTGTTCCAGATACTACAGCCGCTTCCCCATCATAAAACGCTTTTTCTTTCGTATCCCACTGCTTTGTAACGAATTGTGGATCAAGTAAACCATCTTCATAGAGTTTCTGATAATAGGCAATTTTCTCTTTTTCATTTTTGGAAACTTTATAGTATTCATACGTTCCGTCACTCTTTTCCAACCAAGATTGACTGATTCCGAATGCCATATTAAATGTAAAGTTGATTTCCTCCAAGTCACCCGCTACTGTTACTGCATAATTCGGTGTGCTTCCACCTGGCTTCTTCTCTACCAGTTCTTTAAAAAATGCATGATAATTCTCTACAGTTGGGTCAGCCATCAATTTTTCGGAAGTTTCCATTTGTTCAAACCAGTCTTTCCTTATTACTGGCGTTTTAGCAGATAATGGTTTAATCCAAAGCAGATACGGATAATTTTCTAGACGCTTCTGGTTGTATGGGCTGAGTGCATCTTTTAGATACTCAGATTCTTCGATGTATGGGGTAAGGTCTTCAAGAAGTCCTTGTTGTGTAAGGGACTGATCCCCGCCTTGGAAGTAAATCATATCTGGGATGTCTCCTCCATATAGGAGCAATGTAAGCTTTTCGGCATAGTTTCCTTGTGGCAGATCTACAAGTTCAAAGTTCACCTTGATATCTTTGTCTTTTTCTAGCGCTTTTTCCAACTCGTCAAAATATTTCACAGATACTGGATTAGAGTTTGTTTCATCCTTATAGACGACACGGATGGTGGTGCCATCTCCTGAATTTTCCTTTTCCTTATCCGATGTTGTTTCATTTGAGCATGCAATCAATCCAAAGACAGTCACTGCAGTTATTAGCGTTAACAAAAACTTTTTCATTCCATTTCCCCCTTGTTTAATTGTTGTTTCCCCTTTGTTAAGTCGTGTAGTATGAAGATAAATTAAGTCCTCTTTAGTCCTTCACTCCGCCTTCCAATGCACCTTTGGCATAGAACTTGAGAATGAGAGGATATAAGATTAATAGCGGAATCATCGCGATGATGATGGTTCCAGCTTGTAAAGAAGTAAAGTCAAGACTTGCCACCTGCTCATATGACAACAGGTTTTGTGCACCAAGGATAGCCGTGTTATCTCGTTGGACGACAAATTGCCGCAGCACCACTTGTAACGGCCATTTTGCAGGGTCAGTGATATAGATAGTGGCACGGAAATATTCGTTCCAGTGATAGACTCCATAAAACAAGCCCATTGTTGCAAGTCCTGGCTTGGATAACGGAAGCATAATCTTTGTATAAATGCGGAAATGCCCTGCTCCATCAATCCTTGCCGCCTCTAGGATGCTGTCGGGAACTTCCTGGAAGAATCTCATCAAAATAAATAAGTAATAAATGTTGATAGCTTTATATAGAATGACGGATGCGTAAGTATTAAGTAATCCCAGGTCTTTAACAAGCAAGTATTCTGGGATCAATCCTGGTTCAAATACCATGATGACAATGAGGAAAATGACTACTAATCTTTTACCAACAAATGTTGTTTTGGCTAATATATACGCCATCATCGATGTAAGTAAAAGATTTAGAAGCGTTCCCACAGTTGTGATTAGAAATGTGTTAAAGATACTTTTTGTAACTAATGGATTGGATAATAAAACTTTATAATTGATCAGAGAAAAGCCGGCAGGGAAAATGCTCAGTCCGTTCAGCTCGTGTACTTTAAGTGGATCTGATAAGGACAATGCCAACAAATTCAATATTGGGATTAAAACTGCTAGTGTTAGTAAAAATAAGAAAGGATAGAGTATCCACTTTGTTGTATCAAAATTCTTCATACTTGCCCTCCTCCCCTACCATACGCCTTTACCTGTAAATCTCTTGGAGATAAAATGTGTGCCAAGAATCAGTACGACACCTATAAATCCTTTGAATAAACTTGCTGCTGTTGCATAAGAATACTGCCCGTTCACGATCCCGATTCTGTACACGTACGTATCAAGAATGTCCACAACGCTGATGACAGAAGCGTTCATCATGTTGAATACTTGGTCAAAACCAGCATTCATGAAGAATCCAAGATTTAAAATAAAGACAGTCACCACAGTCGTCATCATGGCCGGCAAGGTTATATACCTCATTTGTTGAAGGCTTGAAGCGCCATCGATTTTCGCTGCTTCATAGAGCGTCGGGCTAATTTTCATAATGGCCGCCAAATAGATGATAGAATCCCAGCCGGCGCTTCTCCACATTTCTGAAAATACTAAAACCCAACGGATATGCTCTTTGCTTGTCATGAAATCTAGAGATGGAAGTTGGAAAAAGTTTCGAATGATATTAATTCCTCCATCAGTCGGATTCAGTAGGCTTATCCAAATACCTGCAATGACAACCCATGATAAAAAATGGGGCAGATACACGACCGATTGGACATACTTCCGATACCTTCCACTTCTCACTTCATTAATAAGAAGTGATAGAATGATAGGGATCGGGAAGAAGAATACTATCTTCATCGTGCTTATAATAATGGTGTTCTGAAGCACATCCATAAAAGCCGGGGAGCTGAACAAAATCTTGAAGTGTTTAAGCCCTACCCATACATTGTCCCCGATAATCCGGTAGTCCTGAAATGCCAGTTTCATCCCAATCAAAGGGATGACATGGAATACAACAAAGTATAAGAGCCCAGGAAAGAGCATGGCATAGATAACCCAGTCTTTCTTAACCTGTTGTAAAGAGGCCTTTATTATCCTCATGGTTTCTCACCTCTTTGTTTAATAAAGCGTCGACATCTTTGCGATAAGGCATCCCACTCTGTGCCCCTTTTTGTGTTATGGAAATACCTGCTGCGACTGTACCAAACCGGATGCTTTCGGGTAGGGACATCCCTTCACTAATGGCAAGGGCAAATGCCCCTGAGAACGTATCACCAGCACCTGTTGTATCTACCGGAGTCACTTTAATAGAAGGGATGATAATCTCCTTTTTATCGTCCCAGTAGAGAATGCCTTTTTCACCTCTTGTGATGATGAGTTTGTTCGGATATTTCCTGATTACTTCGTGACAAGACATTGAGGTATCCAATACTAGTTGATATTCGTGTTCGTTTGGAGTCAAATAAGTAATCATGTCGATTATTTCCTGATTTAGTTTGAACGCTGGAGCTGGATTGACGATGATGGTTTTTCCCGCGTTATGTAGAATAGGAACTAGCTCCTCCAATAATTCCAGGGGTGTTTCAAATTGGAACAGGATACAATCGGCTTGTAGTAGTTGGTCTATTTTTGATTTCATGTAAGCATTATTCGTATAGTCATTGGCGCCAGATATAATGAGAATTCGGTTGTCTCCTTGGCATAATTCAATAAATGCTGCACCTGTAGGTATATCTGGGATATCATTTACATGTGTTACATCAATGCCTTCCTTTTCGAGGTTGCTCTTAAGGTAAGTTCCGTTTATGTCTGTCCCTACAGACCCGAACATAGTAACTTTTCCACCAAGCCTGGCAGCCGCTACTGCCTGATTGGCCCCCTTGCCGCCTGGGGAGCAGAAAAATGTCTTCCCTTTTATTGTTTCCCCAAGCTCAGGTAAACTGTCTGTTTCGATGACATAATCCAAATTGATACTGCCTACTACTGCTATTTTTGCCACAATGCTCCTCCATCCTACTTGATTATAATATTCATTAACGGTGCATGCTGCTGTGCTCCATATACGTCCCTATCTCCCACCGTTCCAGACGAAGTCTCCCTAGCAAATGTTATTTTAAACCCAAGTGCCTGGTCGAAAAAGACCAAATGGTGTATCTGCTGCTCCGATATATGGTAAAGGTCCGCTATCAAGCTTTTGGTAATAATACCTGCATCTTTTACTCTAAAGTAGTTTTCTTTGCTATTAAAAAGGACATCCAGAGTGATTTCAAACGGGCCTGAATTCTTGCTTCTTAATACCTTTGCCAGTTCAAACAATGTGGTCATTGCAAGACCTCCTCCAAAAACTCAATTCGGAACGGATTCTCCGTAATTTCCATCAGATGATAGATGGAAAATTCATAGACAGGTCCAAATTCCACATCACTAGGGGCAAAAGGAAAGGCAAGATTTCCTGCTGTGGATTTCCTGTTTTCATAGCCATAATGTAGAAAGGTTGAACGGACTGTTGCACAAATGCTTGTTGCAAGTTCTTGTGTTTTGGCAATCACTTCGAACATGACACCAATCTCATGGCCATGGAAGGCAGTTGATTCCTTGTTTCCAAGTACACCGTTTTTTCCATAGTTATAAAAATTTATTTGATAGTCTTCCTGAGAAATCTCTTTGTAATAGTCCTGTACTTGCTGGATGACGATGTCTTCTATGTCTTCGATGGATCCTAAAAGGATGGGGTCTCTTATTCCAGCTATGACAAATGTCCGATACGCTACCAACTTAGCAGCTTCCAATTTGATTCGATGTTGATCATTTTTGATATATTTACTGTTTTTCACACTGATAACACCTGGTAATGTCTCATTAAATTCACATTCACTAAGGTCGAGTGTGAATCCAGGTCCATGAAGTATGTATGGATGCTCTTTCTCATAAAAGGTGTGGGCAGCAAGACTTATTGTTGTGCATTTCCTTTTGGGGTTTAGCGACTCCACTGTAAAATAATCCTCGTGAATTGTTCCGAGTATACTGTCTTTTGTCGTTCCAGGCTCCGCACAGAGAGCACCGCATTCTAGAATTTTCCCTAAGTGATAGGAGAGGCCAAGGTCTTTCTGATGAAAAGCTCCGACCGCTGCAAAAGGTGATGGATCGTAAGCTCTTCCGCAGACGATAACATCAGCCCCTTGTTCAAGAGCTTCAACAATTGGTTCGTGTCCCATTTGTGCAACAATATTGAAGGAGTCTTCTATTTGACTAGTAGTTAGTTCAGGAATGTTACTGCTAAGTGGGTTAATCTTGTTAGCTTTGTTTGCTTGTAGAATTTCTTCTGTTGTAAAGTCAGCCCATATGACTGCTGTATTTGCTTTTAGGTTGTTCTCGTTCAAGATTTCCTTGATGATCTCCAATGTCCATTCTACATGCGGTTTTGCTCCGGCACCTCCTGCGGAACCGATGATAATGGGAATTTTCTTTGGCACACCGTTTTTAAGGAGTATTTCCAAATCTTTTTTTGCTGCCCGTCTGCTGACTATGGGTACTCCTGCGCCAAGCTTATGTGGACCTGCATCTGTGGAACCTGCATCCACTACAATTCCGTGTATCTCTTCTTTTAGTCCATTTAGAAAAGACGTTTCAGGAAAACCGTAACCTAGCATCCCGCAGGGGGAAAGTATTCTAATTGGTTTGCTCATATTGACACATCCTTTGGAGGATTGGCTTGTAAGTATTTTGTGTGTAACCGGTTACACATAAAACTAAAAAATATATGTAACCGGTTACATACTTTATATTCACTAAATTAAATGATAAATGAAAGAAAGTCAAGATGTTTTTGTAAATATTCTGAAAAGTGGGGTTTAGTTGGTATGGGTGGTGAACTTGTGCTATTTTATATAAATTCTATTACTCCCTCTCTTCAGCAGTTTAGTAAATAGGATTGCAGGGGCACATGTCCCTTCGGATTTGCATAGAATAATAGATTGGCAGGAATATGATAATACTGATGAGTTGGTGAAGGTGTCTCCAGGCAGGCGATTGGGAAGCAGCTTGACGGTTCTGTGCTTCCCTTTATACAATAATACGCTCTTCCTAATCGAAACTATACAAATATACCTCGCGGAAACAGTCGAGCGGCGGCGAATGGCATATACCTCTTAATTCATAACGAAAGAATTTCAGTTAAACAAACATTTTTTTGAAAATTACTATCGCGGGAAATTAACATCAAAGTAAACTTAAACAAAATATCATTTATCAAAAATTTGCGTTTAAATAGAAATCGAACTTATTCAACTTGGAGTAAGGATCATTGAAATGGCCCCTGCGCCAACGTACCTGTCTTCTCAACCCGCAGATGGGAAAGGAGGAAGCAGCGAACCTTCACGGTGCTTCCCTTACTTTTACTCATGAAATTTTTCCCCTTGCGCTTTTCCCCCCTCTTTTTGTATTCGACATTTAAATACAGCAAGATAAATCATCCTTCAAACAAAAAAATTTGTTTCTCCTAACCAACAAAATCCGATATACACCATAAAGCTTCGACATCTACATGATGTATAGAACCAAGATATTTTGTTAATGATAGTACCGAATTTAAATTAAGGCGGTGCTATTATGCTAACAAATAAACAAAAACAGATAAAAACCAAGTTATCGAATTACTATATAGAAAATGGAGTAATGCCAACTATTCAAATGCTGAGGAGTAATCCTGACCTACCGTCTGATTCTGTCATTCTTAGGGCCTTTGGATCTACATCCTATCCTCGTGTTATTGAATCTATGGGCTTCCCAAGCAACAAGAGCGCAGTATACACAAAAGAGGAAGTACTAAAATACATGAATGAATTCGTAAATGAATTCGGAGAGGAAAAGCTTACTCATCAAAACTTTGAGGATTGGATGTTTAATAATGGTCGGAGTACTAGCTTTAGAAAGAGATACGGGTGGAATAAGTTAAAAAAAGAATTCAAATTCTCCCTTTTAAAAGAGACAGGATATGATCCAAAAGATGTGTACGACAGGCTTATTGAGTTTGTACGGGATTATGAGTTAAAGAACGGTTATTATCCAATTATCAATGAAATTAACAAAGCATTATCACCTTTGCACATAAGTACAATTGAAAAATTGAATGGAAAGAAATACCGAGAAATTTTAGAGGAAAATGAGATTTACATTCCCGCTTATACATATACAAATGATTACTTATTAGAAGCTCTTCATAAAGAAAGAGAAGAAACAGGCGCGACCCCGTTATTTGAATCTTTTCGGAAGCGAAAGAATCAAACTGCAACTTTTAAAGATGGGAGCCAAAAGCCTGCTTGCGGTTGTTTTATTAGGGCTTTTGGAAGTTTTAGAGAAGCTTTGTCCCAGGCAGGATATGAACCAAACCTTCGTGGAGATGGGCACTGTTATTTAAGTAATCATAACCACCGTAACCCATCTCGCCTACAAGGCATGGTTGATGATCTCTTACAATTTGTTCCCCATGAAGAAGAAGACCATGGTCTGTTATATCAAAAAATACCAGGTTTTGAGCATTATAAGGGTGGTAAAGATGCGGACATTGTATTGTTAAATACCCCGGAATTAGACAAAAATTATATTATCGAGGTAACATCTTACCTTACAAGAGAACAATTTGAAGGAAAGCAACACATTTCACCAAATGGCCGGCAAATGCAATATTATAAGAATTTACATGAGAAATTAGAAATGGTGAAGAGTTCAAATTTCAAAGGTGAGTTTATTATTATTTTCAAAGACGATGATATCGAAGAACATTTAAAGCCGATTCTGTCTAAATTTGCAAGGCCAACTAAAGTTGGTAAGATCATAAAGAAGAGACCGGTTAATAGGGAAAGAAACCCTCAACTTTATACAGATAGGGAGTTACTAGAAAACCTAAGGAAAAGGGCTAAGGAAGTTGCGTCCAAAAAGAATGGCAGGCCCCCGTACCTCAAAGATATGGTACAACCTGAAAGAGGATGGGCTCACCCATCTAGATATTTCCAACGATTTGAAGTCAAAACTTGGGATGGAGTACTCTCTTATGCAGGATTAGAAAATCACCGACAGTACCGTGATAGAATCCTATTTTCGACTTTCAAAAAAATCGAAGATTCAATGGGAAGAATCCCAGTTTACTCAGAAATTGATAACGGTCTTTATAGGAAAGCACTCTATCGGTTTGGTACCTGGAAAGCATTCTTACAAAAGTATGAATTATTTAAGAATGATAAGGAATAAAAAAACTCGTCCAGTGGCGAGTTTCTTTATGAGCTCCCATCTAAGCTCAGTTTTAACGCACTAACGTATAGACGGGTCAGCGTACCTATTCCCTTGGCTCGAAATTACGCTTTGAAGATGAGGTTTGGGGATATGCCCAGGATTCTGGCGGCTTGCCTTTGGGAGATGCCTTTTGTTTTTTTTATTTTTCTGAGTAGTGGTAGTCTTTTTTCTCTAGGGAGGCTTTTTACTTGGGGGATGGAGATGTCTCCAAGGATTATTTGTATGGCTCTTCTTGCGTCATGGTCGTTTAGTCTTCTTTTTATTTGTTCTGGTTCTTCTAGACACTGGTCGTTATTTGTTTTTTCATTGAATTCTTTGTATCTTTCTCTTGCTATTAGGATGTCATTGGAGAAAAGCTTGAGAACATAACGTATGTGGAGCATTTTTCTATTGCGGGAAGCTCGGCCATAGTATCCTCTGCAGCTGCTCCATTGCCATTCTTCGGGTTTTTGGACCATCCCTGCTTTGGTAGGGTTTTGGTGTATATAGCGAGTAACGGTTAGGAGATAGGAGTCGTTTTCAACTTTTTCACTTCTAAAACGGTCTTGAAATAGGTGGCCGATGGTATAGTATTTTCTATTGTAGTAGAGGGCATAGCTTAAGCCTATTCGTTTCATGGTTAGGGATATGTCTTCTTTGCCTTCTTTTATTAATAGATGGATGTGGTTACTCATCAGGCACCAGCAGTATATTGTTATGTTGGTTTTTGTGTAATATTTCTCCAGTGTATCTTGGAATTTGATACGATCTTCGTCATCATGGAAGATGTCTTGTTTGTTTGCTCCTCTCCAGATGATGTGGTAGATGTTACTTGCGCTTTTTTCTCTGGCTTTTCTAGGCATGTTATTGGTTATCCTTTTGTTGGATTTGGCACGATTCGCCTATCATCGAAGGGATTTTTACAAAAATTGTGTTCGGCGTGATTTTTCTTAGGGACATAGCTTCTTCTAAAGCCTCGTTTGTTATGCTTTTCTCTCCAGCTAGATCGGATACAGTTCTGGCTAATCGGATGATTTTCATTTGGACTCGGTTGCTCAATCCTAGTTTTATTGAAATGGCTTGCAAGGTGTCTAGTTGAGTAGGGGAAATCGAATTTGTGAGTTCCTCCATGGAAGCACTTCCGTTACATCTTTCTTCCCCATATCGTTCGTATTGAAATCCCCTTGCTTTTTCGACTCTTTTTCTGACTGTGTCGGAAGTCTCAGATACTGTAGTTGTGTTCAAGCTGACAGGTTTCAATGTTAGCAAGATATCCATCCGATCAAGGATTGGGCCAGATATTCGAGTTTTATAATTTTTAATTTGTTTTTCAGAACAGGTGCAGTAATGACGATCAGAGCCTAAATAGCCACAGGGACATGGGTTCATGGCTGCAAGGAAGATAAACTTTGCGGGATAGGTTACGGTGGAATGGACTCTGCTGATGGTTACTTTTTCATTTTCTAAAGGTTGCCGGAGCATATCCAACGTTTTTTTGGAAAACTCGCCCAACTCGTCAAGGAACAGTATCCCATGATACTGATTAGATAAAAAACTATGTATAGAATTATACCTATCATAAGAACACTATATATTGTATCTACTTCATCTTTTTTATCTTTATATAATGATGTTTTTGCAACTTTGAACACTATGCGTGGTAGATAGATAAATAAGAAAAGCCCATCACGTATTTGGAGTGATGAGCTATGAAACGAGTTCTATTACTATTTTGTATCCTAGTAAGTGTATTATTACGTTAAAGAACTAAATATTTGCTAGATTTAAACTTTACTCATCATCATAACCAACTTCATCCTCATTTGTCTGATCCTGATGAAGAGCAATTGTGTCACTAATCGCATTTTCCAAATTCTCCAAAATCTCCTTATGTTCTTTAAAGTTATTGGGTAAATCCGCATGTAATTTAGACCATTTGTTTATGATTTGTTTTTTATAAGCCTCTACACTGGAACTTAGACTAGGTATACGATCAACTAATTCTTGTGGGTCATCTAATTGTGTTAACATGTCCTTTATTACAAATGGCCAAACCGAGTATATTTCAAGTTGTCTATATAAAAATAACCTTGCTTTCAAATACGAATCTATTAGATTATCATCATAATTATTATAAAACCTTTTATTCAACAAATTTTTTAGTTTCTTGTTCATTTGGCTTTAATCCCAAAAAGTGTCTTAATCCAATCACTTTATTATACTCGGCTTCAGATAGCGCCTTATCTACAACATGTACAGCAACCTCAATAGTGTACTTTTTTGTTGCATTTATTTTTCCTAATTGGTAGGATGTAAATTTAACATATGTAACTTTTGTTGAAGTATTATAAAACTTAGAACACTTATTTTGTTTAACGCATTCATCAATATCTTTTGCAGTTAGAAATACAAAGAAATTAGGGTCATCATTACGATATATAAAAACAAAAAATTCATCCTTGGTTTTGACTTCCTCACCGTCAACATAATAAATATAGCGGGCATCAATTGATACTGAGGTTTCCGAACCGACATTCTTTATCTGAACGAACGCTACAGGTGCACCAACAATATCAATTAAATCATTTAAAAGACTTGCTTTTTGTACAATTAAATCAGCACCATTTGCATCTACTTCTCTTTCTAAAACCCATAAGCCTTTTTGCAAGAGTAGGTACTTCGTTTTTGCTTCTCCAATTTTTCCACTCTCAACTGAATTTAACCACTTTTCCCTACTATCACGATTTATAACTGCTGACTTAGTTTTATTTATAAATTCCTCATTATTTGTAATTGATTGAATTTTTTTCACAGTCATTACCTCTGCTCCCTTTTTGCACATAATAAACCAAGTTTACGTTGTTTAATTCTAAGTAACTATAAAATTATTAAATACAATTCACTGTAAATGGATGACCCTCTTCTAAATTATTTTCGAGCCAGTCATTATCAAATAATCTAACGCTTTCAAAATCACCTGTGAAATTTTCTGTTATTTTATAATTATTAATATTAGGTTGAAGAGATAATGCCTGCTCAAATACCTTTTCTTCTGCATGCACTATCGAACGAATAGGAAAGTTATAGCCGCCCCACTTCTTATAAACCGTTTCGTGGATGTATCGTATCAGTATCGTGTTTTCTCCTGAATGAGTTACATCCCATTGAGATAAAGTATATTTTGGATAACTATGAGATGAGCCCTCTAATAGCTCTGGATCAAACCTAGTTGGCGTTTGGAGTGTTTCCATAGGGAATTTACCTCTCAAAGTCTGATGAACTTTCACCACCTGTCCTGATTTTTCGTCCTTAAGTATTACATCTCCGCTAGGCTGTCTTTCGTATGAATAAGACCATTGTTCTTGAACACCATTTCCAACTGATCCTCCCTCAATAGTTCGTCCTATTACTTTTAAGGCTGACTCAGAAATTAAGGTTAAATTCATTACTGGACTGATCCCAAGTTTTCTGTATACATCCGTACCTAACATCTTTAATCGTATCTCTACTTCGTTCTCAATTGCACTTCCAGCACTATACAGGTCATACCCTTTATCTAGGACCGTTCTAAAAATATCCTGTAAAGAAAAAACGTTTCTACCTGGGTAAAATGAAGAGTCGGCTACTACCGCTCCTGAACCGATTACTTGCCAATTAAAATCACGATCTGCCACTAAACTATATTGCCACTCACCATTCACATAAGTAGCATCAAATCTGAGCATTTTGAACATCTTTTTATTTTCATCTAACATTACACCAATAATTGAGGATGATCCTCCTTGTTTTGAATTAAAAACCGATACTAACTCTCCAACAAACGGCCCTTTCTCATTATCAAAATTTTCGAATGTAATTATATTGGTAATGGAGTTCATCTTGTTTGTGATATCGGTTAAATAAAAAACCGTACCTGCCATAAATAATGCAATTCTATTATCAATAAAAGCAAATTTCTGAGCTACATCGAATTGGTCACCTGTATCCATATTCGTTAACCGAAAGTCACTTATTATACAACCTTCATTGCCATACCGTACAGCTGCAATCATAGTCATTTTTACCCACCCCTAAATTATAAAATCTTCTATGTTGATACTTTCACTTTAATTCGCGATTACTATAAGCCTTCTTATTGCTCCTTCTCCATGTATTCCTCGCGTATTTGTGAAAGTGTCCTTCCCGTCTCTTTATGAACAGCAAACACATAAGTTTGAATACTAGACCAGCCAAAGAGATCCTTTAACCATCTCTGCATAGAAATCTCTTCGCCATTCACTTCTACATTTCCATTAGCCAACAGTGTGCCTTCGTCATCCCGTCCTTTAGCAACTATTACATCACCAGCTTTAACAACTCCCCATTCTAACATCTCATCAATTTTTGGAAGGGCACGTCTTGTAATTCCTTTTTTCTGTGTGCTGCTTTTTAAAGGACTCTCTAGGAAATTAACGTAGTAATCCTTATATGTACTTAAAGGTAATACTTTCTCAATGTTTATGTACACTTCTTCGTTGATTTTGTATGGTATCATTTTAAAACAACTGATATCAACATTATTACTATTCAGCCAAGCTACAGCTGATAAAGTTTGTTCATCATAGTCTGAAGCTACCAGTATGATTTTTTGATTCTTATTAAAGTTGTTCTCCGCACCATTTACCCGCAAAAATTCAGTTAGTTTTCTAGTCCCAAGCTCTGCACTAGTTAAGGAGCTATCTTCAAATTCTTTACGATATTTTTCAATGTATGGTGCATAAATTTTATTAACCAAATCCTCTGGATCCTCAATCGTTGCATAACTGGCTGCATATCGTATGGCCTGAAATTCAAAGGCCTCTCTTCGCCCCTCGATATCTCTACGATCTCTTTTAATCTCAACTAAAACAATATTCCCCTTATTATCAACAGCCGTCAGATCGCTAATTCCATGCTGGGCGTTTCTAACCTGCTTCCCAACAATCAGCATAGATTCTTCTTCATCACATATCATATCAATATTTTTTCTAAGTAATTCTTCTATATCACTTTCTTTGTAATTAAGCTCTGAAAAAGTAATGGTCCCTATTTTTATTGCCTTATCATTGGATATATTGTACATATTGATTGCCTCCCCAAAAGGACAAGTTTATTAGATAATTTTACCATATTAGGACCTTTGGAAATATTATTAACTCCAGACATTATTCGAAAATGCTCCATTTTATTCTACACATGCAGGTTCACACTCTTTTATTTTAATCAATATATTAATTAGCAATTACTCCATGCTGTAGCCTTGCCTCCTTATAAACAAAGAAAAACCCACCATAGTCTGCTTTACCAAAGATGAGGTGGGTTCTGTTACTTACAATAAATACTAGCATCCAATAGCCCTAAAGCTTAAGCCCCTGTTGTTTTGAATAAAATAAACTCTCCATCTCTAAGGACTCTTTCGTTTCGGTTTCAGAATGTAAAAATAATCTTCCCCGCTGTTCTACATATTGATTACTAATTACAGTATCAAACTCCATCTGGATTCGTTTGTCTTCAATTCCAGTTAAACAGAATAACTGAGTATTAGTTTTCCTCGCTAATATCACCATAGGCTTCACAACGTGATCAGCACTTGCTTCACCAAATGGATTATCGGCAATTAGAAATTTCCAGGAGTTCTCTTGGGAAAATCGCTTCTTTCGAATAAAGGTATTTAGGGTTATGAACATCGCCATTCGTGAAGCATGTTTTTCTCCATTACTCCAACCAGCAACCTCATCCCAGGTGAAGTACTCTTTCATCTCAGCAAGTTGGGCATTTCTTGGTTTCAACGCTTTTAAGACGCAGCGATCAATATCTGCATAACAGTTTAAGATATTGATCTCATTTACTTTGTCTTGGAAGAGTTGGTCTAGCAATTCTTGAGAGTCACCTTTTTCTTGACGTTCAGTCAATTCTGTTAACACTTCATCTACAAACATACGCAATTTATGTTTGCAATCTAGCACGTCATACTTCGGCCAACGAATGGTAAAGAGTGATATATTTAAACCCTGTTCTTCAATGTGTGAATACTTTGGTAATTCGCAAGTATTTTTATATAGCAACTCACCTCGTTCAAACATCATCTCTATCAGTTCATTTCGACCTTCTTCTGATTGCGCACGTTGGAATTCAAGGCTCTCCTTAAATTTATCCATTGCTTTTAACACAGAATAAAAGTTTTCAATCATAACCTCATAATTCCCTTTTGACGACTCTAGCACATTTGTGAAATCCCTACTCATTGCTAATAAATGAGGATTTCCTGTTTGTTCAATTTCTAGATGCATTGCTTGGATTTTTTCTCTTATTATCATATCTTGAGTTCGGAGGTCTTCTCTTTTTTCATCGAAAGTTTTTCTCACTCGATGAACATCTTTCATGGGATTATCTTTTATCCACTCCCCTTCTGCCAACAGCTTATTTTCTTCAGATACAGTGACAAAAAACTCTCTATAATTTTCTAGTTCCGTTAAAGTGTTATTATATTTAAAGGAAAGCTGTTGAGCAGTCTTTTCTTCCTCTTGTTTATCGGCTTCTCTCTTTAAGACATTATTTTTTTCTTGAATAAACAAATCATAATCATTTTGATGGTCATGAGAGAATCCGTATGGTTCTTCTCCGTATACTTCATCGATCTTTTCTTCTTCTGCCTTGTAGCGTTCTTGTTTTTTAATAAATGAATCACGTAACTTATCATATCTTGATTGAATATCTGTAAACCGTTCTTCTTCCTCACTAAGTTCTACTTCAAATTGTTCTAAAAGTGCAGGTTGAAAGCTTAAGTTCCCTTTTTTAAAGAAATAAATGGTATATGTCAACTTTTTAATTGATTCTTCGGAGTTTTGCTTTAACCGTTCATACTCGGTTTTAGTATTACGGAATAAGTCTAGTTGCTGCTTTTCAGCAGAATAGTTACCATTAAGTTCTTTCAACAAATATTTCTCTTTTTCGTACTCATCTAAATTAGTCTCAATTGATTCTACATTGCGTTCAAGTTCATATTCTATAAAATCACGTTTAAGATCTTGAATTTTCGATTCAATACTCCTATAAACATTATTTTCTTGCTCTTCCTCACCTTCATATTGTTCAATAGCATTTTGATGTTTAGCCTCAATATCTTCTAGCTGTTCTAATTCTTTACCAAGGGATAGATATTCATTTTTCTTCACATGAATATTTCTGTAGCGATTAATGAAATCTTGAACTCGATATAGGATTTTTTCAGTATCAGTTATATTGTCTTGTATAGCTGTACACTCTTTTTTTACTTTCTCTTTTTTCTTTCTCTTACATTCCATATTATCTGTTAACTTCTTTATTTCTTCTTGAAGATTTTCTAGCTCTTGGTCAAGAGCAGCAATTTCTAAAACATATGTTTGTCTTGTATCGGTGGAGTATGAGGACCAGAATTGTTTAAGTTTACTTTCAAACGCTGTTAAGTCTTGTTCTTTTATCTTCAATTCTTTCCTTTGTTCTTGATAAGCTGCACTCTCTTCTTCTAATTGAACTGCCCAATTTTCCCAATCCTCTTTTGAGAAACGTACATTGAATTGATGGAATACATATACATTTTGTTGTAATAATATAAAATTGCCTATATTCATTCCTTCCTCTAAACCCTGTTTGGTTAAGAAGAATAGGGGAACGTTCAATTCTTCTTTAAACGATGAAAGTAATCGTTTCGCTTCTTTAATTTTGTTCTCTTCAATTAATAGAGAGAAGAGTAGTAATGGGTTTTTCTTAACAAGCTCTTGTTTCTTTTCTTGAGAAGTCGTAGAATGTACTAGCCATTCAATTCCAGATAATACAAAGAGCTCTTTTGATGCTAAAAACTGTTTAATTGATTCAATCTCCGGATGTATGTGAAATCCTGTCTGGTCAATACTTTTTTTAATTTGGTCAACCTGCTCGATTTTTACAGATAACCTAGTAACTTCTTTATTTAATTCTTCTTTGTTTCGATGCAACTTATTAAGTATTATATCTTGTTGTTCAAATAGATTTTCTCTAGCATAGATGGACAAGAATCTGTTAAGGTCATTCTTCAATTGATGCTCTTCATTAGTGAAATTCTCAAATGCCCTCTCATTATCATCCCTTATCCTTTTCGTTTCAGTCATCTCATGATTTATATTTTGAATTTCAAGCTTCAGTAATGAATGTTGGTTTTCAAGTTCTTCTACGAGTAAATTTTTCTCTTGTAGTGTTGCTTTCTGTTTTGTTATTTTCTCCTCAACAACTTTTTTTGACTCTTCTATAGTGTCTTTCTTTAATTCTCCCAATACTTGATTAACATTGCTGCTCTCTTGATCATATTGCTCAATAAACTCATGTAATTTACCTTTTTTTACTTTAGTTTCTGTAATCACGCTTTGAGTTTCCTTCAATGCTTGCTTTTCATCTTTAATATTTTGTTTTAGTTGTTGCAGATTTTTAGTGACTGCACGTTCCAGTTCTCTATTTTGCTCCATAATGAAATGATAACCACCAGATACTCGTTCCCGTGTTTCATTTAATTCTTGCAACTTTTCTCCAACCTCTAAACTGGCTGCATGAAGCTTCCCATCTAGTTCTAAAACTTTTCTATCGTATTCTTTATATTCTTCATAATGTTTGGCCGCATTTTGGTCATTTACATTACGTTGTAGTGTTCCAATTATTTTTTTTGAGTCTTCCCTTTCAGAATCAACTTCATTATAACAACTAGTTGCCTCATTCAGTTCAAGTTTGGCAAGATGCACTTTATACGAGTCGATCTTCCAGCTTAAATTCTTTTTGAGAACCTCTATATCTGTAAGCTCTTTATTTAATTTAAGAATCAATTCTTGATTTTGCTTCTCTTCACTTTGTACGGTCTGAAACAACTGACTTAAATACATCTGTGTAGATTCAAGCTCTTTTTTTATTTTTATAAAACTTTCGGTTTCATCAATAATTTCATCTGCATTATTCATCACAACTTCAAAATCATTGAGATGTTTTTCTAACAAAGGCAATTCAAGTAGCCGGTCTTTATAAACTTTAAACGCATTGATAATAGCGTTCTTTTCCTCTTCACTTGAAAATAAGTTATCCAAAAATGCTGGAATTAATAATCGCTCTATTAGGGTTTGTGTTTTATCCGCTTTATCAAAAAATGCTGTTACACCAGCCTCAGCCCCATTAACTTTTGAAATATTTCGCCACTCGGATGCTAAAATGCCGTATTGCTCGAGTACATCTTGATATGTATGATTGCTTGAAAATACTTGAGTATTAACATCTTGCTTTAAGAACGAATGTAGGGTTGAGTATGGGGTGATTTTACCATCACTAACAAACGGGAGTGTTTCCAGTGACAATGTTTCCGTTGTATCACGCTCAACAATGTAATTAAAATAATCATATGTTGTATTCGACTTTCCTTGTTTTACACCATAATTATGAAAGCTAAATCCAGTAATAAACATTGGTTGGCTATCGTTATCAGGTATCCATTCCACTGCAACATTAATGGTATTGCCTTTGCCTACTATACTTTTCAATTTTCTTCCTTGAATGTCGTGGTTAGGGAGAATCACTTGGTGAAGGAGCTGAATAACACTCGTCTTTCCGCCTCCGTTTTCTAATAAGAAAAGAGTACTCAGTCCATTGGGCTCCCATATTTTATCCCCGATGATTTTCATCCCTTTATCTAATTTAATATTAGATACACGGAATCGATTAACTCTTGGCATTTCATTCTCCTCCTTCCTTTTTTGATACTAAATCTTCGACTTTATTTAATAGCTCTTTTATACGATTGATCCGTTCTTCGTGATGGTAATAATGAGCTGAAATATTCTTCATTTTTTCAGTCAACACAATCTCTTCATTGTTATGAATAATTAATAGTCTTTCATTCTCCCAAAAGCTTAGTACTTTTAATAAAAAACCATAATCACGCTTTGTTGCACGACGAACATCGGTCAAATCCTCAGTCATTGACCTGAGGCCATCCCAAACCTCAATCATTCCTTCTAAATCCATATCGTATAATGCGGATAAATCTGCTAGTTCTTCTTCATCGATCTCTTTAAACTGCTTTATATACTCTTCAACGTTTCTTAGAATTTCTTCTACTTTTACATAAGTTCTAGACTCGTTTGTATATTGAAATTGATCGCCATAAAACTCACTTAAAACATTTATCCATATAAATTGAGCCATATACAATTCTTTATTCGTACTAAGTTTCATTACATTTCGAAGCTCTTCGTTAGTGTAAGTTAACACTTCATTATCAATTTCAGGAACCATATATATAGTCTCATCTAGTTGAAAAATCCTTACTTTAGCATCCGGTTGTATAACATTTTGAATTACTTCTCTTACCTTTGGTGAAAAATACGTCCGATATAACTCATTATGCTTTTTCTTATCGATCTCTTTATATTTAATCAATGCCTGATATAAAACAAACGCTTCTCTGAATACTCCTTCTTCATAGTTCATCCTAGTTAACCTTCCTTTCTACGACGTAGTCCGTTACCACAACACCTTTATCAAATATTAGTTGTCGTTCTGTAGATATCACATTAAACCCCTCTAATTCTTCTAACTCTTGGTGTTGACGCCCAAGTGAAGCCATCATTCGATTTTCATCTGGTTCAAAGGGAAGTTCTTCAGGTGGAATCGGACCGAATGCCTTATAAGGACTTCTATGAACCTTTACGCTTATATTAAGAAAATGCTGTAGCAATTCTTCTTCCAGGCGTTTATATTGTTCAGGCTGATTTGTCTTTAGTTCATTTATTATGTCTGATAAAAAATAGCGTTTTTTTTCTTTTAACGGCAACAAGATAATCTCTAAAGCTTCCATTTCCTTTTTGTAAACCGCTTCTTTTTCTTGCTCTAACATCTCTCGATGGATAGCCAGGGTTAAGTTATCAAGTGTATCTTCAACTTGGTCCTCTTCATGACGTCTCTTTTTTACATATTGTGGATCATACGCTGAAAAAGGATTGTAAAACTTTTTTACTCTGATTGGCATAACTGGTTTTAATATATCTCTCGCTTTAGATTGGTTGATTTTTTTTGCCACCCAGGATTCGAGGATTTCTTGTTCAAAATGTAATTGTTTTGAAAATGCATTTTCGATTAACAGTTGTAATGAACTAGTCAAGGTTTTTAGTAATTCAAATTTTCTTGTAAACAAGATTTCATGTTTTGCGATACATGATGTTAATTCTTTTTCTATTTTCAACACTTGATCATATGCTTTTCTTTCCTTACGACTGAGTTGTCCAGCAATATAATTAGCTTTCACACCATCTACATTTAATCGTAAATCACTTAACTGACTCTTCTCTTGTTTTGTTTGCTCATATGAATCCCTATACTTCTTTTCTAATTCATTCCTTTTAAACATCGTTAAGGCATTAGAACGAATATCATTTTCATATTTAATAATTGTATTTATTTGTGTTTGGATTTGAAGCTTTAACTCTTCAACAGCTGTTAATGCTTGCGTGAACATCCCTTTGTCTAACTGTTGTTTAAAATAAAGCATTGTAATACTAATCTGCATTTCAGCAAACATCTCTTTTGTTTTAAACAATAATTCTATTCCTTCTTGAGTCAACTTAAGGTACATATTCTTTTCTCGCAGGTCTTTATACGAAAAGTCATCATATGTAATTAAATCAAATGAGTAAACCTTTTCTTCTCCTGTCGCAAGGTCTGTATAGTGATTGATAAATTTTCTACCACCATTTCTCAATTTGTCATCAATAATGTAGCTTCTAAACTCGTTAACTTCAGAGGAATTCATTTGAACACCATATCGTTCTTTTAGTAGCTGTTGTAAAAAATGATTTATATAGTCGGGAGATATTTTACTTTTACCTGTTAACATTTTTTCTAACATCATTAGTAGAACCGCAATTCCTATTTCCATAAGGTTAAGGTGATTGTATTTTGGATCTTTACTTTGTGACAGTTGGAAGATTGGTTGAAATAGAATTATATTTTTATAACGTTCTGAGAATCCCTCAAATAGCTTAGAAAGCTCCATCTGCTAACCTCCTTAACTCCTTCAAATTAACTCCTTCTTGTGGAACACACCCTTTGTCTTCTAGGAATGTTCTTACACTTTCTGACCAATTTGATGAAAAATAACTGAAAAAAGTAGTATAAGCATCTTCACTACAACGGTGGTTTTCCCATTTGCGAATCTGGTTCCTTCTTTCCCACAACGCTTCATAAAAGAAAGTAAATGGTTTTAAATCCCTTGTTACTCTTTTTTTAGTACGATAATAGATACTGATTCCCTCTGGATCTAGGTCACCGTAATAATAGATTGGAATATTGCGATTGATATCAAGTTCTTCCATAAATTCAATACTTTTGGTGATTTTCCCACCCTCTCCATAGATTAAAAGAGAAATATTCTTGCCGTCCCAAGCCGTAATACCTTCTAGCATTAATCGCTTCAAACTAAAAAAAGTATCCTTATTTTCAATAATTAAGATGTTTTCTACCTGTTTATTTGGTTTTCGATAATAAAAAAAAGGTTCATAAGTTTGAAATGAGCAGAGGTCTTCAGTGGTAATAGCAATGTCTTTCAATAGTTTTTGCCCATCGTTTGAGGCTAAAAACTTTTCATCGCCAAATAATTCATAAGAGCGCTCGTTTAAACTAATCCATTCAGTTCTTTCATTTTTGTTATTAAGAAAAGAACTGATCTGTTTTATGAGGGGAATATCCTCTTCTAACTTATTATTATTCTTGAAATAAATTGTAGTGTTAATACTCGGATGAAACTCTGTAAACAAAGTAGTGATTAACTCATTATCTATTTCTTCTTTTCTCTCAATAATCTGATATTTATTAAACAAGCTTGTATTAGCATTATACTTTTTTGAACTCTTTATTTTCTTTATTATCCCTTCGGACTCCAACTCTAGAATAGATTGACCAAAATTCCGATAAAAGAAAACCCCTCTATCTTCACCTAGTAATTGCTTTATTTCTTTTTCCAATTCAACTGTATTAAATCTTTTATTTTTCTTTGATTTTAGTACGTCTAAAATTAGCTTTTTCAACTCATACACCATCCAAGATTAATTTGTAATATTATTACTAATTATAGCATTTTTTGTATTTATATCGGATTCTCTTTCATATTGATAGACAAATAAAATAACCCACCTAGCAGCAATACGAAATACTCCATACGCTAACTAGGTGGGTCGCTTTATTTTCACCAATTCACTTTTTCTTCTTACGAGGCTTGCCTTTCTTCCTCAATCGCCACGCCATCCTTTCATTTCCAGTAGCGGTCAGCTGCATGCCAAACTTCAAATCGTAGACAATCCTTCCGTCTGAATGAATGACTCCTTTTTCAACAATTCGACTGAAAATATCAGGCCGGAACTCTATCCGCTCTTTGTCTGGCTTAAAATCCTGAATGCCTCCTAACTCTTCAAGAAACCACGCTAGGTCTTTTTCCGCTTCATGCCCCTTTTGTTCTCTGTCCTCAAATTCATAAATCTGATTTTGCAACTCCACAATCTGGTCCGTTATAGCCTTTATCTGGTTTGGATCGCCACCATGCGTTTCACCTTCCTCTACCGTATCGTAGAGCTGATAATATAATTGCTGCATCTCTCCCTTAACTTGTTCTATCCTATTGCGTTCGTTGTCATCAGGGGCATGGTCTTTGAGCGCTTGCCTAATATCATCCTTAAACCCTTCATCCTTTTTTATTTCCTGTAAGAGTACCATGAAAGTGTGTTCCATTGATATTTCTCTAAATCCACGGACTTCACACGTTTCTTCAACGTACTTTTTCTCGGCAGTTCTACATCGCCAGTAATGAATCCCACCTTTTGAACTTCTTACATGAATGACTGGTGCTCCACATTCAGAGCAATGAAATATGTTAAAGAACTCTTGGCGGTCGTGTGGCCTTTTTTTACTTCCTTTTCTATTCTCACTCCGATTGTTCATAATTTGTTGAGCCGCTTCCCAGTCTTCCCGACTCACGATTGCCGGATGGTGATCCCTTATTGTGTACTGAGGAAGTTCACCTCTGTTTTCAGTCATTTTCCCGGCTAACGTATCGGTGACATAATATCGCTGGTACACAAAGTCCCCCCTTGATGCGAAAAAGATAAAAAATCAAAATCTAGATTCTCGACAAATCCAAAACACTAAATCTTGCGTTGAATTACCGTTTTTTATCTTTTCGTCATCATCAAAATGCAGTTTTGATTACTATGCGGTGTAGATGTATTTTAAAATGAACAAAAAAAATAAGCCCATCACCTGTTTTAGGCAATGAGCTAATAATTTTCGAATTACTATTATTTTGTAAAATCCTTATTAGAACTTTCTATTTTTAGGACACTAAACTAAGTTAACTATACGAAAATGTTATAATGCTTTTTTTAACATTTCTTCTAGAATTTCTCCACGGATAGTCCTATTCTTTTTACTGCTAGCCCCTTGGTACATTGCTTTATAAAACTGAGCATATTTATTCCTATCTACTTTGTTTAACTCTCTGTTATCCATTACATTATCATTAAGCTTCATTAGAACTTCAATTATTTTATCCTTATCCCTTTCTATTGATATTAAATTGTTTATTTTGAGTAACTCTACTATTGAATCGTCTGGAATTTCAATAGAATCAATTAACCTGGACACATTTTCAAATGATTTTAATGTCTTGTTTCTTTCAGGATAATGGTCATTGTAAGTCCTTACATATTCTTCAATTTCCCGATACCCTGTAAAATATCCACCGGTGTCATTTGTAACCATTACTGCTAAAATGAACTCTAGGTCTTTCATTCGAGAAACCTCAGTATCTTTAAAAGTACGACACAAGTTATACCTCTCAATAATAACTTTTCCAGTTGATATATAATCTCCATCATATAAAGCATTGTTAATTTCCATAGCTTCCAAGGCATAATCAACTGAATTTATCCTTCTGAATATTTGCTTGATTTCTGCTAATGGAAGATGTCCTAGATCTCTTACAACAACTACATAGTAAAAGAAAGCTTTCTGTTCATCAGGAGATAAATCTTCAAACTTTTTGATCTTTTTATAAGAAATGGTATCAGCACTATTTATAAATTCATAAATGGTTGATAATCTTTGTTGACCATCAACTACTAATACTTCTGTTTTTCTCGTTTCAAGGTTTATATCGCCTACTGCAGTATAGACTTCTGGAAAGGGTAGACCTAGAAGTATTGTTTCAATAAAGCTTTCTTTATGATGTTTATTCCAAACCAACTTCCTTTGAAAATCGGGTTGTAGTTTAAGATCTCCTGCTTTTATTTCATTGTAAATATCAATTATTTTTTTATTACTTCAGATACCAATCATTTTTATATCCCCTCCTCTTTAAGTATCGTTCTAATGCCATTTAGATTTTTAGTGGTGTATAAGTTGAAGAAGTACTCTTCTTTATAAATTGCAGCTGTGACTTTCCTTGCCCAAACTCTTTTTTATAAGATATACTTCTAAAAAATTCAAACCATTCATCGGAACCTTCATATTTGTACGGGAATTTATCTGGCCTTAGCCATCCTTTGAAAAAGTATTCTAGAAACTTTACATGATTGCCATCACTATTACTTACAGGGATAGTATTTTCATTATATTCCAAAATTGATTTCCAATAGTAATCAAATACTTCATTTGAAATAACAACAATATCTATGTCTGAGTCTTTATTAGGATCACCATCTATATGTCTCCATAACTTTGATGGGGCTATGCTAAAACCTAATTTAGCAGAACCAGTCATAAATATATTCCTTTGGTTCACATTAAAAAATTCAGCAATCTGCTTTTTTTATTCGTAGTACATATCTTCTTGCTGAATATAGATATAAGGTGTTCCAAACACAATATACTTTTCTATTATATCTTGTATTGAATTGCTTTCATCTAAGAGTACATTCTTAAGTTCCTCAATTCGTTAGGAAATCTCAGCCACTATAGTCCTCCTTATTTTATAAGTAGTAGACTATTTTGTATTTCGACACCAAAATACATAATCCTTTATATAGTGGTGTATCTACTTGGAAATATTTAACTACTATTATTGTATAAAAGTAAAGACCCCACTGTCCCTGTGGTCCTGTGAAATAAAATTTTCGGGCAGTGTGCACGAACTCAGAACTCAAAAGTTCCTTCATTTAGGAAAGGAGATTATAGCCGAATTCAATAGTTTCAAAAGAATTACAATAATTAACAGATCCAAAAAACTAAAAAGAAAAGATTTAATTCCCAAAGGCCGGAGGCCACGACTTCATTCTTCTTGAAAATCAAAAATTTTGTGTTTAAATGTTTCGCATAAAAGCAAGCTGGTCACAACTAGTACTCATCACTAGTTGTGACTTTTTGAGTGCAAAACTTCTGCTTGCTCCCTACAAGAACCGTCACCATGTTTCACTTCCCACAACACTTCTTGTGTTTTTTGCCGCTTCCACAGTAGCAAGGGTCGTTTCTGCCGATTTGTTTTTTCTTTATTGAGTTAGTATTGGTTAATTCTTTTTTATAGTCGTTTAGGTTTATTTCTGTTACGACGGCATTAATATAATCACTCGGATAATAATTTTTGTAGTAATAGCTCATTTCTTCTAGTGTTTCAATTGTTTTTTCTAGCCAATCATCGGTGTATTCTTTGTATAATTGATGCTTTTGATAGTAAGCATGACTTAGATTTTCTAGGCTACTTAATCTTTCTTGGTCAGCTAATGCTAAGGCGTTTGTAGCTAATGCTCTTTTCTGATACAAAATGGCGTTGTCTAAGTCTTCTTCATCTAAATAAATGACACCTAATTTGTTCAAACACTGGAATGTAATATTATCTGTTAAACCCTCAGATTCCAGAATTGTATTTACGAGTATTTTTGCTTCTTTATTTTTTTTCAAAAAACGATAAGTCTCAGCTAAGTTTAATCGAAGTTCAGAAAGTAGTTTTAATTCAACACGCCCGCTACCTACTAGCTGATTGATAACCTGATTTTGAATCTGCTCCGCTTCAAGTAAAAGCTGTTCTTTATCTTTTTGATTCGGAACGAAACAAGCAAGCTTAAAAGTAGCAACACCTAAATTATTCTCCATACTAATGATTATTGGATGATCCTCATCAACTAGTTCTTTTGTATTTCTAATTAATATCTTAAAATCCTCTACTATTTCCATTAAGGCTTTTGGTTCAACAGTATTTTTCCTTTTTGAGACTAAATGATGGTTGATCAATTGAAGCTCTTCTAAATCTGTACTTTTATCAGGTCCTGTAGCTACCATAGCATTAAGCTTATTCGCTTCCTCGTAGTTTCCATTTTTAAAATAAGCGGCGACTAAATTAGAAGCGATTATTCTAGTGCTTTTTGTGAATCCTAAGGTTTCCGCTAGATCTTTTGCAGTTAATAGAGTTGGTATAGCATCATCCAGCCGATTATCACTTAGATACATGATTCCTAAAGCATTTATATTTGTTAAGTAGGAAACGCTCCCTGCTTTATCATTGGCTTCATATACTGATACAAGTTGTGTTTGAATCACAATGGCATCTTCATAAAGTTCATTTTTGTATAAGATTTGGGCAACATTTCCAAGTATAGTTAGCAAGTCATCTAACGCTTCTTGATAAAGTAAATGTATATACTGATCAATGAATTTCATAATAGTATTTGAGTATTGAAGAGCAATAAGATATTTTCCATTCTGCAAAAGGATTTTTGCTAAGTTATTTAGCATTAAGATTGTCAGAAAATCGTCCGATCCATTTTTCTCAAAAGCTAACTTATAAGCCTTTTCCGCATATTCCTCTGCTTGCGTAAAATTATATTGCTCCGTGTAGTGCTCTGCTATTTCGTAATAGTACCGAATTAGTCGTGAGTCAATCGAAGGATTTTCACTCTTCTCACCATGAGAAGCTGCTTTTAGTGCTAGAATAAATACAATCGATTCCGGAGCGTCTTCTTTTATTTCCTGAATATAGTGATCAATAACCTTATAAATTTTGAGATGGATATCTTGCTGTTTATGTATATCTTTATCCCTAATAAACCTTTGATAAAGATATTCTTTATAGATGGAATGACCGAATAAATGACTTAACAAACGGGAGTCATTCAAAGCATTTTTATCAGGCAAGTATTTAGTTATTAAACTATAAATGTGTTCTAGTTCCTCCACTCCTTGAATCATTTGGTTTGTCATGTCACTTTGGTAATTTAGCTTTGATAAAAGATTGAAGAATATTGGTTCTTCAAAAAACGAACTATACTCGATTAAATAACTTAAATCCCCAGTACCATTTTCAAACAAATGATTTTTTAATCGGTATAGCCTTTCTTCGATCACTGCAATCATACAAGGAGTGAATTTCTTATATAAAATGGATTGGGTCGTGACAATTTCTTTCTTTTCCCAGTTCTTAAGATAATACTCGATTCTTCTTGCAACTTCATGTACATTCTCACTAGCCCAAAACCACTTTTGACTAATCGGGTTTCTAATTAAGACCTCAAGACCGGGGTGATTTCCATCTGCAATTAGGTTAATTGCTTCTACTACAAAGAGAGGTTCAATTGTTAAATGATCGTTATCCCTCATAAACCATTTCCAGAGAAGATTGCCAACAGATGTAGCATGATCTGAGCTTTCAGGAACACCTTCTATAATTAAATCCCGTATATTATCTGAATTAAAGCCTTGTAAAGGATATAATAAATCCTTTGTTAATTCTGTTAACTTCTTTAATTCTCTTTCCTTCTCATTTGTTTTTCTGCTTTCTAAATCTGCATTTCGCGTTAGCAGTAACAAATAGACTGGAAGATTATTAATCTTAATAGCTTCAATGAGCCATTGTAGAAAAATGCAAGAATCCAAGTCAATCCATTGTAAGTCATCAATCATCCATACGACTGTTTTTGATTTTTGCTTCGCTCTTTGCAAAACGTTTATGTAACTTTCTAATAGCTCATTTATGATCTCTTCCATTGTCTTTTGTTCTTGTTCATCAAATGCTTGGAACACTTTTTCTTTTTTGTAAAATAGTCCTTTTTGATATTTTTTTAATTCCATTGAATCCTTTATACTGCCAAGTAAAGCCATCGTTTCTCCAATCACTCCAAGACTTTGGTCATAGAGCATTTTCATGATTGCTGTTATGATCACTTCAGCGTCGGTAGAAAAGTTTATAATTTGTCTTATCTGGTTTATTTTTTCTTCCTGTTTTAATTGAGTGTTCTTTAGTACTTTGATTACTCTTTCTTTTATTGAAGGATCTAATTCTAAGCGGATATGATCAAGGAAACTTCGGATTTCAGTTAAAGATTCAATAATATTAATATTTTCACTAGAAAAATTGGTTTGCATTGCAATTACATTACGATTATCCAATCCAAGAGCAAACCTTCGGGCCAAGGTGGATTTTCCCATTCCTGAGTTGCCTTCAACTCTTCTGATGATAGGGGCTTTATTTTTGCTAACAGTGTCTACATCACTTTCAAGGGTTTTTAATGTATCATCACGGCCAATAAAAACACTGCTATTAATGACTTGGTGTTTTAAGCTACTTTCTAAATTATCAAGCATATGATAGCGACTTAAAAACCATCGGAACTTGATCACTTCTTCCGTATTTTCTTCGTACTTTTCATTAAAATCAATTTCCATAGGATTAAGAGAATCCCAGCAAAAAATCGATAACAATTTACTTTTGACTGCTCCTTTTAGCAGGTGCTTTTTCTCAATACCATCCTGTAAAATTCCAATAGATTTATTATCTTGAAACAAACTATAGTATGCCTTTAAAAAGTGAATATCCGATAATTGTAGACTTTCAACATTTTCAATAAGCATAATAATTTGAGTGGTTTGTGATAAATCATACAAGAGACGAATAGCCGCAATAATACAAGTTTCAGCACTATTAAGATACTTCACCTCTTCCTTGAACTTATTCAATGCTTTAATTGCGATTTCATGATTATTCCTTTTTTCTACATTACTCTTAGCCTTATCATAAGCCATTTGGCCAAGGCTTACAGAAGTTGAAGGTGCTGTTACCCCACTTATGATTGAATGGGCAACACTATTTGCTGCGGCATAGCCAGCCACAAACTTTGAAGCAAGAATGAAGCTAGAAATCTTATACGCATTTAAAGTCAGCCTGCCTATGGTTTCATGAAGCTTCGGTAGCTCTTGTTGATAATGCTCATATACAACCTTAATCCAATGACTAAGAAGACTTTCAGTTGAATTAGCCTTGTACGAAATGATTAAATCCTTTTTATTAGCACATTTCTCCAAAAACACTGCCATTTCTTTATCATGAACTGCCTTTTCATTTCCTAGCAATTCATAAACAAATGGTCTATCTCCCTTTACATACTCTAACTCCTTTAACAACGACATTACGAACACCTCCGTTGGTAAACAAAGGGACTGTTCTTGTGTACCCGATAATAAAGAGCCAGAAGAATTCTTCCCTATATTTTCCTTGAATGAACTATATAATAGAAATCATTGAAAATGTATACCTGTATGCTTAGAGTGACCGATACCTCTACTAACAGTTATAGCATTGACTAATATAATGATGAGAGGTATACATGTCAAAGCTATTAATGCACCTCAGGAAACTTATTAATAGATTGAATACTTTTTACATCTCAATTCGACTTTATACAACTAAATTTTACCACAAAGTTACAAAGAGGTATTTTCCAATTGTCAGTTAATAAAATATCATCAATCTTGCTTTCACTTAAATAAAGCCAATAAAAATAAACCCACCAAGTATCCGTATAGAATCCCATACATAAACTCGGTGGGTTGCTTATTTACCTCTTTTTTTTCTTACTTCCATTCCTACTCGGTAATGCTTGATCTGTAGAGGAATTACAAGAAGAAACAGATCGTTTACGTATGGAGAATGCGTACTTAAAAAAGTTGAATGCCTTAGTTCAAAACAAGGAAAAATCACCAAACAAGACAAAGCGCAAGTAGTCTATGAACTAAGGAACGAATTTCCGGTGAAATCACTTATTAAATTGGCAGAGATACCTAGAAGTACCTATTATTACTGGGTGAAACAACTTGGACGTCCAGATAAAGATGCTGGACTAAAATCAGTCGTAAAAGAGATATATGATGAGCATCAAGGACGTTATGGCTACCGTCGTATTCGTGATGAACTTGCGAATCGCGAATACAAAGTTAATCATAAGAAAGTGCAGCGTATTATGAAGGAATTAGGCTTAAAAAGCCTTGTTAGAATAAAAAAATATCGTTTTTTTAAAGGTAAAGTAGGAAAGATTGCACCTAATATATTAGAACGTAATTTTAAGGCAGAAAAGCCTAACGAAAAATGGGTAACAGATATTCGAGAAACTCTATCTATCTCCTATTCTTGATTTATATAATGGCGAAATCATTACGTATACAATTGGTTCCAGACCAACATACTCGCTTGTTTCAGACATGTTAGATAAGTCATTAGAACGGTTAACAGGAGATGAGGATCTAATCATTCATTCTGACCAAGGATGGCATTATCAAATGAGACAGTATTGTAATGTCTTAAAAGAACAGGGAATTACACAAAGTATGTCTCGTAAGGGAAACTGTGTAACCGTCAAGTGAAATTGAACAGTTTTTGCTAAATAATTTTGAACACTTTTTGCTAAATATGCACTGTTTCGCCTACCTTTTTGGGCAGGCGTGATTATTAAGCTTTACTTCCTCGCATATTACTTTTTTACTTGTTTTTGCTTTGATTAAAATGAGTCTTCTCAATTAAAGATTATCGTTCTATTTTTCATTCTATAACTTGGTTCATCGATGTTTATTACTTCTACTCGATGAAGTAAGCGGTCTAATATTGCGGTGGTAATTCCCTGGTCACCTAATAGCTCTCCCCATTGATCTGGCCCTTTGTTGGAGGTAAGAATGATGGAGCTTTTATCATATAGCTCATTAATTAAATGAAAGAAAAGATTTGCCTCTTTCGAGTCCATTGCCATATACATCATGTCATCAATAATGACCATGTCCGAATCTACTATACGTTTATAAGAAGTCTGTGATTTCCTAGAGAACTCTTTCGTTTTCAAAAGATGGACCAATTCACCCATTGGAATAAAAGAGACTTGGTGGCCTTTATAAATTGCCTCTAAGCCTAGTCCAATCGCAAGATGTGTTTTACCTACCCCTGGTGGTCCTAAAAGGATAAGGTTATATTGCTCCTCCATCCATAGGAGCTCCCTTAGCTGCTTCAACTGTTTTGTGCTTAAAGAACGTTGTTCTTTAATATTGAATTCGTCTAACGTTTTCTGGAATGGGAACCTTGCCCACTTTAACAGCTTTGTTATCATCTTTTCTTCTCGACAAGCTTGTTCATACGTGAGTAATTCGTACAGAAGCTCATGGTAGGTCCATTGATGTGCCTCCGCCTTCCTAATAAGACTGGGAAGTTCTTTTGCTGTTTCTGCTAGACGAAGAGACCGGCTAAGGTCCTGTAATTGAGTCATTGGATGTGTCATGCTGATTGTCCTCCTTTTAAAATCTCAATATACGATTCTACCTTTCTGGTAGTCACGTGGATGTGAGAGTAAGGGGACTCAGACTGTACATCTTGATTTCTTTGTATAGGTTCCTCTTGTATCACAGAAACCAGAAGATCTCTCAAATCATTGGCACTTGTTAACCTCAACTCTAGTGCCTTATCTAATGCAGGGTTTACCTTCAATGGCTCTTGTTGTAGAAGATTCCAAAGTATTGTTAATTGGTCACCCATATGACGTGGATAACGCTCTTTCAGACTGCTAATGAATTGCTGAGCTTTTACTTGGTCTTCAAACAACGTTACTATTTCGGCTTCCCATTCTGCTAATTTAGTGGAACGTTTTCGTTTATGCGATTTATCCTGAACCAGTTTTCCTCTTCCAGAAACGAGCATGTGATTGGCAATAATCTTACCACCAGGATTCAGCCTAATAAGCAGCCTATTTTCTTCGGTTATTTCTAGATGTGCCACGTTACTTTTTTTCGGTCTGTATGTACCGGTTGGCACGCTATACCGGTTGGATTCATAAGAAATGACATTGTCCTTACGAATGTTCCTTGTTATACTACCTGTATGGTTATTCTCGAAAGAGAATTGCGTAGAGACTTTTTGTAAGTGTTGCTTTTCGAGGGCGTGCACTTCAAAGGGTCTCTTTTTTGTCGTATGATGCACGTTATAATTGCCTGTCCTTGCTAACCAGTTGATACTTTGTTCATTCCATACTTCTAACGAAGTAAGTACTCTGTTCTTACTGAAGTTATACTTCACAAATTTTACGACATTCTCTATTTTCCCCTTCGTTTCAGGGTCGCTCTTCCTACATAAGTAGATTCCAAACTTTCTTAGCTGTTGGTACGCTTGAAACTCTTTTGTTAGAATGATGTCTCCTGCATTTTCACTAACTGCTATTAAATGATCTTGATCATATACAAGCTCCTCAGGCATTCCTCCATAGTAATGAAAAGCAGCTTCGTGCGCTTGAATGACATCTCTAGTCGTAAAAGGTCTATCTAACCAACTAACAAATTTATATCTTGAAGTCGATAATACAAAAGCGATAAACCAAAGTTTTTGTCTAGAGCCGTTTGTTTTAAATGCGTATGTTTCTCCGAAATCAACTTGTGCTTGTTTTCCCATAGGAAGGTCCTCAACCGATTGATACTGTCTATAGGATGAACGTTTAGGGATAGAGTATTTTTCTCTCAACTCTTTGACGTATCCCCTAACAGTGCTTTCCCCTATGTCAAATTCTTCATGATGCTCCTTTAACCAATCGTGCACTTGTGCCCCAGACAAATCTTGATGCTCTTTAAGCCAAGCTAATATCTGGTCATGGTAAGTGTCCAATCTTTTTCTTCTTGTCATAGTTGTGTGAATCCAGTTATCAAATTCTTCAGGAGTCATCTTTATGTAACTGTAAACAGTGTTTCTACTAATACCTAACTTCTTTGAAATAGCAGAAATACTAAATCCTTTTTGTTTCAGTTTAAATATGTCCATATATCTCATCCACTTTTTCACTCCGTGATCCCCCTAGGTGTTCAATAAAACTAGTACATCGAAACAGTGTATTATTGTGTTCATTTTTATTGAACAAAAAGTGTTAAGTCTAGTTTAGCGTTTACAAACTGTTATGATAATGCTGTAATAGAGAACTTTTTTGGGATTATGAAGTCTGAATTTCTTTATTTAAACGAATTTGAAAATATAAATCACTTTAAACAAGAATTAGAGAAATATATGTATTACTATAATAACAAACGTATAAAGGCAAAATTAAAAGGCAAGAGTCCGATACAATATCGAACTCTTGCCCAACAAGCCGCTTAATAAATATAACCTGTCTAACTTCTTGGAGTCACTTCATAAAGCCCAGCGGGTAATATTACAAAACCACACTATTCCTTGAAATTCTTCTCAAAGCGCCAAGCATCTCGACACATTGCAATAATATCACGTTTAGCTGTCCAACCTAGCTCTCGTTCAGCTTTAGAAGCATCAGCATAACAGGCTGCGATATCCCCAGGTCTCCGTTCTACAATTTCAAAAGGGACTTCAATATCATTAGCTTCTTCAAAAGCTTTTACCAACTCTAGTACACTAGTACCTTTCCCGGTTCCTAAATTATAAACATGAACACCTTCAGTAAGGTTTTCCAATGCAGCAATATGGCCCTCAGCAAGATCCAATACATGAATATAATCGCGAACTCCAGTACCATCCACCGTAGGATAGTCATCCCCAAATACACGTAATTTCTTAAGCTTGCCTTTTGCTACTTGAGTTACATATGGCATTAAGTTATTAGGGATTCCGTTAGGTGCCTCACCTATTTGTCCGCTCTCATGAGCACCTACTGGATTAAAATATCGAAGTATCGAAACTGAAAATGCAAGGTTTGCATTTGCTATATCAGTAAGAATCCTCTCACTCATGGCTTTTGTTTCACCGTAAGGATTAGTCGTTGGTAAGAGATCCATTGTTTCTACAAAAGGTACTTTATTATCTCCATACACTGTTGCAGACGAGCTAAAGACAAATCGATGGACACCATATTTCTGACAAGCTTTTGTTAGAACCATCGTGCTCACGATATTATTGTAATAATACTCAAGTGGCTTTTCTACAGATTCGCCAACTGCTTTTAAACCAGCAAAATGAATAACTCCATCAATCTTGTAATTTCTGAAAATATTACCAACAGCAGATTCCATACCATCCTTCACATGCACTTCCACGCGAATCCGATATCCCTCCAATCCTTTTAAACCGATACTAGTGACATTTGTGGACATAAAAAAAGTCTCCTTTTGCAGTTTTTTGAATTGTTTGGTTGAGTTTAATAAATGTTTTGAGGTTAGTGTTCTTAACAATATTAATAGAATCATGGTGAGTAGAAAAATAGAGGAATTCAGAGATGGGTGTTCGAAGGTGAGTAAGCTATTGAATATTACTATACGCTAATTATAAAATAATTCAAACAATTTAACTTATATTTATGCTATCAGAATATAAGGATAAGGAAGCAGAGGTCCTCCCCATGCTTCAGAGGTAGACCAATTTAATGTCAGAAGTGGACCAAAAAGCTGGCAACGGTGTAACAATCGTACGGCTGTAGTCAATAAAGGGTCGAGGAAATTTTCTCGACCCTTTAAGAAGCAGAGAACCGTCCCCGTGCTTCCCGAGGTCCGTCCCCGTGTTTCACAAAAAGCCGCGATCATCTATTCTATCTTTTGTACAGAACAGAAGATCAGCTACAGCTTTATAACGGACGGGAAGAAGCGTCCGGTTCGATAAAGTGACATCACAAATAAAAAAGGATCGAGAGGAGTTTCTCTCGATCCTTTTTTTAGGGTTTTGAGGAAGCAGAGAACCGTCCCCCATGCTTCCAGTATATTAATTTTAGTTACCCCCTGTCAGTAAAATTCCTTTTAGGAAGTTCCAATATACTATTAGAGTCTCCAAAGAGTAATACCCTCTGGTAATTTAGTTTTATCAAGAGTACTCTTTATATCAATTATAATTCCCTTTCCATGTTTAAGAATTTGATTAAATTGCTCCCATCCTTTATCTAGATAAAATCTGTGTGGGACAGCAAAAACTACAGCTTCTGCTGGTTTTAACGCTTCATAATTCACTAATTCCACTCCGTACTCTTCTTCAGCCTCTCTTGGTATTGCATAAGGATCAGTCACTTGCACTTCTACTCCAAATTCTTGTAACTCATGTATTACATCAATTACTTTTGAGTTACGAAGATCTGGGACATTTTCTTTAAAAGTTAATCCAAGAACTGTTACTCTAGAACCTTGTATTGGCATATTTTTATGAATCATTTCTTTTATTAAACAAGTAGCAATATGTTTGCCCATACCATCATTAATTCGTCGACCAGCTAAAATAATTTGAGGGTGATAGCCAATTGATTCAGCCTTATGTGTTAAGTAATAAGGATCTACTCCAATACAGTGCCCCCCAACTAAACCTGGTGAGAAAGGAAGAAAGTTCCATTTTGTACCCGCTGCCTCTAAAACCTCTTTTGTATCAATATCTAGCCGATTAAAGATGATAGCTAGTTCATTCATCAATGCAATATTTAGATCGCGCTGTGTGTTTTCAATAACTTTGGCAGCCTCTGCTACTTTTATACTGCTTGCCTTATAAACTCCAGCATCAACAACACTTTCATATACTTTAGCAATAATATCTAAGACTTCAGGTGTTTGACCTGATACAATTTTTCGAATTGTCTTAAAGGTATGCTCTTTATCTCCAGGGTTAATACGTTCCGGAGAATATCCTACAAAGAAATCCTTACCCGCCTTCAATCCCGATTCCTTTTCTAAGATTGGAATACAAACTTCTTCAGTTGCACCTGGATAAACTGTTGATTCATATACAACAATTGATCCTTTAGTAATATTTTCCCCTACGGTTTTTGAAGAACTTTTTAATGGTGTTAAATCTGGTTGTTTATTATTACTGATTGGTGTAGGTACTGCAACTATAATAAAATCACAATCTCTTAAATTTGCCGGGTCAGTCGTATAGACTATATCAGCTTTTTCTAATTCAAGGGGGTCTACTTCATTCGTATAATCTTCACCTTGTAATAATGTATTTATTCTATGCTCATTTATATCAAACCCAACTATTTTATGTTCATGTCCAAAAGCTACAGCTACTGGGAGTCCTACGTAACCGAGTCCAACAACTCCTATTTTTCTATCCATTTCTTAAACACCTCTAGTTTATTATTATTTATTCATATTCGCTATTTAGTATCTCAGCAAGAGGGTAGTTTAGGAGGTTTTAACGGAAAGGCGGGTATGATTACGTAGTGAACTGTGAGCCAATACCCCATGATAATGGCTGTGTGGCTCGCGTATCATACCCGCCAAGGTTCAGGTAAAACCTCTTAAAATTATCCCTTTAGTATCTAACATATATACCGGATGTACTTAATTCAAATTATTATCAATCTCAAACTACCACCTTGCAAAAGATAAGGCGTTAGCATGTATCACACTAGCTGTCTGTTAGGACTATTCCTTAAGATTATTTCAACATCAACTTATAATTAAATGCACTTTCCTTTTGAGCATACACAAAAGTACAAGGCATTAGAATTTTAAACTAAGTTATTTATTATTATAAAAAGATTTTTTATGAATTGCACCCACACTTAATAATCTCTCATAATGACTTTTATCACGGTATTTAAAAACTTTAGCCGGACTACCTCCTGCAATCCCGTATTTTGGTATATCGTTGACAACTACAGAGCCTGCTTGGATAATTGCACCATCTCCTATCGTTACACCTCCAAGTATTAAAACTCCATGGCCTAACCAAACATTGTCCCCAATTATTACATCTTTTGTGATATATGACCTATCATAAGGTAAAGCTTCTCCCTGATAATTATGAGAATCCAGTATAACTCTACAATCGGGGCCAGAATGAAAATTATCTCCTATAATTAATCTACCTTTGCCATTTACCACAAATCCGTTGAAATTTGTATTTTCCCCTAATTCAGTGTTTGTATTGAACCAAGACTTATTGTTCACAATAAGGGGGGCTTTAAACGACTTAACAGTTTTTTTTGCTTTTCTTGTGTAATATGTTTTAATTATCTTTCTTAAAGTTTTTCTAATTAGAGTAATCATTAATTTCCCCCTAATAACAACTTTTTTTTTGATTTATTGAAACCTAATTTTTTGGTTAGCTATCAATTAAATTGTTTTTGTATTATAAATGTTTATTTACTCCAAATTACAACTAAAAAAGATCGTTTCAAAATTCGGTAAAAACGTCACTATGATTTCTTATTTCAAAATTAAATCAGGCTATATTTCTGCCTGATTTTAATACGAGTTTTCTATATTTTAATTTTTATGTTTAATTTAAAATCGACACTTTTTAGTTTATAGCTTCTCTTTTTTACTTTTTAATCTTTAATCATTCCGTATTGTAAAATAGTGTCTTCTGAAATTTTATTTCTAGCTACTTTACCAATTACGTTGTTAATTTCTGATGGTGAAATACCAATACCTGGCCTTTTAAAAGTAAGCATCTCTCTTGTAATTACTGTACCCTTTTCGATATCTTCATTAGCTACTAGCGACCTTCGTGCATTCTGCCTTGAAATCTCTTCTGATTCCAAAAATTTTATATCATATGAGCCTCTTATGCTATCTATAAAATTTATTCCATTTATTATTTTACTTGCATCATATTGGTCCATCGCATGATAATGATCATTCCCCGGTAATGATTTATCCAATGTGAAATGTTTCTCTACGACTACCGCTCCAAGATTATATGCTGTTTTAATTACATCTACATCTTTGTCGGGTTTTGTATGATCTGAATAGCCAATTATTACATTAGGATACTTATTTTTTAAAGTTACTATTCTATTTAGGTTGGCGTGTGCAAAAGGTGTAGGATACTCAAGAACACAATGGAGTAATATAATTGGTTTATTATTGTGTTCTCTTATCACTTTAAGTGTTCTATCAATTTCTTCTTCATTTGATGCCCCAACTGAAAGTAAAATAGATTTCCCTTTTTTGGCTTGGTATTCAACAAAAGGTAGATTGTTTAAGTCAGAAGATGAAATTTTATAGACATCCATTAATTCATATAAATAATCAGCAGACTCTATATCAAATGCTGTTGATAGAAATTCTATATTAAGTTCATTACAATAATCAAAGAGCTCTTTATAGTCTGAGTATGTGAAACTATCAAACTTCTTAAATAATTCATATTGAGAAGTTGTAGATTCTTCTGTTGTATCCCAATAGGATGGAGAATCTTTTGCAGCTAATGTATCCGCCTTATATGTTTGGAATTTAACTGCATGGATGCCTGCTTCTTTTGCTTCTTTCACCATTAATTTTGCTGCTTCTATAGGTGTAATATTCATTTTGATAGCAATATCATAATAATTGACACCTATTTCTGCTATTAATACAAATTTCCCTTTAAGTGCTCTATCAATTATTTGACTCATCATACTATACCTCCATTTACATGCTTTGATTAAGAATTAAATTAATGACTCGCTTTAGACCACTTTTCAAGTCTTTTTTCAGCATTTGGTTATTCATTTGTTTTCTTATTTGAGGGCTATTTATTAACCAAAGCAACGTCTCTTTAATTGTACGATCTTCAACTTCATATCCAAGTCCCAAATTTATAAAACCATTCTTTAAATAGCCAAACTCATGGTGCAGTTCCCTTTCGTTTTGTGCCAAAAGAATAGTGGGTACTGCCATCGAAGCAAGTTCCAACATCGTTCGTCCCTGAGACGATATCGCAATATCTGCTCTGCCCATATACTCTGTCATTCTTTTTACGTCTTTTATAATATCAATACTTATATCTGTTTGGTTAGCCTCAGAAATTAACTTCTCAGTATGCTTATATCCCAGCCCAACAATAAAAGTATAATGAATATTTTTATTTGAAATCTTTTTGATTATATTAAAGATTCTATTTGTTAAATCACAAGGATCAGTTCCACCAAATATAACAAGGATTTCTTTTACCTCCTCTTTATATTCAGCTGGTTTCGCAAGTAGGAACTCATCCCTTATACAATAATAACTACTTCCCCAATAATGATTATTAAAGTCATTACTTTTTTCATAGAGATCATTTATGACTACATCTGCATATTTTGCTCCTGTGCCAAGGTCTTCAAAATTGACTACTCGAATACCTAGTTTTTTACAGAACCTTACATAATCTTCTGTCGTGTCAAGAATATCATTTATTATGATATCACTTTGATATTCTTCTATTAAGCCTTCAATATCATAATTATCTTCTATAATGTGATACTTAAAATGACTCTCTTGAATTTTTTTTATTCCAGTATCAGATCGACTTGAGAGAACGAATATTACATCATGGTCAATAAGATTATGTGCTAAAAGTAAGCATCTATATATGTGCCCTAATCCTATCTCTGCATAACCATCAGTCCTAATTAATATGCACTTTTTTGAAAGTTCTTTTTCTGCAATCCACCAGTCCTGCGGGCTATCAATATCAATAGATTCATTGTCTGGAACTTCATAAATTGAAATGTTAGAACCAAGTCTACTCTGTTCTGTTACAAATTTTCTTCTTGTAATAACAAATGCTCCCGTTTCGAACAAATTCTTAGGAAGATACTGACGATTAAGCCTTTCTTTATAAAGTGGAACGATTTTTCCATCCTTTTCTGTCCAGGAAAGATGTGGACGATTAATTCCACTAATTATCGTGTCATAATTGTTTTCTAGGAATTGGTAAATAGCATTATCTAAAGTTGCTGTAGTTAATAAAGGTGATGTAGGTTGCATAGTAATCACCTGATCATACAATATTCCTTTCTCCTTCTCCATCTCTATCAGTGTATGATAGATTACAGGGTCTAAAGTTACTTGATCTGTAGCCAATTCTTCTGGCCTTTTTACTACCTTTGCACCATATATTTCAGCTATTTTTTTTATTTCTTCATCGTCAGTAGATACAACAACATCTAAATTATATGAACTATTTATTGCATTTTCTATACTGTAGCTAATAAGAGGTTTTCCGCACATTATTCTCACATTTTTCCTTGGAATACCCTTAGATCCTCCTCGTGCGGGTATTACAACTAATACCTTCAACATTATACCTCCTTATTCTTGCTAGTTATATCTTTAATGTATTTTTCCATCACCTTGTAATTGCTATCTATATATTCAGACACTTCTTTAAAACAGTCATAATTTGAAGTTTCAATTCGAGTAATTAATTGCTCTAAATCTTGTGTTATATCACTATTAATTCTAAAAGCAAGTTTTTTATAGATAGATAGCAAACGTCTACTTTCCCTAAATCCACCAAATAAACCAGAATATATATTTGATGCTCTGTATGCATTAATTCCAGGCGATCTAAGTGCCTCAGACACTCCATTACCTCGCCCATCTTCATGTAATAAGATACTTGGGAGGCGTTTACTTAAAAAGTATATATGAGCATGGACACGATACCCAATATGAAGATCACAATCATCATAAAAATTTAATTTAGTAGCATCATACGAAACGTCGACTACATTTGCCCCCATTCCTTCAGCTACGGCAGCCAGTTTTCGGGTGTTTTTAGCATCACTTTCTGAGGTAAACTCATCAACTTCTCCTATTCCTCTATGGAATGAAACAATTATCTCCGCATCTTTATACCTACTCTTTATATACTTTAATACTTCAATACTTTGTTGAGAAAAGAACTCACCTTGTGCTGGTGTATAAACAACCCTATTTATTTTTTGGGGAGGGACAAACATTTTCCCAATTGAATTAATATCATACCAAACAGGACAACCAGTCATAGTAACATTTTTATAACCGGTATTTCTTAAAACCCTTAATGTTTGATGATCTCTACAACTCATCCCAGCAGCAGTATCGTTCATTTTATCTAACAATTGCTTAGCAGAGCTAGTAAACTCATACAACTTCTCAGTTGTCTTATCTCCCGGAGTTCCTTTCCATCCTCCACCAAGTGTGAATATAGGAACTTCTATTTTCTTAATATCTTTGACCAATTTATAAACTCCAGGAAACATATCCATTTGGAAGCCCGGTCCTCCAAGTATAATAATTCCTTCACTATTATTTACAAATTTAATATCATCTATTTCTTTCCAATGAGAATGTATAATAAATTCAAATTCTGGTGCTATATAATTTAGCAGTGCAATAGCTCTCTCTGTTATTAAGAAATCTCCTACGTTTTTCTTGGCGCCCGTTAATGCAATAAAGTATTTCTTGTTTGAATTGGTCACTTTTCCCATCCTTCCAAAATTACATTCAAGTTAATAATCTAGTTTTTTTTATTAAAGATAAAAAATATATACTATTACAAAAGAAATAGTGAAAATTAACATATAATAATTATTAAAAAACGAAATAAATATTAAGTTACTTATTAGTAAAACTTGAGCAGTATAAAGCACTTTAGCTTTTACTTGAAAATGACTTTTAGTATAACTATCAGCAATTCGTTTTACATAATAAAACATAAAGAAAAATGATATATATGTTGCCAAAGAAGCCCCAAATATCCCTAGGGAAGGTATTAATAAAAGGTTAAGTAAAATATTCACTCCTGAAGTAATTATAGTAATTAAAGCTACCTTTTCTATTTTTTAAAATTATACTAAAGAAGACACAGCTAATACGTATCCCAAATGCCATATTGTCCCACCAAATAAAAGACCAAATAAACAAATAATTTGATTGATATGAGACATGTCCAAAATATTTAATGAATAGTGGAACTAAAATTAACCCTAATAAACTTATTATCAATATAAGTAAAATAGCAGTATCAAAAACTTTCGAGTAAAACTTTTGATTTACTTCTTCTTTCTTCATCATTTTAAAAAACCTAGGTGCAAATGCCATATTAAACGAGGTTACTAACAAAATGAGACCTGCATTAAATTGTGCACCTAAAGCATAGATCCCTAATTGATACAAATCTAGAAATTGTTCAATTATTATCCTGTCACCGACATTATTGACCCAAGCTGCTAAAAAGTGTGGAACCAAAGGCAAAGCAAGAGCTAAAGAACTTGTTATGTAGATGACTCTACATTCTGGAATCTTTAACCTTGTAATAGAAGCAATAAATATTAAATAAATAATTGCCATTATAATTCTTGCATATATAATGGCTTGGAGACTCCCAACAGCTCCCATATCCTTAACTATTAGTAAGTACACTGTTAAAACAACTGTTAATAAAGTTTCAGTAGCATTAAAAGTAACATACTTAAAAGCTTGCTCTTTTATTCTCAAAATAGTTAATGGTATCGTAGGAAAAATTGATAAGAAACTTAAAAGAATCATATAGCTATAATAAGGATCTGTAGGAATATTGTTAAATAAAAATGGAGTTATAAAACTCTCTGATTTTAGTAATATTAAGCTAAGGAAAAAAGAGAAAGTAACTAAAAATAAAAAAACAGAGAGAATAAATCCCCTTTTCTCTCTAGCGCTATCGTAGTCTATATAAGAGCGCGTCACACTAGTTCTTAAAGATGTTAAATAAAATATAGACAGAACACCAACTAAGGCATTGATTGTTTGAATCAACCCATATTCTTCGGGAGTCAGGTAATTCATATAAATTGGTAACATTAAAAAGACAATTAGGTTAGGTAGCATACTTCCAATTGTGTAAATAACTGTATTTTTTATCACTATCCTCACTCGTTCCTATCACTTAACATAAATAGTAAAGCTTTTTATTTTTAAATAGAGGGCTGACAGTAGCCTAATGAATTTTCATTGTAAATTGACACTGACATTATAAACTGCTTCCAAATAAAACCTAAGAAGCGAAACAGAATAACTAATTACTTTTATTTGAAAAGAATTAAGAATAATATTTTAATTAATAATATACTTCTTTAAAGGGCTTATTACGCATTTCCAATGATCTATATATTTATCTTCTTATTACTTTCCATTATAAATCAGATCAATTTCATTAATAATATTCTCTATAGCATTTTCCTTCCAGAAGTATTCAACATTAAAATTTGTCTCCTCATCCTCGTTCTTTATTTTTTCCAAGGCTGAAGCAAATTCATCACTATTGAGAACTAATGTAGCTAAATCATTTTTATAAAGTTCACCTATATATTCGTGACCATAAAACTTAAAAATAAAAGTCTTTAATCCATACCCAAGACCTTCAAATATTGCTGTAGAATAAACACCTACTTGAATATCAGCTTGCGCAAAGTAGTAATGCATATCATAATTATTAGTGTCAATAATTTCAATATTTGAATTTATTAACCACGGATAGTCAGTTCTCCACCTTTCATATTCTCCTGGATGGAGTTTATAGATAATCCGATAGTTACTATCGTTAATTTTCTTAGATATATCTACAGCCATTTCACTTAATTTTTTTCCTATTGTGCCTTGCGACACAAACAATATTGTTTTTTTAGTATCATTTTTCTTATTCTCATATTTATATTTTCTAATTTTTTCTTCATAATAAGGCCAGCCTACCACCTTAATTTTTGAATCAATTATCGGAAGTCGTGTAGTATCTTTCCAAAACTCTCCGAATACAAACAAGTAGTCAGGAAATGTGTTTAGCTCCATCTTTTCTACAAAATTATATGCTATATGGAATTTTCCCATAGTTCCGTGTTGTAACTCAATGACAGGAATTCCTCTTTCTTTTGCAAGCTCAGTTATAACGTGTCTGTCCACACTGTATGATATTAAATTAACTATCATTCTTGGCTGTACTTTATCTAATATTTTTCTATAATATTTCTTATTCGCTTTATAAGATAAATATAAATTCTCAACCAAATTAATAACTTTTTTTGATTCTAGGTTTGTTTCAAAATTACTATTTAGTTTGTCTACTAATTCCTCAATCTGTTCTCTCTCAGCTTTATTCAGACTAAACTTAAATATTCTCTTCATGAATTCATTATGGATTGCTACCCTAAATCCAATATAGTCTACAAATCTAACATTATTTGTCTTCGAAGGTTTGTAATGTTTTTCTAAAAAAGGTTGTTCAAAGACATAATATGAATGATTCAACTTATCTAAAAAACTATCGGTATATAAGCATTCATAATGTTCTCCATTTTTAACTTTTCTTGGATGATTTAAAACGATCAAATCTTTTTGTTTTAAATACCACATTGGATTACGAAATATAAAATTAGGTATTTGTTTTAATTTTAGGAATAAACGTTTAGCATATTTTTCTTTTGATAAATTAGTATGTGCTTGTCCTAAGTTTTCTTTTTTGTTAAGAATATCAAAATATAAAACAAATCTAACATAGTGCCAATATTTGAACCCTCTGATATCTAAGCTGAATAAGTTATTTTGTTTTTCAAATTTTATAAATGATTCAATATATTTCATAATTTACCTACCTATATATATATTAATAACAGGAGATATATTTGATTACCTATAACTTTGAACTTTATACAAAATGTTGAGCGAATTAGTAAAAGTATAAAGTAACTAGAAAATAAGCAAAAGCTTTAATAGAATACCGAAAAAAAAACAACTAGCGTTAATAATTGTAAAGGTTCCAACATTTAGTGTTTAATTTTCTTCTAGTACTATTTCTATTATATCTCCTACTCAATTCTTAATAGTCTTTTAGAATTCTATCATATTCCTTGACTATATTTTCTGCATTAAAATACATAGATCTCTTGTAACCTAAATTTGCAAAATGCTTGAGCATAGTGTCATTTTTCAGCATAGTGATAGTGTTTTCAGCTAAACTCTTATAATCTTTTATAGGAACTAATATTCCAAATTCACCATCATTAAGGATCTCCGATGGTCCAGATTTACAATCCGTTGCAATTACAGGGGTTTTGGTAGCCATTGCCTCGACAATCACATGGCCAAATCCTTCAACTCTTGAACTCAAAATAAATAAATCCGCTCGATTCATATATTTGTATGGATTTTTTTAAATCCTAAAAAAATAACACTCTTACTTATACCTAATTCTTCACTCAACTCTCTAAGCTTGGATTCTAACGGACCTCTTCCCAATATAACTAATCTCGATTTAACAGAATTTGATACTATACTAAATGCTTTCAACAATGTGGTATAATCCTTTAATTCTATTAACCGACCTACAGCTATAATAATTTTTTCATCACCATTAAATATTAAATCTTCTACTGGTTCCACACTTAAATTCTCTATTTTCTTAAGTTCGATAGGATTATAGATAACTTTAATCTTCTTCTCATTAATGCGAAAATTCGTAACTAAATCATTTTTTTACTCCTCTAGATAACGCAATTATCTTATCGGCAAAAAAATTATAAGTTATATTGGTAAGCAATCTATTTATTCTAGTAACACTTCCTGTCTCGGTTCTATTACTAGACTCTCTTACAATAGTAGGGATTTTATTAAACCAAATTGCTTTAACTATTAATAATACTAAGTTAGTTTGATTGATGGTACTGAACAAGATGTCAGGATTTTCATTAGTTATTAGTTTTTTTCAATTTAAATAGGCAGTATCTTAATTTTTTGCTACCTAATACAATAATCCGCACATGACTATCAACCAAATGCATGTAATCACTGTCTTTTTTTGTACCTAGTACTAATACTATGTCAAATCTTTCTTTATCTAAATTATTTATAATATTAATTACTGTTCGTTCTGCTCCCCCTCCACCTAAAGAAAATAAAAAAAACAGGATTCTTTTCTTATGGTTTTTCATTACGCCCCTCCTCTATAAAAAATAAATTATTCTTCTTAATAGGATCAAACAAATCAAGAATAGCTGAGCTTCCTTTCACCATTCACTCTTTTGCAAATAGACAATTAATAGTTTCTATTAAATATCCATTGAAAACTAATACCTGACGCTTCAACATACCAATATGCCAAATATAAAATAATAATTATATACTGAAGTAAAGACTTCAAGTGTTTATCTTTAAAATTAAGAAGCCTTGGAATAGCAAGTGTTGTAAAAATACTAGTATAAATATAAAATCTTGCTAAATATGCACTATCAGAAGTTGCAATTGAAACAGCTGCATTAACAAATAACATATTAATGTAAAATAGATCAAAGGTATTTAAGTCTTTTTTAATAGTTAAAGTAAAATAGATTATTAACGGCGCAACTTGGACAGCCACCCTTAATAAATTTACTTCCCGCATCATATAATCATACGTACTTAACTCTCTTCCTCTGACAGATTCAACAAATTGAAAAACAGTGTCATATGAGTAAAGAGCAATGACTGTAATTATTGCCATCAAACCTATCTCTTTGAGATTAAGTTTTTTGAGTGGTATAAAGTACAATATTAATAAAGCTAAAGCACTCATATGAAATAAACTAGCTATTAATACCACAATTAAATATTTTATGAATTTCCTTTCCACTATGAACCGATGTCCGGCAAAAATAATAGCACATGCAAGATACTGGCGGACACCATTAAATGAACCATGCCAAGCTCCTATGAATATATACAGTAAAACGCTAAATGTTAACATATTACTATGTTTAGCTATAGTTCTAATTGATAATCCTATAGTTATAAGTGCTGCTAAAAAAAACATTGTTACATAATCGTCAAAAATCCAACTTGAAACTTTGGCGATTATTGCAATACCTGGTTCATTTAGTGTCAAGATATATTCCCAAATATTAATTACATAGCTTGTGTAATGAATAGAATATTGTCTATAATCAGTACCAACTTGCCACCGTAATCCTGATACTATTATTAAAACTGCCCCTGTCATAAATACAAAAAATTTATTATAATAAAAGTTAAAATTATTATTACTATCATTATATTTACTTACTGTAATTTGAGCTAATAATGAGGTAGCCAATACTATTAATATTGTCAAAACATATACGACCATTCTATTGTCTCCAGTCCAATCTATCCTTACATTAAGATAACTTCAGTACTTTAAGCTTTTTTTGCATTTTCATTTTTATAAAACCTTTTCTTTTGTATATTCCTATATAGATATATCAATCTATCAGGAATTATACTCTTTGCAAGAGCTTCGAATGTCGGTTTTATATACCATAAGAGTGGATAATTTAAGAGCCTATATCCTATCATCGTGGTCTTATATGCATTCCATCTTACGCGAAAAGTTCTTCTTTTTATTGCTGCTAAATCTTCTCGGACAAGGTATAGAGGTTCCATAATATTCATCCCTTTAAACCCTTCATGAAAAAACCTAAACCATAAATCCACATCTTGTCCACGTACTGTACGTTCTGAAACAGTATAACCACCTAAAGTGTCGTAAACATGTTTATAAGTCATTATTGTTGCGTGAAAAAATGGAACATTATACCGTAATGTGTACTTATCAGGTTTTTCATTATTATGCATAATGTCAGCCAATCCACCACTACTAAACCTTCTCATTAATGTTCCAACAACATGGATACTAGGATTATTCTGCAAGAAAAATACTTGTTTTTCAAAACGATCTGGCAAAGAAATATCGTCTCCATCCATACGAGCAACATATTTCCCCTTAGCTACCTCTAGACATCGATTTAAGGAGTAAGAAAGCCTTGAATTAACTTTATTCTTGAGGAGAATAATTTTCCCGGGATATTTCTCCTTATAAAAGTAAAGTTTTTCATAGGTATTATCAATAGAACAATCATCACAAATTATTAATTCCCAATTAGTGTACGTTTGGTTAATAATAGAATCTATTGCTTCATCTATTGTACTTTCACAGTTATATGTCGCCATAATTATAGAGATTTTATGTGTATTTTTTTCCATTATAAATTCTCCTTATACCATTCTATCGCTTCCGCAATACCCCTTTCAAAACTCCACTCAGGGCGATATCCTAAATAATCTATCGCTTTACTAATATCAGCATTGCTGTGTTTAATATCACCAGTTCGATTAGAACCAAAAATTGGTTTAATATCTTTCTTTAATGCTCCGCACAATTCATCATATACATCGATTAGATATTCTCGACCACCATATGCTATATTGAAAGCTTGGCCTGCAATTTGACTCGATGCAGTACAAGCCTTTAAGTTGGCTTCGATAACATTTTCAATATAAGTGAAATCTCTACTCTGTCTACCATCTCCATTAATCGTAGGTCTCTCACCTTTTAATAATTGGCGGATAAATTTAGGGATAACTGCAGCATACGCTCCATCTGGATCTTGTCTTCTTCCGAACACGTTAAAATATCTAAGGCCATAAGTATCTAAATTATAAAGAGTTTTATAAAGTCTGCCATACTCTTCATTTACTTTCTTCGTTAAAGCATATGGTGATAAAAGGTTACCTTCTCTGCCTTCCAGTTTAGGTAAGTTTGGCTCATCACCATAAACAGAAGAGCTCGAGGCATAAACAAATTTCTTAATATTATTTTGTCTCGCTGCTTCCATCATATTTAAAGTTCCTTTAATATTTACCTCTTCATATAATAATGGCATCTCTATACTCCTAGGGACACTCCCCCAGGCTGCTTGATGCAGAACATAATCAACACCATCACAAGCATGCATACACGTATCTAAATCTCTAATATCTCCATTAATAAAGGTGTAATTTGAATTATTTATAAACAGATCAATGTTTGATTTTTTTCCAATTGAAAGATTATCTAAGCATCGAACCCTATATCCTTTATTTAATAAAACCTCACATAAATTAGAACCAATAAAACCAGCTCCACCAGTTATTAGAAAAATACTATCTTTTTCAAAAGTTACACTTTCATACCCCATCTTATTGCCGCCCTTCTGTTCAATCTCTAGTATCTACCAGGTCCAAAAGGGAGTTCGATTAGAAGTACCTTATTCATTATTCTTTTACTCACAGAATAATATTTCTCATTTTAGATTCTGATAGATAGCACGTGATATGTTTATATTTGTTTACCACATTTATTTAAGTAGAATTGTTCTAAATTCTTTGCAACATGAGCAATTTCATATCCAGCATTTATAATCTGGTTATTTAAACTTCTTTTTCTTTTCCACCTATTCTTCAATACAATCTGAGCCCAATCCTTGCTATTCTTTGTCAAAGGTATATATTGTAATAGATTGGTTACCTTCGCCTCATTTGGTATTACATCTTTGGATGCAATACAATGCAATCCAGATGCTTGTGCTTCCACAAGCACAATACCTAAACCTTCAAAATAAGATGGTAAAATAAAAACATCCATGGAAGATAAAAGGTCTGGTATATCTTTCCTTGGACCCGTAAATATTACGTTCTCTTGTAAACCTAATGAGGTAACTTTAAATTTTATATCATCGAACAATTCTCCAGTACCTATTAACATAAGAACTGCATCTTTATTCTCTTCATATACCTCTTTAAATATATCAATCAAAAACGAATGATTTTTTTTGATAGGTAAATCTACCTATATGTCCTATTACAAATTTATTTTCTAATTTAAATAGCTCTCTGACTTTTTTACGTTTCTCTTCATTGAATTGAAACTTGTTCACATCTATTGCATTATTAATAACCTTATATGAATTATTAAACATCCAATCTCCAGCCATTTTAGAACATGCAAAAAAATCAGTTGCTTGTTCAGAGATAAATCTTTTGTTCCAATGATGAATATATTTGTATAAGGGATTATTTGCGGTCTGGGTATTGTGACTATGAATGATTCTACAATTCACCCCATATTTTTTAGCAATTTTAAGTGGTTTCACATACATAAGAGCATTCGCATGTACATGAACAATATTGTAGTCTTTATTTCTTTTAAAAAACTCATTAATTTCTCTATAATTTTTTATAAAATGACGCGGAAACTCAGAAGTAATATATACTTTTCCACCTAGTTTCTCGATCTCATTTTTTAATAAATTATCTTTAGTACTTCTGATTAAGAAATCAAATTGAACCTTACTCCTATCTATATTTCTATAAATATTCATTATAAAGGATTCCGTCCCACCGCTACCTAACCCATTTAAAACATGTAAAACTCTTATGGGTTTATTCTTCATATCTGCACCTCCTTCTTAAAAAAATTTTATTTTTATTACTACTTTCTTTTTATAGACCATAAGTATTATACCTATACATTTCTATAGATTCTCTTAACTTCTTCCAACACAGTATTAATGTTAAATCTCTTTGCTACTTCTATATTATATTGTCCCATCATAATCCTATTATCTGGCTTATCAATAAGCTTTTCTATTGCTCTTGCAAAACCTTTAACATCCTTTGGGTTACAGGTATATCCAGTTTTGCTATCAACTGAATAATCAACAATTCCATGTACATTAGAGGTTATGATCGGCAAACCTGAAGCCATAGCTTCTATTGCTGCTAAACCTAGTCCTTCCCTTAGAGAAGGAAAAGCGAAAGCATCAGAAGATTTACAAATCTCTGCAATATCTTTTCTAAATCCTAATAACTGAACTTTCCCCTCTACTCCCAAATTTACTATTAGATTTTTCAAATGGCTCTCTAATGGCCCTTGACCACATATAATATAATAAATTTGAGGATGGTTAAGTTCTTTTATAGCTCTAATTATTGTTTCATGGTTTTTATTCTTGTTAATTTCCCCAACCGATAATATTACAAATGCATCATCTGGTAGCCCAAGTTCTTTACGCTTTGCTTTTTTATCAACTAATACACTACTAAAATTGCTGGTATCAATTCCAACTCCTGGTGTAAATTCAACTTTTCTAGCCCTAAATGAATTTTTAGCTCTATTATAATCTTCCTTATTTATAGTTATAAGTACATCAGTATCTTTCGCCAGAAAACGTTCTACTGGATAATAAAATAGCCAATTTATAAGTGGCGCGCCGTCAAAAAAATGAAAACCGTGGGCAGTATAAATTATTTTTGTCCCTTTTTTTCGAGCTTCAATGGCTGCTAACCTAGTTAAAACTCCACCCATTGGCGTATGGCAATGAATAATATCGTATTCATTCTGATTAATTAATTCCTTTAGTTTCTTATACAACATAATGTTTTTTATTTTAAACGGCGAACGCAGGAACGGTAAATCAATGTATTTGTCACAATACGGGATATTACAGTCTTCTTTATTTTCATAATCATTTCTTGCACAAACATGCGTTTCGTAACCGTTCTTTTTTAGCCATTCTAAATAAGGAAGATGGAATACCATAATATGTTTTTTTACTACTGTAGCAACAAATAATACTTTTTTCATTGTTGATTACTATCCCTTTCAGTTAATAAAATAGATGTCTTGAAATCATATATGCAATATTTATCTTTATATTCAGAAATAGACTTATCATAAACCAAACTACCAAACACCTTTTTTACAGTACTCAGCTTTAATACACTTATTAAATAATTGAACAGCTTAATTAGCTTGATCTTTTTGCCGTGTGTTTCTGCTATAGCCACAACCATTTCTGTAGTACACACATACTCTTCATTTTGTGGATAAAACAAACCGCTTTTTCCATCATCAATTAATAACCTTACGAATTCACTTAAAATTATCTATATAGATCATGCTTCTTTTATTTTTAATGTCTAAAAAGAAAGGAGATTTTTTTGCAAGGTTTACTAATTTCGGATAATTACCATTACACCCTTTACCATAAATCATAGGAGGGCGTAGAATAATAACTTTAAAGTTATCATCCGCTAGATCTTCAATTAAATATTCAGCTTCAAGCTTAGACTTTCCATAATTACTAATAGGTCTTGGAGGAGTATGTTTATCAATCAAACCACTCTCAATTCCATAAACACTCATCGAGCTTAAAAAAACAAATAGATTAACCCCATCATTCTTTGCCTTTTTAGCTGTTTCATATGCCAAATCACGATTTACTTTATAATACAAGTGAGCATTTTCTTCAGTTTCCTTTATATGTGCTATCCCAGCAACATGAAATACAACATCATACTTTGAAAAATCTTTTTCCTTCCACGAATCATCTCTTAAACTAATTGAATCCGTTAAATACAAATCGGGCGGGTACTTGTTAAGCCATTTTTCCAGGTTCTTTCCTACGTAACTGTGCTTACCTGTTATTAATATATTTTTCATTTAGTAACGCTCTCCCTGCTACTTGCAACTTCCTTCTTACCGTTTACTCCATTACCACCTTCAACAACCCCATCACTCTTCACTACACTCACGATGGTCCCAAAGAAACACTTAAAATCCATCCAAAAACTGATCTTCTCAACATACTCCCCATCCAACTTCGCTTTCACTTCAATAGTAAGCTCGTCTCTACCATTAATCTGTGCCCAGCCAGTTAATCCAGGTGGTACATCATTAGCACCATACTTGTCCCGTTCAGCAATCAGATCATACTGATTCCATAGTGCTGGTCTTGGCCCAATAACACTCATCTGTCCCACAAAAATATTCCAAATCTGCGGAAGCTCATCAAGTGAGGTTTTTCTCAGAAATTTACCCATCTTTGTGATATACTGTTCTGGATTACCTAATAAGTGCGTTGGAGTGTCCTTCGGTGTATCTATTCTCATAGTACGGAATTTCAAAATATTGAAATGTGTCTTGTTAATTCCTACACGCTTTTGCTTAAAAAGAACTGGCCCTCTTGAATCAATCTTGATAGCAATAATTAGAATTAAATAAATTGGTGATAAAACAATAAGTCCTTTTAAAGAAAGAATGATATCTATGAATCTTTTAATTTTCATATACATGCCTGTAACACTCCTTGAAAAATTATTTAGTAAGTTAGGACTTAATTGGAAGCTTTTAAATTATCATTCCAACCAACTACTAAACCACTAAATTAATCTACTTCTGATAGCTACCTCGTATTTAATATTCATTATGCAAAATAGATTAAAAAATTAATATATAGTATGTTTATCTGGTAAAGTTCGCAACCTAATACTACATGTTGTGTTTTGTTGTCAAATTACGATAGTCACCTCATAATATCTAATCAATCTACCAATCAAATACGAAATAGATATTCTCGCATTTACCACCCTAAACCCTTATCCCGCAAGGTTCCTAGCGTTCAATATAACAATGATAGTCAGTTCCCCATCACCATACAATCTAGAGAGCACATTTCTCTTATCTCTATGTGACACTTTCTATACTCTCCTCCACCCTCTACAAAAACGGAACATCTCCATCTTCTTCCTCATGGTCTATATTCCCATGCTCACTACACTCCACTTCCTCATCAACATAACGATATGTCCCACCTAACGGACACACATACTCACCATGCTCAACCAAAAATGAAGTGAATTCTAAATCACTATGATTCTTATCCTCTAACACTAACTCCTGATTATATCTCTTCAACAATTCACTAGAATTAACATCACACACATCAATCTCGGTCTTACTAATATGCCCAAGTACCGAAGGTACAGCAATAGCAGCCAATATCCCTAAAACAACCACAACAGCCAAAATCTCCACCAAAGTCAACCCATCATTCTTCCTAGCAGCAAAATTCTTTAACATGTACTTACACCAACCTCCTGATGTATTTATGTACAAAAAAATAAAGGGGCATTGAACCACACCTCACACCACACCATTGATAACTCCTCGTATCTAAGGTGAGGATTTCTCCCCAACCACAGTGCAACCGAGTACCTCCATTGATATAGGTAAGGAGACATCACTTTGTTACTTTAATCTACTAACACTTGGGCCGTAAGGCACATTAAATCCCTGTCTTTGCCTTATCTACCAACAACTCCATGTACTCCATAACCTGCTCCCTAAGCTCTTCCCTCTCCACCGCAAAATTCAACTGCGCCTTAAATAAAGCCAAACTTATCACCAACATCATGGCGCACTCCACTAAACTCATAAGCAACCACCATCTGCTTCTCATTCAATTCCTTAATCGCATCCGTTAACTGGATCTCTCCTCCAGCGCCAGGTTTCTGTCTATCCCAAATCTCAAAAATCTCCGGCCGAAGGACGTACCTACCCATAATCGCATGATTAGAAGGCGCATCCTCCATCTTTGGCTTCTCTACCAAACTATCAATATGGAAGCAACCCGCATCAATCTCCCCATTCTTCTTAGAGATCACACCATATTTAAGTACATCCTCCATAGGCACCTGTTGCACACCTAATACAGAAGAATTAAACCGCTCATACACCTCAATCAACTGTTTCAAACAAGGCTTCTCTGGCGAATGAACAATATCATCCCCAAGCAACACCGCAAACGGCTCATCTCCAATAAAACGCTTCGCACAACCAATCGCATGTCCAAGGCCGAGTGGCTCCTTCTGACGAATATAATGAATATTAGCAAGCTTCGAGATCTCCTGAATCTCTTCCAACTGCTCAAACTTTCCCTTCTTCGCCAACGTTTCTTCCAACTCATAAGGTTTATCAAAATGATCTTCTATCGCACGCTTCCCACGACCGCTCACAATAATAATATCTTCAATCCCAGAAGCTACAGCCTCTTCATAATGAACTGGATTGTCGGCTTATCCACAATCGGCAGCATCTCTTTCGGCTGAGCCTTCGTCGCCGGAAGGAAACGAGTCCCCAACCCTGCCGCAGGAATAATTGCCTTTCTCACCTTTTGCATAATGTCATCCCCTCTTAAACTGAAACTTTTGTTCTATATAAGTGCTTCAACTCATCTTCTTTATTATTCGCAACTGCTAAAAGATACTCTCTCAATTCTGCTTCACTCATCGTCTCAAAATTCCTCAAGAAGTAACTCAGTACCTCTCCATTCTTCAACGGCGCCTTCCCAATATGGATTTTCGGGAACACATCCGCCTTATGAATCTCATTTTCATTCAATAACTCTTCATACATCTTCTCCCCAGGACGAATCCCAGAATATCTAATCCCAATTTCATCGATAGAATAGCCCGAAAGGGTGATTAGGTTTTTCGCCAGATCAACAATCTTAACCGGATCCCCCATATCCAACACAAATACCTCTCCACCACGTGCCAAGGTACCAGCTTGAATTACAAGTCTTGAAGCCTCTGGAATCGTCATAAAGTAACGCGTCATATCCGGATGTGTTACCGTCACCGGACCGCCAGCCTGAATCTGCTTTTTAAACAGAGGAATAACACTCCCCCTGCTTCCAAGCACATTTCCAAATCGCACAGCAACAAACTTTGTCTTACTCTCCTGAGCCAACTGCTGAACAACCATTTCCGCAAAACGCTTAGTCGAACCCATAATATTTGTCGGATTAACTGCCTTATCTGAAGAAACGAGCACAAACGTATCAATACCAAAGGTATCTGCCGCTTCCGCTACATTCTTAGAACCGAAAATATTGTTCTTCACCGCTTCTTCCGGGTTACGTTCCATCAATGGTACATGCTTATGCGCTGCTGCATGATAAACAACATCAGGCATATACTTTTCCATAATAGAAAAGATCTTGCTTCTATCTTGTATGTCTGCTATCTCTGTATAAATGTTAATCGCTGCATCGTATTTGGCACGAAGCTCTAACTCAATCGAGTAAATACTGTTCTCCCCATGACCAAGCAAAATCAGGTTTTCAGGAGTAAAGTTAGATAACTGACGACAGATTTCGGACCCGATGGAGCCTCCAGCACCCGTTACAAGTACTGTTTTACCTGTAATAGATTCCGAGATACTTGCCATATCTAGTTTTACTGGATCTCTACCAAGCAAATCTTCCACCTCTACATCACGAAACTCATTGACAGATACTTTTCCTGACATGAGGTCTTCAAGCATCGGAATAATCTTTGTTTTTGCATCAGTTTTGACACATTCCTGATAGATCGTGTTGATCTCTTTTTTTCCAAGTGAAGGGATGGCGATAATGATATTCTCAATTTCCATCTTCATTACAACAGATTCAATATCACTAACTCCACCGTTTACCGGTATACCTAAAATTTGAAGTTTTTGTTTTTTCGGATCGTCGTCAACAAAAGCTACCGGGACTAAATCTGCGTCTCTGTTTTGTAACAGTTGTCGTGCCACCATTGTTCCGCCTGCACCTGCTCCCACAATAAGAGTGCGCTTCTTATTTATGTTCTTTTTATAATAGAAGTCTCTGTATACACGCCAAGAAAAGCGGGATCCACCAATTAGAATCATATGTAACATCCATGTGACGATTAACACACGCAGATATACATGACCATTAACAAGCAGCTGCACAAATCCGGCCACCGTAACAGAATAGGTCACAGCCTTTGTAATTCCCATTAGTTCCCCAATACTCGCATACTCCCAGGCCTTATGGTATAGCTTGTATGTATAAGCAAATAAATGATGCCAGATGATCAACGTTAAGGAGCTAAGAAATAGTGTACCTGAGCTAAGTATATTCGCATCAGGCATAAGCAGCCAAAAGCCCACATAAATAGAAGACAGGACAATTAAAGAATCAACAATGATTAAGAATGATAGTCTCTTTTTGTATGTCATAGGTGGAATCCCTCCTTTTCTTTGAATTATTTGTAATTATTATAGTAATATAGTCATGCTACAATGCCGAAAAATAGGAGGATGATTCATCCTCTTATTTTCCACCATAATAGTAGTAATACGAACTTTCATTTTGCTTTTTCATGTTTAATACTACACCGAGTAGTTTAGCCTTGGCTGAATTTAGTAGGTCTTTTGCTTTGATAGCACTGTCTTTGTCCGTGGAACCGCTAGCTACCACCAGAATTGTACCGTCACATTGATTTGCAAGAATCTGGGCATCTGTTACCGCAAGTACAGGTGGTGTATCAAAAACCACTAAATCATAGATTCTATATGCTTCTGCAAGTAATTCTTCCATTACACGAGAGCTTAATAGCTCTGCAGGATTCGGGGGAATTGGACCGCTTGTTAATATATCAAGATATTCAATACGTGTTGGTTGAATCGTATCCAGTAATGCAGACTGCCTGGTAAGCACCGTCGTCAGGCCACGGAAATTCTCCTGTTGGAACGTATAATGCGCTGTTGGTTTGCGAAGGTCAGAATCTACAAACAATACCTTCTTCCCTTGTTGTGCATTAACCACCGCAAGGTTACTTGCTGTCGTTGACTTTCCTTCTGATGGTCCTGAAGAAGTAATCATAATGGAACGTAGTTGTTGATCAACAGACGAGAACTGAATATTTGTACGAATGGTACGATATTGTTCTGAGATTGGAGATTTTGGTAATTTATCAGAAATTAAATGTCTGCTCGCCGTTGCTTTAGCTGTTGACTTTTGCTTTTTTCTAAGACCCAACTGTCTCACCTCTCGTTCTTGCTTTTACTTGGTGTCTTTGCATCGCTTCTCGAATGTCTTTATCTTCGATTATGGTAATGGAACCCAATACAGGCAATTCTAATAGTTTTTCCACATCTTGCTCGTTTTTTACTGTGTTATCAAGGAATTCTAACAAGAATGCTATGCCCACTCCTGCCATAAGACCTATAACGAATGCAATGGCCATATTAAGTACAGGCTGTGGCTTGATTGGGGATGGATTTTCTCCAACCTGCGCTCCAGAAAGAATGCTAACATTATCGACATTCATGATGTCAATAACTTCTGCTTGGAATGTTTGTGCCGTCACATTCGCAATAGTAGCAGCCAATACAGGATCAGCATGTTGGACAGTTATATCTAAAACTTGAGAGTTATTCGCACTTCCAACTGTAATCATGCCGTTCAACTGCCCCGCATTAACTTCCCCATCCAAATTCTCACTCACTTTATCCAATATTGCCGGGCTTTTAATAATTACATTATACGTATTAATTAATTGCAGGTTGGTTTGTATATCCGCAGAAGTAAATTGAGCTTGTTCAGATTTCGCCTGATTTACTAGTAGTTGTGTAGAAGATTGGTAGATTGGTGTTAACAAGAAATAGCTCACTACCCCACTGACTGTTGTTGCAAGAACGGTTAAGAGTATGATGAGCCATAGACGTTTTTTTATGGTTTGAAATAGTTCTTTTAGACTAATAGTTTCTTCCATGTCGACCTCCGATAGTTATTGGTAAAGTTTATTTTTCTTACATATTTCTTCATATTATGTCACATAGAAACTATTATAGGTGAGATTCCCTTACTTATCTATATAATAAATGTAATTTCTTTGTAATAAAAGAGGAATTTCATTGAAAACGCTGTAGCATTTAGAGTAATTTTTGACAAATAAATCGTATTTTGTCGAATAGATAAAGAAGTTTGTCGAACTGCTAATAATTTTTCTCGTGTTGCATATATTTGGTTATAGTTTAAGGACAACATAGGGGAGATTATGATGCGGAGATATAGAGGAAAACGGGCAGTGGTTTTTGTTGTAGGGATAGGGGTGTTTTTATTATTAATTTATATAGTGTCCTCTTTATTCATGGGGGAGGAAAGAAAGGCAAAGCGCGTGGTTATGAATTATTATAAATATGAGAGTGCCCAGGATTATAGCAGATCATGGGAATTACTCCACACAGAAATGAAAGCTAAATTTGGCAGAGGCGCGTTTGCTTCTGACAGAGTACATGTTTTTAATGGGCATTTTGGGGCTGATACTTTTTCTTATGAAGTAAGTAAAGTCAATGATAGGAAGAATTGGAAGATGGAGAAGGATGGAAAATCTTTTGGTACTGCTTATGAGTTTGAAGTTAGGCAAGACTATCGAGGAAAGTATGGGCATTTCGCGTTTGTACAATTTGTGTATGTGGTGCGTGAGGACGGGGAGTGGCGGATATTGTGGGATTATAAGGAGAGAAATTAAATATGGATTTAGAAAAGGGACAGCATGCACTGTCCCCCGCTTTATGAAAGAGATTACTGCTGGTCTTCTTCCTCTTCCATTTCCATATCTTCTTCCATGTTCTCTTCGTCTTGCTCCATATCTTCTTCCATGTTGTTCTCTTCTTCCATTTCAGGATCTGCAGGTTCTTCCATTGGTGGCTCTTCTTCTGGCGGAGGAACATCCTGATTGTTTGCTGCACATCCTGTAATTAGCATCGCTGCTAAAGCAGTACCAGTTAATTTCAATAACCATTTGCTGTTCATATAAACCTTCTCCTTTCGTAAATGGAATTTCAAGACCCTTTTAGCTCATGTTGCTTGGTCCCTTTTTATATTCCCCATTTTTTGAGAAAGCTTACATGGTTTTTGCAAATTTCTTCAAATTACTGCTTTGGCCCTAATGCAAACATCATTTCCAGTTCACAGACGAGTTGGCCATCCACTGTTGCTACGCCCTTGCCTTTTCCAATACTGCCGCGGACTCTAGTCATTTCGACTTCCAGGCGAAGCTGGTCCCCAGGCACTACTTGCTTTTTGAAGCGACAGTTGTCGATTCCAGTAAAGAATGCAAGGCGTCCTTTATTTTCTTCTTTTTTCAGCATAGCTACTGCTCCGACTTGTGCCAATGCTTCTACAATAAGTACACCTGGCATTACTGGGAACTCAGGGAAATGTCCGTTGAAGAACTCTTCGTTTGCTGTCACGTTTTTAATGCCAATAGCACGTTGGCCTTCTTCTATCTCGACGATTCTGTCGATTAAAAGGAATGGATATCTATGTGGAATGATTGCCTTTATTTCGTTAATATCAAGCATGGTTTTAAGACCTCCTACTAATAGTTACTTACAATTATATAGGAAGGCATAAAAAATAGGAAGTCCTTTATAGGACTCCCTTATTCTTTGTTAACGAGATCGAGAATATGTTGCCACGTTTCTTTGTTCAATACATCCATTGGGTTGCCGCCACCAAGGACGCCGTAGCCAAACATGGCACCTGCAACGATTGCCACTACCATTACAATAACTAGGATGATTAGACGTAACCATATAGGTATAAGTCGGATTCTAAACTTATATTTTTTCGGTCGTTCACCTTTTGTTGCACTTACTTCTTCTTGCTGACTTTCTTTATTTTTCTGAGCTTTGCGCAACTCTTCCCTTGATAAGCTCTTTTTGCCTGTTTCTTGCTCCATTGCGCAACCTCTCCTTTTTCTTGGATTTCCTAAACGATTATGATTTCAATCCGTTTACAAGTCCCATCATCTGGTCTGCAAACTGGACAGATTTAGCATTGAATTGATAAGAACGTTGCATTAACGTCATTTCCGTCATTTCTGAAGCAAGGTCAACATTGGACTGCTCGAGCATTCCTTGCTGCATACGTATATCTTGACGTGCTCCACCTTGTAAGAATCCTACCACCGATTCTTGATTAGCAACATTCTCTGGAGGAAGTGCATATAGAGAACCTGGTCTTGCCTCAAGCATCTGCGGTCTAATCACTTCTGCAACTCCAAGCTCACGTGCAATGGCTTGTCCATCTGTCATAACGGCAGATAAAATGCCACTTTCCTGAAGTTTGACTTCTTTCACATTTTCCGGCAGGATGATTGGCTGCTCGTCACTATCCAGCACAGGATGCCCTTCGGAAGTAACAAGCATCACTTCGGCATTATTGACCGGCGACAAATAGAATACACCATTTCGTGTAAATTGTGTACTAGTTTGCCCATTTTCCGTGACTTGAACAGTAAAGAACTGATTTTCTTTAGTCAGTGCAAAGTCTAACATACGATCCGTCGCTTTCATAGGTCCTTGCGTTAAATGAAGCTGTGTTTTACTTAATCCTGACCCAGAGCCAACTCGAATGCCTAGCTCAGATTGACGGGCCGTTTGATTATCATATTGTGCTAATGGCTGGTTATTTGATTGTTGGGCAAGCAGCTCTTGAAAGGAAGCACTTCTTTGCTTATATCCGACTGTATCTACATTCGCCACATTGTGTGAGATTAAATCCAGTTGTTTTTGTAACTGATTCATTGTATTAGTAGCATTCAGCATGATTCTGTTCATTTATTTTCTCCCTCCGTTAAGGGCTTTTTAGTTAATGCGGCCAATTTCATTTGCTGCTTTTTGCATGCTCATATCATACGCTTGAATTACCTTCTGATTGGCTTCAAATGCTCTGTAGGCGGCTGTCATATCACTCATTGCTTGGGCGGTGTCCACATTAGAGCGTTCAATATGACCTTGAGAAATGGAATAGTTCACTCCAGGCGCTCCTGCTGCATTTTGAAGAAGAGGAACGTTTTCTGCGGTTCGGTACAGCCCATTTCCCTCTCTCACCAACTCATCTGGGTTATTGGCAAGCGCAATTCCAAGGCGAGTATTTCGAATATCGCCTTCTAGGATTGTGCCGTCTTGTTGAACAAACATAGAGCGTGATCTTATCTGAATTCGGTTATCATTTTCATCTAGCACATAAAGACCGCTGTTTGTCGTTAAATAACCTTCAGGATCAATAGAGAAATTCCCGTTCCTCGTATATCGCGGTGTCCCATCCACCTGCTCCACCGTGAAATAAACCGATGCATTCTCGGGAAGGTTTTGATTTAGGATTGCAAGATCTGTATCATTTCCAGTCGGACGCAAATCCCCCTGTGTATGCTTAGGCTTTGTTTCTTGTAGGTACACACCTGTACTAAGTCGTACCGGATCATTCGGATTTGACATAGGACTGAATGTATTCGTACCGCTTGCTTGCTCCATTCGTTGTAAGAGCATATCAGGAAAAGATCTTAATGATCCTTGGTCCGCTTTATAACCAGGCGTATTTGCATTAGACAGATTGTTCGACATCATTTCCATGCGACGTTGCTGAGAAATCATCCCCGCTGTTGCAGTATAGAATCCACGTAACACTCGACTTCACCTCAAATTTTATAACGTACAGATTTTTCTAATATCTATTATAGTACAAATAAGAGTTTGTCGATATATGTAATTTTATGATTATTGGATTTTTTTAGGAATATCTTATAAACTGCAAGAAAAAAAGCCCGTTTCCATTACTGGTAGGGGCTTAATTCCTGCATTTCATTCAGTTTTTGTCTATGGTAGTTGCGTTTATTAATTAAATTCTTTCGTATTGTTTCATCCAAACAATCGTCAATCAATATTTCATGATAACTCACTCTGTAAGAATGCCATTGCCTCAAAATTCTTTGGTACATGTTCAGATGCACCTCCACGGTTTTGTGATGTATTCTTTCTATACCCTTCGTGGAGGATTTCTAACATGCGTGGGTAGAATTCAGGGTAGACTGGGTAGACTCTAAATTATTTATTCAACACAGCGAAGAGTTCTTTTTTCAGGATTGGAGCCATCGTCTTAGCATATGTTGCTGTAATGTGGTGTTTATCTCTATAGACCAGTACATTTCCTTTAACCGGTTTGCAATAGTCCTCATCACACAAGTAATCCGTCAAATCCACATAGTTTACATTAGCTGGTACGGACTCTAATTTACTGAACGGACTCTCAGAAGGCAGTGCCTTTTCCCTCTCTTGCGCACATTCTAAGGAATCCTCTCCCTTTTCCTCCACACAAGACGGCACATTGAATTCAAACCAAGCATTGTCTCTTAGTGCGAAGACAGGAATGTTTGCTTCATTAAGTGTTACCCACTGCTGAACAAATCCTTCTGGCACCTCCGCCTTACGACCAACATCAGCCGTCGTAAATACTAAATCCGGTTTAGTTGATACAAGTGTCTGAATCAATTCCTTGTTCCACTCATAACAAGATTCCGATGTACTTGCATTCACTTCTTCACCAGTAAAACGACAAGCACTTTTCGTGTAATTGATGACCTTAATCTTCTCTTCTTGGGCAAATTCCTCCAGTGCAGGCAGCCATTGTGCTGAATGAGATCCACCAACAAGAGCCACTGTATATTCAGGGTTATCTGTTTCTCCATATTCACAGGCTATTACTTCCGAGTCCTCTAATGACTGATGACACTCGTCCTCATAGACCTTTGGAAGATCGTTCTGTGCCTGCAGTGGTGTTGGCAAGACAGGGACATCTTCCACGACATTATTGGAAAACGCCTCAAGAGCACCTGGGTATTCTTCATTCTCAACAAGGTTGGCAAGTTCCGCTTCTGCCTTCCCGATTTGATTGGCCCAAAGTGACGCCGTTAACACAACCGGCACCATACAAGCAATAACTACCGACCCGCGCTTCCATTTTGGGCTTTCTTTTTTCATGGAACGAATCGGTTTTTCAATTAGGTTGGTTGTAATGTATGACAAGGTTATTGACGCAAAGATAATGATTAATCCATCTAGCAATGGAACTGTCTCTTTGTCTGCAATAATGAAATAAAAGACCAAGATTGGCCAGTGCCATAGGTAAAGGGCATAAGAAAGATTGCCGAGTTTTGCTAATGGCTTTAGGCTTAGGAATCTATGGACTCCAAATGTACCTCCGTTGTTGCCGGCCAAGATGATGAAGATGGCAGCAAGGGTCGGCCATAGTGCGGCGTACCCTGGGAATACGGTTGATACTTGTAGGATGATTCCACACATAACGATTGCGACTAACCCAATCCAGCCGATGATAAAGCTGACGGACTTACGCAAAACAACCTGCGAACCGAGTACTGCAACTATACCTCCAAGTGCGAACTCCCATACACGTGTGAATGTGTGGAAGTAGGCAAATGCTTGGTTGGTGGATGTTAGATAGATGGAATAAGTTAGGGACACTGTGAAAACAGTAAGTAATACTGTGATAAGTGTCGCTTTAAATTTCCAATTGAATAGTTTGCGCATGAGTAGTGCCAGTCCGAATACAACAGTTGGCCAGAGCAAATAGAATTGCCCTTGAATGGACATCGCCCAGAAATGTTGGACCGGGCTTGCTTCGTTGTTTTGCGCCAAATAATCAACTGCGTTAAAGGCCAGCTGCCAGTTTTGATAATAGAAAGCAGATGCAAAGATTTCCTGGAGCGTCTGTGCCCATTGAACTTGTGGCAGCCAGAGCATGCTTGCTACTGTCACGACAAGCAGCACAAAGAAGGCTGCTGGAAACAATCGCTTTGCAAGGCCTAAGATGAAGTCTATTATGTCTATTTTCCCTTCCCTTTGAACTCTTCCTAGTAAAGAAGTGGTGATAAGGAAACCAGAGACGACAAAAAATACATCGACACCCCCAGAGACGTTGCCGAGCCATATGTGATAAATTGCGACTAGTAATGCCGCGACAGCACGCAATCCTTCTATTTCGGTACGAAACCGTTTTTTTGTAGCTGTTAATGGTTGGTTATTGGATGACATGGTGTCACTCCTTTATATAGAACGTCTAGTGTGAAGACGAACATTGGTTTTGTTGGTTGTTAGCCATGGACTATGATAACGGAGATTCTTGGGGGTGTAAACCGGTAAATGGTAGAAGGGTTGGTTTAGAAGTTTGGAGAGCTTGAGGGCGGGGTCAGTCCCCCGCGAGGGGGATTTAATTATTTTTGGGGTTTCTTTTTTGGGGGACAGACCCCTAAGTGTTGTTGCTTTAAATTTAAGTTAGTGCATTTAAAAAAGGAGCTGCCCTTGGGGGGTGCTCCTTTGGTGGTTGTTTTGTTTTGTGTTAGGCGAAGCTTTTGGATGGAAGGCGGTCGATGTGGTCGAGCATGATGCCTGTGCCGATTGCTACGCAGTCCATTGGTTGTTCTGCTACTAGTACTGGTACTTTTAATTCTTCTGCTAGGAGTTGGTCCATTCCGTGCAGGAGTGCTCCTCCGCCTGTCAGGATGACGCCGCGGTCGATTATGTCTGCGGATAGTTCAGGTGGCGTGCGTTCTAGGACGCTTTTTGCCGCTTGAACGATTACTTGGACGGATTCGCGTAGTGCTTCTTCGATTTCAGTGGATGTGACAGTAATCGTTTGCGGAAGTCCGCTTACCATGTCGCGTCCGCGAATGTCGATGGATTCGTTGCGGCCGCCAGGGAAGACGGTTGCGATTTCAATCTTGATGTTTTCCGCTGTTCGCTCACCGATTAGAAGCTTGTATTTCTTTTTGATGTGTTGAAGGATTTCTGCGTCGAACTTGTCCCCGGCCATTTTAATGGAAGAAGCAGTTACGATGTCGCCCATGGAAAGGACTGCAACGTCTGTTGTTCCGCCACCGATGTCGACAACCATGTTTCCACTAGGTTGGAAGATGTCCATGCCCGCTCCGATTGCTGCTACTTTTGGCTCTTCTTCTAAGTAAATTTTCTTGCCGCCGCTCTTTTCTGCCGCTTCTCTGATTGCTTTTTGCTCAACAGACGTGATGTTTGTCGGGCAGCAAATCAGGATGCGCGGTTTAGAAAGGAAGCCTTTTACGTTTAGTTTTTTGATGAAGTGTTTGAGCATTGCTTCTGTTACTTCGAAGTCTGCGATAACACCGTCTTTTAGCGGACGCATTGCGACGATGTTTCCAGGTGTACGACCTACCATCTTGCGGGCTTCTTCTCCTACTGCCAATACTTTGCCTGTGTTCGTGTCAAGTGCTACTACAGAAGGCTCGTTCAGTACGATCCCTTTTCCTTTTACGTGGATGAGTACGTTCGCCGTACCCAGGTCAATTCCGATATCTCTTGCAAACATCTTTCTGTTTTCCTCCTTGCGTCATTGCTTTATTTATGACTTTTATCTGAATGTTCTTTGATTGTTTAGTTGCCATTGCTAATTTTGAACACTATCTTTAGTCCTAATTGTATATTCTATCACATTTTACTAAATAAAGGTGAAATTTAACAGTAGTTTGGTGTCATTTTTTTGAGTATTTTGTCGAAAGGAGTTGTGGGATGTTGGAGGGAGGAGTGGACGGGTGAGTATAAAGACTTTTGTGGTTGGATTTTTGGTGTTGAGAGTGCTTGAGGGGCGGAATAAAGACTTATGGTAGTGAGTTTTCGGGCGTGGGAGGGCTTTAGAAGCGGTATAAAGACTTCTCGGACTGGGGTTTCGGGCGTGAGAGGTCTTTAGAAGCAGTATAAAGACTTTTGGAACTTGGTTTTCCTGATCTAGAGGTCTTTAGAAGCAGCCTAAAGCTCTCTTGCATTGCATTTTCCTCGTGCAAAGGTCTTTATAATTGGAGATGGTGATTAAGAGTTTGAACACCTACCCTCGCTCCAATAGATCTCCTCCCCTTCGCAATCCCTCCACGCACACAAAAACCAAAAATACCAGAGCATCTCCTTCGCCCTGGTATCTCCTGTTTATTTTACGGCTTCTTCTTCTTTCTTGTACTTCATCTTGGTTGCTTCGCCGCCCCGTAAATGCCTGATGGATTTATGGTAATCAAGGATTGTTTTGACTTCGTTTGCTAAGTCTGGGTTGATCTCTGGCAGTCGTTCGGTCAAGTCCTTGTGGACAGTACTTTTGGAAACGCCAAATTCTTTCGCTATCACGCGAACTGTCTTCTTCGTCTCCACGATATACTTTCCAATCTTGATAGTTCTCTCTTTGATGTAATCGTGCACACCACTCGCCCTCCCTAAATTGTGGATGTTGAGAAGTGTGAAATGAGACCCGCTTATTTCGATGTAACGAAGTGCTTATTTTTATAGTTGTATATGAAACATAAGTAGGATGGCTGGTGTAATTCTTCGAGACAATCTACGATCCCTCACCTCAAACACTCTCTTTGTATGTTTGGTTTGTATCAGTTTATTAGCTTGGTTGGTTGTTTATGCCAACAATGTCAAGAGGGACAAGGCTTTTGTTTGTATTTTTTTGAAAATAACACAATTTTTCCTCTGTTGAAATTTTTTAGGGGGTCATACATATGAAACGTTTTACATTGCCGCTATTGGTACTCGTGCTGTTAATGAGTGCGTGCGGCGCTGTTGAAGTAGAAAAAGAGGCTGGTAAGTTAGATAACCAAACGGTAACTGCTACAGAATCAGTTGAGGCAGGAGAGGTTACGGACCAGGAAGATGCCGTGGAAGAAAAGGAAACTGCTGCGGTTGCAGAACCGGTTGAAGAAGAATCTGTTGATACTGAACTTGCGAATCCTTCAATGGGATGGGCTGGGAAATGGGCGATAGATGCTCCAGCAGGCGTATATGGACAATTGTCTATTTATGATGAAACAGATGAAGGTTTTTATTTTAATATCAATGTATCCACGACACATGTTGCTTCCTTGGAGGAAGTATATGCAATTAAGGATGGAAATGTTGCGCGTTCTGCTGAAGATGAATACGGTTGTATACTGACATTACATAGAGAAGGAAACCGCATTGAAACCGAACAAACTTCTGGTTGCTCAGCATGGCATGGTGCTGCCATTAGCTTTGAATCAAACTTTGTGATTACTGAAAAATTAACGATTGGAACAGACTTTTCTGAACTGGTTAAGCAAGGGAAACTCAGCCAGAACACTTATGCATTGGGGACCGACTACGGAACAATTGTTCAGGAGGTCGGTGAAGCAAACAAAGTTTATATGGATGCTGGAGCAAGTATGAGAATGCACGATTCACTCACTTATGGAATTGATGCGATTTCCGAAAGCGGACCTGTCGTAGCTTTAGTTGCCAATAATACTGATCCACTGACACCCGATGAAATTAAAAGCATTATGGGTGAGCCAGAATCCGAAGAAATCAGCGAGTTTGATGGCTTTTACATCCTCTACTACTCTATTGATGAAACTTACAAACTGTTCTTCCGTATGGATGTGGAAACGAAACAACTGTTAAGTGTTTCCCTTGGTAACCTTTGAGTTCAACCTTTTAATCTATAAATAAATCATCATTAAAGGTATAGCATTCATTCTGTCGAATATTTTATATAAGTATTTGTATAGGATTGGAGTGTTGTTGATGAGTTTAGAAGCCAAGTTGACCTATTCAGAAAGTGGTCCGAATTCAGTGATGTTGCATTTTGTCGTAGAAAATACTGGTGGGTCCAGTGAAAAAGTTACCTTCCGTAGCGGCCAGCGATATGATTATATCTTGTATCGAGATGGTGCTCGGGTTGAGCAGTTTTCAGAAGGCAAAATGTTCACGATGATTTATGAGGAGATTATGGTGGGGGCCGGGCAAGAATTGAGTTTTGATATCCCGTTGAAGAATCTGCAGCCTGGCCATCATAAGGTGATGGTGTGGCTGGCGGATTCCGATTGGCCGGGAGTTAGGGACCGGTTGGAATTTGATATCTGAGTTTTGTGGGACCCGTTCTATAAGGACGGGTTTTTTATTTTGTTTAAGTCTTTTTTGAAACTGTTTCGTCTTAATAGGTGAGGTGATAAGGGTTGGCGGAGGAATTTGAGTTGGTCGAGGAGATCATCCGGGGCAGTGAGGCGGCGATGAAAGTGCTGACGCGCCGGTATTAGACTTTTTGACTTTTTTAAGACGGTAGATTTGTTTGGAATCCCCGTGCTTTTCTCATTGGTGGCGGTAGGTGTGATGGTAGTTGTTTCGGGTGTTGCTGTTGGGGTTGGTTTGCGGTATATGAAGGGGAAGGAACTGTCGATATAGATAGGTTGATGGATTAGGGGGCGGTCCTTTGGGAACGTCCCCTTTTTTTATTTCATGAATTTTTTTTTGCTGGTACTGCTAGATGATGGTGCATTTTATTGCGGTTCAACAGGGAGTTCAATCGTTTGTTCAATGGTTTCTCAACAAATTGGTAAGCCAGTAGCCCGCCAATCGTGGTCAGCAGAAGGATTACTATCATGGTGAGGTCCCAACCGATGACCTCTTGTATTTTTACGTTTTCAATTAAAAGGATGATAAATAGCATGAGAAACAAGCTGTGTGTTAAGAAGATTGAGAATGATGCTTTTCCGATATAGTCGAGTAGTTTATTGACTATAGTTTTTTGGTAGAGGTCAATGGATGCTAAGCCGGCCACAAGAAAGCATGAGCTGATGCCGTATAGAAGTGGTCGAATAGTTCCTTGTTCTATATATAGGAACCGAATGGTGTTGTTGGTCCAGAGAAACAGGAACCCCGCGATTCCTATGACGGTCAAGGCTCCTCCTATTAGGCTGTTTACTTTGACGCGTGAAGTTGTTAGGAAAAATGCCACGAACGCACCGAGCCATATGGTCAGATTGCTGACATTCAGCAGGGTGGCAGCCAGCATATTTTCTGGAAAGAAGTCGATGAAGTAACTCGTGATGATAACTGTAAGATATATTGCGATGGCCAGCCTGCCTATAGTTGGCCTGAACAATAGCAAGGTGAACATAAAATAGAAGAAAAAAATGTGAGTCAAGGACCATGCGACTGTCAGTATCGGATCATCTGATAGGAGAAACATGGATTTAATCAGATATGAAAGACTGAGTTGTTCGCCAAAGTATGGAAAGATGAGCAGAACGGAAAGTACTCCAAAGGTTGTGAGCCAATAATACGGGATTATCCGTGTAATGCGTTTTTGGAGAAAGATGCCAGCTTGTCCGGACTCCCCTATTTTGTGCTTGTATAAATAAGCAATCATGAACCCACTAATGACAAAAAACATGTCCACCCCGCCTGTTCTCCCCCATTCGCCCATGCCGAACCAGTCCTGGGCATATCTTTTGTAAAGAAGTCCGTTGAGATGACCTAACATGACGAAAAGGATGGCGACTGCGCGAAGTAGCTGGATAAGGTGGAGTTGTTGGGTTTTTGCCTTTGGCATGGGATTTGCGGCTCCTTTTAAGTTCAGGTTGCGAAACTCTTTTGTTCTTTATAGAGAACATTATAGCATGTTGGTGGGAGCTTGGGAATTAATTTGATTTTTGTGTGAGGTTAAATTTCTTTAAAATAGGGAGACATTAAACTTAATTTTGGCTTCCTTTAATTTTCAGTAAGTCGCCCCATGTTTTTAAACCTCTATCTTGGCTTAGTTGGAGCAATTCAGTGAATAGATAGGCAGTAGTGAGTGCATCCCCGAGGGCAGAATGGCGCTGGTAAATTCTCGTGCCAAAATCCCTGGCGTACTTCTCCAGATCTCTCATGTCGTAGCTAGGGGCGATATAGCCGATAAGGTCCAGTGTATCAAGGGATTTAGGGTTTTTCCATTTTAGATTGTTGCGTTTTAGTTCTGCTTGTATCGCCTGCATATCAAATGCTAAGTAGTGCCCGACATAGCAGACAGATGTTTGGTTGGCCATGTTGGTCAGTTTGGTGATGGCTTCAAGTGCTTGTGGTGCTTCGTCTGTTTGTTCTTGTGTGATGCTAGTTAGCTCGATAATTTCCCGAGGAATTTGTCGATTTGGGTTAATGTATGTTTGATAGGCGCTGTTGTCGATGACTTGGAGGTTCTTTATTTTCACGGCGCCAAGTTCTATTAGTCTGTCATCCCTGGCCACGTTGAAACCTGTTGTTTCGGTATCGAATACGGTGAATTCGAGTTTGTCGACAGGTGTGGAAAGCGGGATGTTTTCTGCTAAATTGCTCGGGAAATAATGCTTTTTTGCGAATGAGAACATATTTTGTAGGTACCTCCTTTTCGTATGCTGGGCTCCTCTTTTAATAGTAGGAAAGCATGTGGTTTTGTAGTTCTTTAATAAGACGGATGCTTAACATTAGCTCTTCCTTTTCGCGGGTGGAGAGTGTTGTCAGCGTTAAGGTTGATGTGAGCTCTTCTCCGTTTTGATGTTGCTTGTATCTGTTGCGGACGTAATAGTTTAGGATGGTACTGATTGATGCTTTGAGATCCTTTTGAAAGTTTTCTGAGAGGATCTTTTTTTCGTACAGCTGGTCTAGTTTTTCGATTGGCGTTCCGTATGTGATGCCGTGCATGAGTGCGAGTATCTGCAGGCTGTGATGGTAAGGGAACAGAACTTCTTTTTTCAGATCTAGTTGTTTTTTGTTGCGGCGGAATATGGATCTGAGTGGTTGTTCCAAGGTTGGGATTGGATTTTCCCTTTCCAGTTGGGATAAGCGGAATAGAAAGATTTTTGCTCGGTCTAGGGAGTTGATTATGGTTTGTTGGAACTGTTGGTGTAGGTTTTCGTCGCCGAAGATGTGGCGATATGAGAAAAAGTTTTGGGCTAAGAGCAAGCGGTCATTGGTGGCCTTTAGGGTCCATTCATGGATGCGGGACTCCCATTGTTGGAGTGTGCCGCGCCAGATTGGATTGGATGCCATCATATCGCCATTGCATCGTTTGTAACCGGCAAGTTCTAGGTTTGCGACGATTTTTTCTGCTAAATCTGCGAAGTATCGGGTGGCGATATGGTCGATATGATTGTTTGAGTTCTCCTGTGTATCGCCCTCGTAGACCAGGAAATGATCTTGGTCAGTAAGAAGGAACTGTTCTTTCCTTGCTCCGCTGCCCATGAGGTAGAAACAGAATTTCGTCGGTGGATCGGTTGGCATTTCTCTTATGGAAAGCTCGATACACCGGTGAATCAGCTGGTCGTATAAGGTGTTCATGACTTCTAAGGTGTGAAGGATCGGGACTTGTTGTTGAAGCATGGTGTTGAGGGTTGCATAAAGTTCTTTTTTGACTTGTGGGAGTTTCTCCTTGTTGATGTTTTTAAGCGCTTCTGTGTTTTGATGAATACCGGTTGGTTGCTTGGCTTGAAGCAGGTCTGTCATGGTGACGAGTCCTGCCAACTGGTTATTTTCGGTGGTGACTGGCAGATGTTTGATTCCGTTTAGAAGCATGGCGGTGAGCGCTTCATAGTAATAGGCAGTTCTCGGGACGGTGATTGGTTTTTCTGTCATGATGGTTTGGATTTGATCTTGGGTGTTTATGCCTCTAGTGATGACGCGATTGACGAAGTCGTGCATTGTGACGATGCCTTGGATTTTATTGTTGTTTAGAATGACGGCGGCGGTTTTCTTGGTATGTTGGGACAAATTTTCTGCGACGGATTGGATGGTGTCGGTTGGTTTGGCTTGAATGACTGTCGTTTTCGGTAGCATGATGTCTTGGACCCTTAGAATGGTGGGATCGCTTGTTGGATCGATGGAGGAATTCATGTTAATTTGTTCGGCAAGGGAATGGTAAACGTCGTGCAGTCTGGAACTAACCTGGTCAAGAATGTAGTCGCGAACGTCAGGCTCTGCCCATCTATCTTTTAGCACAGCATAGGGGATGTAGAGTGCTTCTAGGTCGTCGATGGCACGGACTTGAATGAGAGATGGATTTGGTTGAGATTTGAAGTTTGAGACCTGGTCCGGGTACAGGGGTTTCTTAGGGTCTTTTTGTTGGTTTTGCGGGAAGTGGGTAGCAAGAAAGTGATGGATGTTGGACAGGCCAATCAGTTCGTTCGGCTTGATAATTTCGAGCACTTCTTCACGTGATTTTTCGGATGGGATATAGACTTCAGCCATTCCGGAGAGCACAAGAAAGATGCCTTCACGGTTGTCTGTGGCATGAAAGATGATTTCGTCTTGGTTGTAGTGATGGGTGTGGCATTGGTTTAGAAGGTTTGTGGCTTCCGTTTGTGTGAGGTTTTTTGTTAGGATGTGCTTCATGTTAGCGGCTCCTTTTTTGCAGGAAAGAGGAGCAACGTGGTTGGACGCTGCTCCTCCCTGCTATTTGGTTTATTTGTCGATCCAGACGTTTCCATCTTTATACGACATTTGTTCTGGATAACGAAGGTCGACTACTTCGTCTTGAAGTTTTTGTGATGGTGCTTTTGTTCTAAGAGATACGACGATGATCGTGATGATCGCTGATGCTGCTCCAAAGACCCCTGCACCTGTATCGATGATTCCTAGGATGGTGAAGCCGCCGTATTTTGCCGCGAAAATATAGGATAGAGTGACGGCAAGTCCTACGAGCATTCCAGCGATGACCCCTGGTGCGTTCGCACGTTTCCACCATACTCCAAGAAGGAGTGCCGGGAAGAAGGTACCGGATGCGAGCGCGAATGCCCATGCAACGATCTGCGTGATGGCCCCTGGTGGGTTAAGCGCTACAAGACCGGCCAGAACGGTTGCGGTGACGATGGTAACTCGGCCGACCATGAGGCGGTTTTTATCGGTTGCATTCGGTCTCATGACACGGTAGTAGATATCATGCGCGAATGAGGACGAGATGGCGATCATCAGTCCGCCTGCTGTCGATAGTGCAGCGGCCATAGCGCCTGCCGCTACGAGTCCAATAACGAACACGCCAAGGTTGGCGATTTCCGGCGTGGCCATAACGACGATATCATTTGCGATGATAAGCTCGCTCCATTGGAGGGTTCCGTCACCGTTTGTGTCAGCAACTTGCAGTTTCCCTGTATTGACCCATGATTGTGTCCATGCCGGAAGCTGGTCGATCGGGCTTCCTGCTACTTGTTTCATTAGGATGAAGCGTGAGAAAGCTGCATATGCCGGTGCTGACAGGTATAATAGGCCGATGAAAAGTAGTGCCCAGGCGCCTGACCAGCGAGCAGCTTTCATTGTGGAAACGGTGTAGAAACGTACGATAACGTGTGGCAGGCCTGCTGTTCCGGCCATCAGAGTGAACATGAGGGCTAGGAACTGCCATTTGGTGCCGTTGGTGAATGGTGCGAAATATTCCGATACGCCGAGTTCTCGGTCTAGTTCCCCAAGCTGGCTGACAATGTTACCGTAGGATAGCCATGGCAATGGGTTGTTGGTTAGTTGGAGGGACATAAAAATAACAGGGACCAAGTATGCGATGATGAGGATGATGTACTGTGCTACTTGTGTCCAAGTGATCCCTTTCATTCCGCCGAATGCCGCGTAGAATGCGATCAGGACTACCCCAATCATGGTCCCGACTCTTGCGTCCACTTCCAGTAAGCGGCCGATTACCACTCCGGAGCCGGAAAGCTGTCCGATGGAGTAGGTGAAACTGATGATGATGGTACAGATGGCTGCGATGACGCGTGCGGTGTGACTGTTAAAACGGTCGCCGATGAATTCCGGTACGGTGTAGCGGCCGTATTTTCTAAGTTGTGGTGCCAACAGGAAGGTCAGGAGCAGGTAACCGCCTGTCCAACCCATTATGTATGCTAGTCCGTCGTATCCCAGTAGCATAATGGTTCCGGCCATTCCGATGAATGACGCTGCACTCATCCAGTCTGCGCCGATGGCCATTCCGTTGAAGATCGGTGGAACGCCGCGGCCTGCTACGTAGAAGTCGGAGGTTTGGCGTGCTTTGTTGTAGATGGCGATTCCGATATATAGTCCGAATGTGATCAGGATTAGTGTGAGTGAGACGAGAAACTGATTATCCAAACGTTTGGCCCCCTTTGGGTTTAGTGTGATTTCTTTTTATAAGTGCTTTTTTGTTGTGAGATTCATGGTGTGTGAGATTCTTGGATGTGAGAATTTCGGGTATAGAATTGGTTTGGTTTATGTGGGCTTCTAGGTGTGAGTTGGGTTCGATTGGGCTGGTTTGTCGAGTTAGTGATCTAGTGTTTTGCCTGCGCTTAGGACTTCGTTGGCCTTTTCGTCGATGCCATACTTGGCGTCAATTTTGTCGCTGACTTTGGCGTTGACGAATAATAGGATGATGAATGTGATAACAGAGCCTTGCGCTCCCATATAGTAGTGGAATGGGAAACCTCCGAAAATGGTAAATTGCAAGGACTCGGCAAACAGGACAATGCCAAACGAAACACCAAGCCAGATAGCTAAGTAGATTAAGATAAATTTATTCTTCTCTCTGAAATAAGCATCAGCAACGGACTTTTCGATTTTTCTCAAGGTTTAGCCTCCTTTTGTTTTTTGGGGTGTGGAGTTTCGACGTGAGTGACGAAATTCCTGCGGGGGTCTGACCCCTTTTGGGTTAAAATTTTTTAAAAGAATCGTTCGTATCGTTATCTTAGGCTGAAGATGAATTTGATGGTGTCGAGGAAGGGTGCCGGTACTAGGGCGATTTCCACGACGGCGTAGGTGATTAGGGTTGCTATTGGGACTGTCAGTAGGATTGGTTTTTGTTTTTTGATTGCTAGAAAGATGCTGGTGACGGTGATGATTAGGAATAGATAGAATAATAGCATGATGTGCTCGTCTCCTTTTTGTAAGCGCTTTATTTTTTGTTGTCGAATATCCCTCCCCTTTGTTGTGTGTTTTATTCTGTATTAAGACAGAATTTTATAATAATTCTAATAATTAGATTATGATATAAGGGCGGTTGCTAGTCAACTGTTTGTTTTGGAATAGAAATCTACAATTTTCGAGGTATCGTTTTCGGTGTGTATTAGTACAATGGGTTTTTAGTTTTAAAGAGGTGAATTACTGGTGGAAATTGTTAATTTTATTATTCTTTCGATTTAGTTAGATAGATTCTTCTGGTTATGTGGATTTATTGTTCTTGTTGAAAGATTTTTTCTTTTCAAAGCGGGGATTGAGTGTATCGCCAGGCGATATGGTTTGGAGCGCTTCCGTATATCGGGCGCTCCAGACCTTTTTGGGTGGGTTTTTAGAGGATTTCCTCTTCCCATTCGACTTCGTGCTCTTCCATTAGTTCTTCTAGTTCGTCTTGGAATTGACGGAGTTTGGTGCGGCCTTCGTCGAGGAGTTCGTTAGCTTCTAGGATCTTGTCGTAGCTTTGGAGTTCGAGTGCGATCAGGATCATTTTCATGGCTCGGAATTGGGTGTTGCTGGCGTCGATGTAGATTTCGTGGACTGCGCGTACTTCTTTTGTTTCGGGTCGGATGTTTTCAAGTTTTTCAATGAATTCGGTGTAGGCGGGTATGGTGACGGTTTCCATTGTTTCGTACATGGTCCAGTCGTCGGTGTAGTTGTTGCCGGAGACGCTGGAGTAGGAGTCAACTGCTTCTGCTTCGAGTTCAAAGATGCTCATCAGGTCCTCGTTTACGTAGGTCATCAGGTCCTCTTGGACGGGGTCGGCGCTGCAGGCTGAGAGTGTTAAAAGGGATAAGATTGCCAGGAAGCACAGGAGTTTTTTCATGGTTGGTTTTGTCATGGTGGTCCTCCATGGGTGTTGGTTTTTGACACTTTAGTATGGTATTCGGGGTGGACGGTTTTTAGCACTTGGTGGTTTCCCACCATTTTCATATGTGTATAACAGTATTTTTTTAGGAATAGTATGTAGTGAATAAAGTGCGGGTATAGACAGTATAAATCTGTAAAAGAAAGGAGCTATATATGGATAAATTCTATAAGTTACCCTTTGAAGAAGTGATGAAGTCTATTGAGGTTACAAAGGATGGCCTTACTGATTCGGAAGTGAAAAAAAGACAGGAGCAGTATGGTTTTAATGAACTTGGAGAAGAACAGCGAAAAAGCACTTTTCAGGTCTTTTTGGAACAGTTCAAGGATTTTCTTGTCATTATTCTTATTGTAGCAGCTTTATTATCTGCCTTTTTAGGAAAATTTGAAAGCACCATCGTAATCGTAGTGGTGGTTATCATCAATGCCATTCTTGGAACCGTTCAGCATGTAAAGGCGGAGCAATCGCTAAAGAGCCTGAAAAGCCTGTCCTCGCCCACTGCCAAAGTTTTAAGAAATGGAGATAAAATTGAAATACCATCCAAGGAAGTCGTGGTGGGAGATATACTCTACCTGGATGCAGGAGATTACATAAGTGCGGATGGCAGAATCATCGAAGCCCACAGCCTTCAGGTAAATGAAAGCTCCTTGACCGGTGAATCCATCAGTGTACTTAAGACCCTTGATCCGATTAATGAGGACGATGTTTCCATTGGCGATAAGACGAATATAGTATTCTCCGGGAGTTTTGTTACATATGGAAGAGCTGTCATTGTGGTTACAGAAATCGGAGAGAAAACGGAAATCGGTAAAATCGCCAACTTGATGGAAAGTGCTAAAGAAAAGAAAACGCCGCTTCAGATGAATCTTGATAATTTCGGAAAGAAGCTTGCCGTGGCTATTATTATCATTGCTGTTCTCATTTTTGTGATTGATATCATTCGGGGACGGACATTGATTGACTCCTTCATGTTTGCCGTTGCCTTGGCAGTCGCGGCCATACCGGAAGCTTTAAGCTCCATCGTGACAATCGTGCTTGCGTTTGGCACACAAAAGATGGCAAAGGAAAATGCCATCATTCGAAAGCTTCATGCAGTAGAAAGCCTCGGAAGCATCTCAGTCATTTGCTCAGATAAGACCGGTACCCTGACACAAAATAAAATGACCGTGCAGAAAGTGTTTCTGGATTCAGAAATCCATGAGCATGACAAATTGAGGCTGGACAAGAAGCTGCATGAAAAATTCCTTCTTATGCAGCTTTTGTGTAACGATGCAGAGACCACCAAGGATAAGGAGATTGGAGATCCCACCGAGATTGCCTTGGTGGATTTTGGGGAAAAAATATATGAATTGGACGAAATAAAAACCAGAAGATCCTACCCTAGACTGAAGGAAGTCCCATTTGATTCTGACAGAAAGCTGATGAGTACTGTCCAAACCCTAGATTCCAAACAGGTACTGATCACTAAGGGTGCCGTTGATGTTTTATTAGATAGGGTAGTAAAAAAAGAAACTTCAGATGGCCTATCTAATTTTTCAGAAGAGGACAGAAAGAAAATCGAGGAAGTGAATCATTCCTTTTCGGAAAGCGGATTGCGTGTTCTGGCCTTTGCTTATAAAGAGGTGGAGAATTATGAGAATATCTCGACTGAGGATGAACATGACTTAATATTTGTCGGATTGACTGCCATGATGGACCCTCCCCGTGCGGAGTCTAAGGAAGCGGTCGAACAATGCATTTCAGCAGGCATCAAACCTGTGATGATCACAGGAGACCATAAAATAACTGCTTCTGCGATAGCAAAGGAAATCGGGATTTTCAGAGATGGCGATAAAGCGGTCGAAGGATTTGAGCTTGAAAAGATAAATGACGAGGACTTAAAAAGCATGGTGGAGGACATTTCCGTCTATGCACGAGTATCTCCAGAGCATAAAATACGAATTGTCCGAGCCTGGCAGGAAAAAGGGAATATCGTTGCAATGACCGGCGACGGAGTCAACGATGGTCCTGCATTGAAACAGGCGAACATTGGAATCGCCATGGGAATCACAGGAACGGAAGTGGCCAAGGATGCCTCTTCCATGGTCTTGACAGATGATAATTTTTCCACCATCGTTAAGGCGATTGCCAACGGAAGAAGCATCTATGCCAACATCAAAAATTCCATCCGGTTCCTGCTTGCCGGTAACACCGCAGGAATTCTATCTGTTTTATATGCTGCTATAGGCGGATTGCCTGTTCCATTTGCGCCAGTGCATCTGCTATTCATCAACTTGCTCACAGATAGCCTACCGGCGATTGCAATTGGACTTGAACCTCATAATAAAAAAGTGATGAATGAAAAACCGAGGGATGTGGAAACCCCGCTTCTCAATAAAGTGTTTGCAGCCCGGCTCCTTAGTGAAGGATTCCTGATTGCCGTGGCTACCCTGATTGCTTTTCATATCGGACTAACCATGGACGACCCGCTGACAGCCAGTACCATGGCTTTTTCCACACTATGTCTTGCACGGTTGTTTCATGGCTTCAACGCACGTTCCAGACAGTCGATATTCAAAGTTGGATTGTTTTCAAACCTCTATTTGATAGGGGCAGTCCTCATTGGCATCGCGCTCCTGCAGCTTGTTCTGCTGGTTGATCCTTTAAAGGGGATTTTTGAAGTTGCCACACTAACTTCTGCCCAGTTCGGCTATGTCTATGGTCTGGCACTTATGCCGCTGGTGCTGATTCAACTGTATAAGTTGATATTTGTGAAAGATTGAAAAAGGACCTGTATTCCATATGGAGTACAGGTTTTTTTAGTTGTGAATTGATAGGTCCCTTCACTTACATCGTTTCAATTGTCAGTTTGATCGCTGCAGTCAGGTCAGTCTGGGACCAGCTTGGTGTGTTGTTGAGCTGGGCCGCGAGCTGGTGTGAGGCTGGAATGTGGATGAAGCCTGCCGGGATTTGGGCTGTGTTCGGTTCATCTGTATCAGTAGGGTTAGCCTTACTACCTGTTCCCTGTTGCGCTAGCTTGTGCAGGGCCGCGTACATGACGTTATTACATAGGTAGGTTCCTGCTGTATTGGATATTTTTGCAGGAAAGTTATTTTCAATTAAATGGTTTACCATCGCGCGGATCGGCAAGGTGGAAAAGTAGCCGTCGGGTCCATCTGGGTTGATTGGTGCATCCTGAAGCACGACTCCATTATTATCAGGCGCACCACCAGCATCCTTACAATTGATTGCAATTCGCTCCGGTGTAATGTGCGCCCTACCCGCAGCAAGCCCAAGGGAAACCACGGCATCTGGTTGTAGCTCCTCGATATACTCCAATAACAATTTTTCCGATTCGGTGAAATCAACAGGCAGCACCCGGCTTATGACTTGGTATTGACCAATTTTTTGTTGGTCCAATTCCCTGACAATCTCCTCTGTTGGATTGATCTTAAAATTCAAAAACGGTTCAAAACCTGTTAAAAGTAGGGTTTTGGTCATGTTGGAAGACCTCCTTATATTTTGGAAGGGGAAGGACGGGTTTGGCGCCTCGATCGATGTTCGAAGGAGCTAGTGAACCGTCCCACCTGCTTTTTCAAAGTAATATTGCTCCGTAAGTTAATGCTCCCACAATGACGTATGCGGGGTGCACTTTCCATTTTTCAAGAAGTAGGTAGCTTGCGATAATTAGAAACACTGTTTGGATGGTGCCACTTGCTTCGTAGGATTCAGCGAAGAATCGAAAGGCCATGACACCAAGCAGGAGTGCGATGGTTGGTCGCACGTAGTTGGACATTCTTTTTACTTTAGGTGAGTCTCGGAATTTGTACAGGAGGCTCATGAGCGCGATCATCAAGATGAGTGATGGTGCGACGGTGGCAAATACGCCTACTGCTGCGCCTAGGATTCCTGCTTGTTCGTAGCCGATATAACCGGCCATTTTGGTTGCAATCGGTCCTGGTAAGGCGTTTCCGAGTGCGAGTACTTCACTGAATTCAGAGACCGACAGCCAGCCATAGCGGTGGACGACTTCGTTTTCCACGAGCGGAATGGATGCGGGGCCTCCACCGTATCCCAGGATGCCCGGTATGAAAAAGGCGAGGAATATCTCCCAATATATCATCATGATTGGGTCCCTCCTTTTTCAGGTTTTGGTTTGTCTTTTTTCAGAACCGCCGCAGCAAGTAATAGCGCGATTACGATTCCTGGGTGGATGCCGAGAATCTCGATGAATAGGAAACTAGCTAGGATTAGGAAGATGGCTACGGGCCAACCTAGTCCTTTTTGTGATTTTGATAGAAAGTCCCACGTCAGGACGGCAAGTAAGACGCCGACCACAGGTAGTACTGCTTTGGTCATGCCTTGCACCCACGCTTGGTCTTTGAAGCTTGTAAGCGTGGTGAGCAGGACGATCATGAGTATGATGGTCGGAATGGTGGAGGCTAGGATGGCGTTCATCATGCCTGTGTAACCGCCGACGCGATATCCGATGTAACCGGCCATCTTGGTGTTGATGGGTCCGGGCATTGTGTTGGCGAGTGCCAGGATGTCAGAGAAATCATCATCTGAGAGCCATTTGTACTTGCCTACTACTTCTTTATGTACAAGCGGAATGCTGGACGGACCTCCGCCGTATCCGAGCATCCCAACACGGAAGAATGCGATAAATAAGTCCCATTGCTTCATGGTGTGGTGGTTTCCTCCTTTGTGAGGAGGGGCTGACTGGCTCTACTTTGCTTTGGTGCTTTAGTGGAGTGAGGGTCAGACCCCTCTTTAGTTGTTTAGCGCTTTAACGGAGAGCGGGTCAGACCCCTCTTTTATTCTTTAGTGCTTTAACGGAGAGCGGGTCAGACCCCTCTTTAGTTGTTTACCTCTTTATCTCGTTACCACGCTGCGATGGCGCCGTCGGTTCTTGGTTCGGTGCCGCCTGTGAGGGTGCCGGTTTTTGGGTCGCGCCAGATGATTTGGCCGCGGCCGAAGCTGCCTCCGTCCAGTGTGATTTGGATGTTGTGGCCTTTGCGTTGGAGGGCTTGGGCCAGGTGTTGCGGAAAGTGATGCTCGACGTGTACGGTTTTGTCTTCCATCCACTGCCATCTTGGTGCATCCAAGGCAGCCTGCGGGTTCAGGTGGAAGTCGATGGTGTTCATGACGACTTGCATGTGGCCCTGTGGCTGCATATAGCCTCCCATGACGCCGAACGGTCCGACCGCTTCGTTGTCTTTTGTCAGGAAGCCAGGAATGATGGTGTGGTATGTCTTCTTCCCTGGTGCCAGCGCGTTTTCGTGTTCTGGGTCTAGGGAGAAATCATGTCCTCTGTTTTGTAGGCCAATGCCTGTTCCTGGTACGACGACGCCTGATCCGAAGCCCATGTAGTTGCTCTGGATAAAGGATACCATATTCCCTTCCCCGTCGGCAGTGGCCAAATAGACGGTTCCTCCTTTTGGTGGAGTCCCCGGTTCTGGCGTGAGGGCTGTGTGGGTGATGAGGCCCCTTCTTTGTTTTGCAAAGGAATCGGACAGCAATTCTTTTGCGGTGTGGGTCATGGTCGTTGTATCTGAAACGTATTTCTTGGCGTCAGCAAATGCGAGTTTCATTGCTTCGATTTGTTTGTGATAGGTTTCGAGACTGTCGCGTTCGGTGAAAGTGTCTTCTTTTAGCATATTGAGTGCCATGAGGGCGACGATTCCCTGGCCGTTCGGCGGAATCTCCCAGACGTCGTAGCCTCTGTAGTTGACTTTGATCGGCTGCACCCATTCCGGTTGGTAGGCTGCCAGGTCATCATATGTAAGAAAGCCGTTGTGCTGTTTGGAGAAGTCTGCGATTTTATGGGCTAGTTCCCCGCGGTAGAAGGCTTCTCCGTTTGTTTCACCGATTTGCCTTAAAGTGTCGGCATGGCCTTTGGAGGACCAGATTTCGCCAATTTCCGGCGCACGTCCGTCTGGTGCGAATGTTTCGAACCAGTGCGTGAATTCTTCGGTTGTGCAGAGTTTTTTATAGGCATTGTAGGCGCCTTTCCAGTACTTGCCGAGTGTTGGCGAGATTGGGTAGCCTTTTTCCGCGTAGTCGATGGCAGGTTGCAGCACTTCTGAGAGTGGTAGTTTGCCAAATTTTCTTGGATAGCTCTGCCCAGGCAGATGGTGCGCCGGGAACAGTCACAGGAATAAGGCCCATTTTCGGCATCGTGTCGTGGCCTCTTTCTTTTACCGCTTCAATCGAGATGGATTGTGGTGCAGGGCCGCTTGCGTTTAGGCCGTGGAGCTCTCCTTTTGTCCAGACGAGGGCGAATGCGTCGCCGCCGATTCCGTTGGAGGTTGGTTCCACGACCGTCAGGCAGGCAGCAGTAGCTATGGCTGCGTCGATGGCGTTTCCTCCTTTTTTCAGGATATCGAGTCCGGCTTGTGCAGCTAATGGTTGTGATGTGGCAACCATGCCGTTTTGAGCGAATACAGTGTTACGGTTAGATGGATATGGGTTGTTCAGATAGTCGAGTTTGAGTGTCATTTGTGTTCCCCCTATTATTTCGTTATGCGAATTAATTTCTATTATACGTAATTTTCTTTATTTTTTCAAAATAAGAAATTTTGTTTTGTTGTTGGGGGTGAAATGGATTCGCGTGTTTGGGGTGTTGACGTATTGTGGGTAAGAGCCTTCGTGGTGGGTGGTGGAAAAGTATTTCAGGATGTCTTTAGTGGTGACGAGCGGGTCGTGTTGGTTGTTGTAGAGGTATTGCTTGTAGCTGCTGAATGGGTAGTCTTCGGGATTGTGGACCATCTGGGCTGCGACCGGGTTCAGGTGGATGTATTTGCTGACGTCGATCTGGTAGTCGATGTCGTGGATGATGCTGGACTTGAATCTTCCTTCTAGGAGGTGGCCGGTGAGTTTGTATTTGCGGTTGATGTACTGGGCGTATTTGGTGTTGATCTTTTGCATAATGAGACTGATGTTAGTGGTTTCGGTTTCGATAAGCAGGTGGGTGTGGTTGGTCATAAGGCAGTAGGCGTGCAGTTTGAACGGGTATTTGTGTTTGATTTCGAGGAGGATGCGCTTGTAGGTTTGATAGTCCTTGGGTTCAAAAAAGATAATGCTGCGGCGGTTTCCTCGTGTTGTGACGTGGTACATGGCTCCGGGGAACCAGAGCCTTGGTTTTCTAGGCATGATGGGTGGTACTCCTTTCGGGGTGGGATTTTGGTTTTTTGTTGGCGTGCGACTTAGTGGAAAGTGCTGAGGTCATGGTGTGAGGGAATGGCACGCAATGGGCCAACTTATATAGTATTCGACAAGAAGTGCAAAACACCTTTAGGGGTCTGACCCCATTTCAAAAAAAGTTTTAAAACAAAAAAATACCGCCAAACGGTACCTGCGTTTGGCGGTTTTGACATTCTCTTGTTTTTGCGCTGTTGTGTTGTTTGTGTATCGGTATTGTTAGTATACCCAGGTTGGCTTGGTTTTATTCCTTGTTTGGGTGGAAGGTGAGAAAAATTTGCATAGAAAAAGAGCAGCTTTCCGGAGTATGTTTCCCGTTTGTAAGCTGCTCTTTGGCTCAATAGAGTTTATCGTTCTAGCATTTATTTTATTAACAAGACTTTAGATTATGTTAGATAGCTAACGGACTCTTCTTCTTCGTCAGAAGATCCTTCGTCGCCGTCTTTGTCTTCTCCGTCTTCAGGCTTGTCTTCGCCCTCTGCTGGAGTTTCTTCTTTTTCTTGTTCACCAGCTGGCTCGCTTCCTTCTTCAGAAGCTTGTCCTTCTTCCTCTAGTAGGGAAGTGACTGGTTTGTTAAAAAAGCTGCTCGGATTCACTGCTACATTGTCCTTGCGGATTTCAAAATGAACGTGTACTGCGTCTTTGTTCAGTTGGTTTGTGTGTGCTTTGGCGATTGTTTCACCTTGATCTACGAAATCGTTGACTTTGACTTGTACGTCTGTCAGTGATTGATAGATTGTTTTTACACCATCCAAATGCTCAATTTCTACGACGTTTCCTAGTAATGGATCATTTTCAACATGCGTTACAGTTCCACTTAAAGAAGCGACTACTTCGAATGTTTCGCCGTCTTTCATTGCAATGTCGATACCTGTGCTAGGTTGGTAAATGCCATTGTACTCAATGAAGGCTGCTTCTTGGTCTTCTTTAGATGCATTTGCATCCCAGAAAGGTCTGTGGATAACAGAAGAGTTAACATCTGTTACCGGCATTACAAAGTTTTCTACCGGGCTGTTTACTTCCATGGAATCTTGATCACCATAAGAAATGCTAGTTCCTTGCCCATCTGTGTTTCCTGGGTTACTTTCTGTTTCATTACCTGTTTGGGATACTAAAACCGCTGTCAAAATGATTGCCGCGCACCCAAGATAGATTGCTGGGAACACCCAACGCTTTTTCATTAAGCGTTGCCAATTTGAATTTTGAGAAGTCCGTTTCTTTTCTTCCTCTCTCATTGTATCATCACCTCAGCAATCATTCTGAACAGATTCACAGAATAATATACATCCACGGTGAAAATTTTTTTGAAATGCTTATTTTCCTTCACTGGCGGGGGAATTATGCATAGATTTTTAAAAAAAGTTCGAAAAGGGGTCAGACCCCGGCAGGAGCCGGGGGCTGACGGGTGTACCTATATTCGACATGGAGAGGCAAAATCCTTTGGGGGTCTGACCCCCAAAGGGTTATTTTTTTCATTTTTTTATCATCCCCCTCCCTCACACTCTATCTCTTCGCTGTCACCTTGTTGATGTATTGGTCGGCGCTGGCGATTTGGACGTCTTTGTAGTAGTGGGAGATGATTTGGGTGTAGTTTTTGCCTTCTAGGGCCATTCCGTTGGCTCCGTATTGGCTCATCCCTACTCCGTGCCCAAAGCCTTTGGTGGTGATGACGATGTTGTCTCCTTTACGCTCCCAGGTAAAATCGCTGGAGCGCAGCTTAAGGAGGTCACGCACTTCCCTTCCGCTCAGCTTCTTCCCATTGATATCTACCGCCTCCACACGGTTACCCGTTGTACGTGCGATGATTTTCCCCACCGACCCGTCACTTCCCAATGTTACCCCGAGTTTGGATTGAAAATCTTGTACCGGTAAGGAAACTTGGCTTAAGTATTTTTCAGAATCTACATCCCACGGGCTTTTTACACTTCGCAAATATGGGATTTCGTTTGGCCAGTATTCCTCTGAGTTTTCTGTGAACCCGTTGCTGGTGGAGAAATAACTTGCTTCAATTGGTGCATTATTATAGGTAAGGACGGATCCTGCTGTTTCCGCAACCGCCTGTTTTATTTTATCTATCTTCCAATTAAAATCTTCCGCTGCCCAAATTGCTTTTAGTTCCTCGGGGCTTTTATACACCTGGTGCTGTTCGGTGTCTGTGACATCTGCCCCTTCTGGTGTGCCTAGTTTTTCTTCCGCCATCAGCTGCCTTAATATATACGTACGCGCCGCCAATGCCTGTGCCTTTAGCGCTTCTAGTTCAAAGTCGGCAGGCATCTCTGAAGCGACCACGCCCACAATATAGTCCTCGAGCGGAATGTTTTCGATCATCTCTTGCTTGTGACGATAAACCGCTACATCAATCGGAGAATCAATTGGTTCCACTTGGTTTTGGATTTGTTGATTTGGTTGGAGTTCCTCTGCTAATTGGCCGCTTTCCTTATCGACAAACGGCATGACTAATAATGTTGGTACCATTAATACCATGACAAATAGAATAGAAGTGAGTACGATGATTGGTTTCAAGTTTCTCATAGCGCCGAGCCTCCGATAACAATAAAGTAGTAGTTGTTTGTTGATAATTAATGGCTGGATACCTTTACTCTTCATTCTTATGGAAGTGGACAAGCAATTATGACTAAAATATGGGCAGGTTTAACGACTTCGTTCAGAACTCTCAAACCCTAAAAAACTCCTAAAAACTTCTATATTATATAGACATAACCCAAAACTATCAGAAAACAATACAACATCCCACCAAGAAAATGGTCTGACAGAAAAAAAGTTGGGCTATTAATAAGCAGTGAAAAAAATGCTGTGCTGGGGTCAGACCCCAGCAGGAATTTCGCCCCTCACGTCGAAGGCCAGCAAAAAAAGTTCAAAAAAGGGTCAGACCCTTAAAGGAGTCTGACCCTCAATGTAGAATATAAATATATAATTGGCTATTTTGGTGTGTTTAGGCTTCTTTGATTTGCTCTAGGATAACTGTTTGTTCTTGTTCCATGGAGCTTATTCGTTCGATGTCTGCGCCTAGTGCTGCTAGTTTGTTGTGGAAGTTTACGTATCCACGATCTAAGTGTTTTAGCTCGGTTACACGAGTGTATCCGTCTGCGATTAATCCTGCTAGGGTTAATGCTGCTGCTGCACGAAGATCTGTTGCTGCCACTTCTGCACCTTGTAGTTTAGAAGGTCCATTGATCACAACGGAACGTCCTTCGATCTTGATGTCACCGTTCATACGACGGAACTCTTCTACATGCATAAAGCGATTTTCGAATACTGTTTCCGTAATCATGCTCGTGCCTTCAGCCGCTAACAATAGTGACATCATTTGGGATTGCATATCTGTTGGGAATCCTGGGTGAGGCATTGTTTTGATGTCAATTGACTTCAGTTTTTCAGGTCCGATAACGCGTAATCCGTTTTCGACTTCTTCAAACTTAACGCCCATTTCTTCCATTTTGGCGATTAAAGAGCTGGAATGTTCCGGCACTGCGCCTTCCACGATAACGTCTCCGCCTGTGATTGCAGCTGCTACCATGAATGTACCTGCTTCAATGCGGTCAGGGATGATGTTGTGTTGGCATCCGTGTAATTCGGAAACCCCTTCGATTCTAAGAGTACCTGTACCTGCTCCACGAACTTTCGCTCCCATGGAGTTCAAGAAGTTTGCCAAGTCCACGATTTCCGGTTCTTTTGCAACGTTTTCCATGATAGTTGTACCTTCAGCAAGAGTTGCAGCCATCATGATGTTTTCTGTTGCTCCCACGCTTGGGAAATCAAGATATATTTTCGCGCCTTGTAATCTTCCGTCTACTTCGGCATCGATATAACCATTTCCAACTTTCACTTTCGCACCCATTGCTTCGAATCCTTTTAAATGCTGATCAATTGGTCTAGAACCGATGGCACAGCCTCCAGGTAGAGCAATTTGTGCTTTTCCGTTACGTGCAAGCAATGATCCCATTACTAGGACAGATGCGCGCATTTTGCGTACATATTCAAACGGTGCTTCTGTGTGAAGCTCTCTTGTTGCATCGACAATTATACGATTATTTTCAAACTCAACATCGGCATTCAAATAACGCAAAACCTCGTTAATCGTATAAACGTCGGAGAGCTCAGGTACATCTAAGATTTCGCATTTGCCTTTGCTAGCTAATAAAGTTGCGGCGATGACAGGTAGTACTGCGTTTTTTGCTCCCTCTACTTTAACAGTACCCTTTAACCTTTGTCCGCCGCGGACGATGATTTTTTCCAAAACGTTCCCCTCCGCGTCTTTTATTCTATATATTAATATTCAACAGTAATAATTGGCGTGCCTACAATCACGGTAGTCTTATCGCCCATTCCTTGTGTTCGTAACCCAATTTGTAAGTTCATCTTTCCCTGATGTGTCGGAAGAACATTATTCCATGCATCAGTATATGCTGAAACTGATACAAAGGTATCTTCCTGAATCTCTTCAACTATTTGTGCTGAAAATGCGTCTAGCAAAATATTTGTCGTATTTTGCAAACCACCTTCAATTTTAGCACTGAAATCGCCAGACATACAACTAAATATTTCAAAGTCTTCATGAGAAATATTGGTAAGATTCGAATGGAAATTGTTAATTATCTCTGTTGCTACAGGCTTTTCCCAACCATACCCAGTTACCTCATATAATACATACGATGTTTGGGATGCGTTTGCGTGGGTGGTGATGAGCTGAAGAGTCTCTTCTTGTTTTAATAAGTCATTATAATGAGTCCCAACTGCCTTCCATTGATCCTCTTCTTCCATCACATTCCAACTAAGATGGCCCATACTCTGTTTTAAACGATTTACCTCTTTTTGAAAAGTGACTAAATCCCTAATTTTATAGACGTTCTTCCGCCCATAAAGTTTCCATTCCTGAACATTAATTTTCTCCTTTTGAAAAACTTCTGCGATTTCAAGTATCTCAGTACTGATATCGTTTGGTAATTGAGCTCTGCTTCTTTCATTCCCAAGAATTACCCCTGTAAAACATATTACGAAAATAAAAAATAGTCCTAGCAATCTATTAATATAAAGTTTCCACTTTTTTTCTGCATATTTAGTATTAGTTTTCAAGCCCTTATTTGTGTTCCCCATCTTATTAAACATATCCCCCACGCCCCTTTGTTTGTTACTAAACAGTGTCGCCAATATGGGAGTAAGAGATACATAGAAATGTTCGTCAAAATATTTGTGGTTTTTATATATTTTTTTAATATTTGGGGTCAGACCCCGGCAGGAATTTCAGCTCTTATGTAGACGGCAACAAGTGCGGGTAGTTTCTTGGTCTTGGGCAGGTTTGGGTGGTTGTCGGTTTTTGGGGAGGTTGGTCGAATGGCTTGTATTTGGTGTGTTTTGGACAGTATTCTGGCTTCGTTGGACAGTATTTTCGATTTTCCCGCTTGTATTTGGGTCAGTTTGGACAGTATTTAGAGGATTTCCGCTTGTATTTTAAATTCTGCTGTATTATTAGCGGTTTGAAGCTTTCTAAATTCGAGAAATTACTATAAATAACTCCAGATTAACCCGAATCCAGTAATAAGCCAGGGGAATGAACCCCCTGGCATACAGAATTACACTTATTTTCACCAAATCATCGGCAGTCTTTGTGATAGGAACAGGTAGTCCAGGAAGAAGTTGCTGACGGAGGATCCGATGGCGATGGTGATTAGGATCAGCAGCAGTCTGATTTGGACAACTTTGTTTGGTTTCATCCATTTTTCGTAATTTACGGCTTGGAGTGCCCACCAGGTGATGCTAATGAATAGTAGGTGGGAGATGATGCTGACGAGTGCTTGTACTCCTATATCGATCATTGTGAAAGCAGCCTCCTCTTTATTTTCAACTAATAAATTTTAGTTTCTTCCTATAATAATCCACAAAAAAGAAGGAGCATGTGATCTCCTTCTTTCTTATTAAATCATATTCCCCTTAACCGTGACAATCGGTTAGTTGCCTGGTACTAAGATATCTTTTAAAATATCGAAATTGTTTCCGAACATGTCTAGGGCAAGGCCTGGCAGGATACCGAGCACTAGTGTTCCGATTGCGCAAACAAAGACGGTGATCCAGATTCCAACGGGAACGTGGATTTTTTCTTGGCTTGCTGCTGGGCGGAAGAACATCTGGGTCATGATTCCAAAATAGTAAAAGTATGAGACGACGGTGGTCAAAATTAAGACCGATGCCAGGACATAAGCGTTGCTTGGTTCAGAAATGGCACCGACGAAAATCGACAGTTTTCCGATGAATCCGGCTGTGCCCGGGATACCTGCCAATGAGAGCAGGAACACCGACATCAACACTGCAAGCAATGGGGAGCGCTGGTACAGTCCGGCGAATCGGCTCAGATCCTCGGAGCCATCTCGTGCGGTGACGACTTGTAATACTGCAAGTGCCCCGATGTTCATGAACAAGTAGGCGATCAAGTAAAACCACATTGCTTCAAAAATAAAGATGAAGTTTACGGTTGCCAGTGGCACCAACAAATATCCGGCGTGTGCGACTCCTGAGTAGGCGAACATCCGCTTGACGTTGCGCTGGCGCAGAGCAACGAAGTTACCGATGATCATGGAGGCCACGGCCAATACTGCGATGAATTCTCCCATGGAGAACAGCATAGATGCGCCTTCTGCTGCACGGGTCGGAAAGAACAGTGTCACGAATAGGCGCAATACGATGATGAAGCCTGCTGTTTTGGATACGACTGCAAGGAATGCCGTTACTGGTGTTGGCGCGCCTTGGTAGACGTCAGGTGCCCACATGTGGAATGGTGCGGTCGCGAGCTTGAAGGACAAGCCAACGAACATCATCATGAAGGCGATGACCAGTAAATATTGCATGTCGCGTGCGTTGATTTGGGACAGTGTGACCCACATTTCCTGCAGGTTGGTGGTGCCGGTCAGGCCGTATACGTAGCTCATTCCGAACAGATTGATGGCGGTGGCGATCCCGCCGTTGATAACGTATTTCATGGCGGCTTCGTTGGATTGCAGGTTCTTTTTGCGCAGTCCTGCTAATACATAGGAAGCAAGGGATAACAGTTCAAGTCCGACAAACAACGTGATCAGGTCGCCGCTTGAGGACATAATCATGGCACCTAGGACGCCTAACAGCAAGAGGTAGAAGAACTCCCCTCTATACTCGCGCAAGCCTTCTTTTGGCTCGTAGCTGATAGCCATTAGCATCACGAAGGCTGCTCCGACTAAAATCAACGTTTTGAAGGCCATCGCAAAGCTGTCGAGTCGGTATGTTTCGTAAAGGATGGTGGTGACTTGCATTGGATCTTTGTCGTACATGCCCACCAAGAATGCGAGGGCTGCCAGGATGCTGGCGAATCCTAGCCAGCCGAGCAGTCTCCGATCTATTTTTTTCGGTAAAAATAAGTCCAGTAGTGAGAGAAGGGTTGCTACACCAAGGATGATGAATTCCGGTGCCATGACACTCCAATCAAAGCTGAGTAAGGTTTCTAAATCCATCTCCTGTTCACCCCCCTATCCCTAAAATGATGGCGTTGATGGTGTCTTGCAGCGGTTGTGCGAGAATGCTAGGGTATACTCCGATCAGGACGATGAAGAATAGCATGGCAAAGACGGGAATGTACTCGATTCCGCGCAGGTCCACCACTTTTTCGCTATAGCCTGCTGCTTTCGTTCCAAAAGTCATGCCAAGCACTGCACGCAATAAGTATGCCGCTGTTAAAATGATTCCGAGCGTCCCTACTGCCGCGACCACAGGCATTTCATTGAAAAGCCCCATGAAGGCAAGGAATTCGCTGACAAACCCAGACATGCCAGGCAGACCGAGTGAGGCCATGGCCCCAACAAGGAAGAATCCGGCTGTGAGCGGCATCGCTTTGGCAAGTCCGCCAAGTTTGCCGATGTCGGTCGTTCCTGTGCGTTCGTACATCACTCCTATTAAAAAGAACAAGAGTGCCGCGATGAATCCGTGGGAGACAACCTGGAAGATCGCGCCTTGGATTCCCGCTTCGTTCAGGGCCGCAAGTCCGATCAGGACGATCCCCATATGCGAGATACTGGAGTAGGCCAGCACCATTTTGAAATCTGTTTGAATGAGTGCGAGAAATGCTCCGTAAAGGAGATTCATTACTCCCAAGATTGCTAGAATGAAAGCGAGCTGGTCGAATTGTTCAGGAAAGATTCCTACTCCGAAACGGATAAGTCCGAATGCCCCTATTTTCAAAAGAACGCCGGCATGCAACATGACGATGGATGGCGGTGCCTGGACGTGGACTTTCAGCATCCAGCTGTGAAGCGGAACGATCGGCAGCTTGATACCGAATGCAACAAGCAATGCGATCAGCAGTCCCATGCGCAGGTCGTCTGACACTTCCCCAAGGAACATGGCGTCGCTGTTGCCGGTGAACATGGCTGTGATTTCGGCGATATTCATCGTTCCTGTTTTGGTGAAAAGGACCACAAACACGATTAATAGAATCGCAGAACCGAGACCGTTGTAAATAAGGAAACGGTATGCTGCGCTTTCTTTTTCAAAATAACCCCATTTTCCGATCAGGAAGAACATCGGGATCAAGGTGAGCTCAAAGAAAAAGAAGAATAAAAGCAGGTTTTCCGCTGCAAAGACACCGAGCATTCCTATTTGTAAAAGAAGAAAGAGAATGAAATAGCCTTTCCATTCTTTTTTTACATGAATGCTTGCGATGGCTGCAAGGGTGGAAAGCACTGCTGTCAGTAGAATCATGACGAGCGAGAAGCCATTGATGCCAAGCTCGAAGGAGATCGGCTGGTACACTTGAAAGCCGTAGATATCTTTCGTCAGCCCTTTGTTACCGAATGTGATCCATTCGTGTTTGACTGCAAATTGCTCAAGACCTGCTCCCGCCTTGTATTGCCAGAACGCGATAACGGCGAGTATCAAGGACGGCAAGGTTGCCAGAAAGCCGACAATTTTAATGGCTTCCACGTTTGTTTTTGGTGTAATAAGAAGTACTAAAATACCTAAAAGAGGGGCGAAGATCAACGCTGTCAGAAATATACTGTTCATCCGATGTACCCCCCTGTGAAGACGAAAATGATGATGAGAATGGCGAGTCCGACAAACGCGACTGCTCCGTAAGTCTGGGTTTGGCCGTTCTGTACTTTGGCTCCTAGTCTGCCGATTTGTTGGGATGCCGCGGCAATGCCCTTCATCGTTCCTTGGACAAGGAACTCATCGATGTATTTCAGGAACAGGCTGATCACGCGGGTTCCATAGACGAATGTCATATTGTAAATTTCATCGACAAAGTATTTGTTGCGTAAAATTCCGTACAGATGCGGTGCGCCTTGACTGAATGTTTCGCGCGCGATGGAGCGGCGGAAATAAATCAGGTAGGCAAATCCGATTCCAGCTAAAGAAACTATTATAGCAGCTGCCATAATCCATTTTGGCCCCTCGATATGGGACGGTCCATAAGGGATAGTCCCTTCTGTTAGCCAGTCTCCGAGAAAATGGCCGAACCATGGGGTGTTCATGTAACCAGCCACAACTGCCAGAACACCAAGCACTATCATCGGAATGGTCATGACAGAAGGCGATTCGTGCACGTGGCGCTGGTCTCCGCGCGCTTCGCCTGTGAAGACAAGGAAGAACAGGCGGAACATATAGAATGCCGTGAAAAATGCGGCAATCAGTGCCAGTAAGAAAAGAAATGGATTTCCATTCACCCAGGCGGCAAGGAGGATTTCCTCTTTACTGAAGAACCCGGAAAACAATGGAACACCTGTAATGGCAAGGGTTCCGATTAAAAATAAGATACCTGTGGTGCGCATTTTTTTCCAAAGACCGCCCATCTCGTCGATGTTTTGCGTGTGGACGGCATGGATGACGCTTCCTGCTGCAAGAAATAACAAGGCTTTAAAGAATGCGTGTGTGGTGAGGTGGAAAACCCCTGCCACATAGCCCGCAGAACCGAGTGCAAGCATCATGAAGCCCAGCTGGCTGACGGTGGAGTAGGCTAGCACTCTCTTAATATCTTTCTGAACAAGGCCGATCGATGCTGCGAAAATCGCAGTGAATGCACCGACGATTGCGACCGTCATTAGCGCCGTTTCACTCGCATTGAACAGCGGAAACAGGCTCGCGACCAAGTACACTCCTGCTGCAACCATCGTTGCGGCGTGGATTAGTGCGGAAACCGGTGTCGGACCTTCCATCGCATCTGGTAACCAGGAATGCAGGGGGAATTGACCTGATTTTCCCATTGCTCCGATAAAAATAAGGATGGCAATGAGGGTTAGCATGCCCGCAGAAATTGCGCCTGCATTGACTGCTTCAAAAATCACATCGTATTCAAAGCTGCCAACCTGCCAGAATAATAGGATGATCCCGATGAATAACCCGACATCCCCGATACGCGTCATGATGAACGCTTTTTTGGCAGCGGCTTTTGCTTCATTTTTATAAAAATAGAACCCGATGAGTAAGAATGATCCCACTCCGACCAGCTCCCAGAAAATGTAGAGCTGAAGCAGGTTCGGTGACATGACAAGTGCCAGCATGGCAAAGGTAAACAGGCCCAGGTAGGCGTAAAATACATGGAAACGGTGGTCTCCATGCATGTATCCTTTGGAATAAATATGTACAAGTAAGCTGACAAGTGATACTACGACAAGCATCAAGGCGTTTAATTGATTGACTTCATATCCCGCCGTCAATACGACGTCTCCTATTTGGAGCCAGTCGAATGTGGCTTTGAAGGTTGGTGCTGAAAACCGCTCCCATAGTGCTGTGAAGGAAAAGATGAGTGATAGAGCGATGAGTGCGATTCCAAGGAATGCGCTCTTTTCTTTCAATCTTTTGCCGACAAACAGTAACAGGATAAAGGAGATCAGCGGAAAAAGCGGGATGATCCAGGCATTCTCCATCATCGTATCAAGTCCCCTTCTTTTTAGTTCTTCAACGTATTCATTTCGTCGATGTTAACGGTGCGGCGGTTGCGGTAGAGAGCTATAAGGATAGCCAGGCCTACTGCGGCTTCTGCTGCTGCGACGGTAATGGTGAACAGGGAGAATACTTGCCCTGTGATGGATGGTGCGATGCCGAATTTGCTGAATGCGACAAGGTTGATGTTGACGGCGTTCAGCATGAGCTCGATACAGATCAGGACGATGACGGTGTTTCGTTTTGTCAGAGCCCCGTAAAGTCCGATACAGAATAAAATAAGTGCTAGTACCAGGTAGGCTGATAATGGAACTCCGCTCATTCCTTGGTCGCCTCCTCTTTTATAACGTCCGTGTCTTCGTCATCTCGTCTTGCCAAAATAATCGCTCCGACAAGTGCGACAAGCAGGATCACGGAGGTCAGTTCAAATGGAATGACGTATTTTGCATAAATGGCTACACCGATCTGTTCGGTGTTGTTCACATGCAAGTCGGCTGATTCTTGGGAGCCAAGGTCAAGGCTGTAGAGTCCGAAGTACATGACTGCTGCAAAACCGAGAACGCCGGCGCCGACGAGTATTTTTCGCCCAAGTCCGGATGTTTCGGATTCGTCATTGTGACGTGTCAGCATGATTCCGAAAAGCATGATGATGGTGATAGCTCCGGAATAGATGAGAATCTGGACAGCCGCTACGAACTCAGCGGATAGCATGACATAGATGCCGGCGATGCTGATAAAGGTAAACACAAGGGCTACCACCATGTGTACGACCTTTGTCAGGTTCAGCATGAGCACTCCACCGGCGATCGCAGCGATTGCTAGGAAAAGAAATGCGATGAATTCACCGGATATTGTCATGCCTTATTCTCCCTTCTGATGTTCGTATCGTTTTCATCGAGCCATTGCAAGTCTTTGAAAAGTCGATCACGGCTGTATTCGGCAAGCTCAAAGTTGTTGGTCATGATGATGGCCTCTGTCGGGCAGACTTCTGTGCAGAGGTCGCAGAGGATGCAAATTTCAAAGTTGATATCGTATGTGTCGATGATTTTCCCTTTTTTCGTTGGATCCGGATGTTTTTTCCCAGTAAGTTGGATGCAGTCTGTCGGGCAGATATTGGAGCACTGGTTACAGACGATGCATTTTTCCGGGTAAAATTTTTGGATGCCGCGGAACCGGTCCGGTAGTGGAAGCGGTTCGTTTGGGTAATCATAGGTTACTTTTTTCTTTGTTAAGTTTTGTAGGGTATATTTTAAACCTTTTGCAAGACCGAGCATTTCGCTTCACCCCTATTCTTCCGTTACCCCTTTTAGTAATGAAAGTGAGTTTTTGTTATTTGTTAAACACCGCTGTTAATTTCCTCAAAAGGCTTCGCTTTCCGCGGGGCGACCTTGAGCCTCCTCGCTTCGCTGTGGGGTCTCAACATTGTCGCTACTTCCCCGCTGGAGTCTTCGCCTTTTGCTCCAATTAACAGCTATGAAACTCTCTAAACTTCAAATTATTTATAGAACAATTCCTTCATGATCGCTGAGAAAAAGATGTTTGCCAATGCTACCGGCAACAGTACCTTCCAGCCGAACTCCATCAGCTGGTCTGCGCGCAGACGCGGGAACGTTACACGGATCCAGATGAGCACGAATACGACGACGCTGAATTTCAATGCGAACCAGACGGCACCCGGGATAAATCCTAGAAATTCGAATGGTGGCAGCCATCCACCAAGGAACAGGACGGTGGTCAAGGATGCCATCGCGAACAGGTACACATATTCTGCTAGCATGAAGAACGCCCAACGGAAACCGGAGTACTCGACATGATACCCTGCGACAAGCTCGGATTCTGCTTCTGGCAGGTCAAATGGTGTACGGTTTAACTCTGCGACAGACGCGATGACGAAAATCAGGAATCCCACCGGTTGCAAAATGATGAACCAGAATGTTTCGCCTTGAGCGGCAACGATTTCGTTTAAGTTGAGGCTTCCTGCCAAGAGGACAACCCCGATGACGGACATAACTAGCGGCACTTCATAGGAAATCATTTGGGCCGCTGCACGCATGCCTCCAAGTAACGAGTATTTGTTGTTTGATGCCCAGCCTGCCGCTACGACGCCGACCGTTGTGATACCGGAAATGGCGATATAGTAAAGCAAGCCGACCCCGATGTCCGCAAATTGAAAACGGTCGGTGAACGGGATGGTTGCAAGCACCATGAACGCCGGTGTGAAGGCGATAACTGGTGCGATAATGTATAACGGGCGATCCGCAAGTTTCGGGATCGTGTCTTCTTTTATCAGAAGTTTTAACACGTCGGCTACGGTTTGGAGCAAGCCCCAGGAGCCCCCGACCTGGTTCGGTCCCATACGTCCTTGCATGAAGCCCATTACTTTACGCTCAGCAAGGATTCCGTACGTTACAAAGCCAAGGACAGCAAGCAGCAAGGCCGTTGCCAATCCGAAAAAAATGAAAAAGTTCGTCCAGGATGGTGATGAATGCAGTAAGCTTTCCATCATTAGCCATCCACCTCCCCGAGGACAATGTCAATTGCCCCTAAAATGGCGATCAGGTTTGCCATGTTTTCGCCTTCCAAAAGCTTTGGTAATATCTGCAGGTTGTAAAAAGACGGACGGCGGAATTTAAGTCTGTACGGTTCTTTTTTTCCGTCACTGGCAATGTAGCAGCCAATCTCGCCGCGCGGGGATTCGATGCGTACATATGCTTCTCCCTTTGGCGCCTTGATGATCTTCGGTACTTTTGCCATGATTGCGCCTTCTTTCGGGAATTGTTCGACGGCTTGTTCGATGATCTTTAAGGATTCCTCGATTTCCTCCATGCGGCAGTGGTAACGCGCCCATGCGTCTCCGCCTTCCCGGGTTGGAACGTCAAATGTGAAGCGATCATAGATGGAGTATGGCTCATCTTTGCGAAGATCCCACTTCACTCCGGTACACCTGAGGTTCGCACCACTCAGGGAGTACGCAAAGGCATCCTCCTTCGTGTAACGGCCAACCCCCTTCACACGGCTCATGAAAATTTCATTGCCTGTTACAAGGTCATGGTAGCCCTTCAGCTGCTCCCTCATATATGGAACAAATTCTTCTACTTTTTCAATCCATCCCTCCGGAGCATCCCATTTCACGCCCCCAACTCGCATGTAGTTGAAGGTAAGGCGGGCCCCTGACAGCTCATTTAATAGATTGATAATCATTTCGCGCTCACGGAACGCATATAGAAACGGACTGACCGCCCCGATATCAAGTAAATATGTACCATACCAAACTAGGTGACTGGCAACACGACCAAGTTCCATCGCTAGCACACGAAGGTATTCGGCCCGGTCTGGAATTTCGATTCCCATCATCGTTTCCACCGCGTGACATAGCACATAGTTGTTGGTCATGGCGGATAGATAATCCATCCGGTCGGTGTACGGGATGATTTGCGTATACTGGAGGTTCTCCGCGAGCTTTTCTGTTCCGCGGTGAAGGTATCCAATGACCGGTGTTGCTTCCTTGATGATTTCCCCATCGATTTTTATGACAAGTCGGAACACGCCGTGGGTACTCGGATGCTGTGGACCGACATTCAGTAGCATCTCCTCTGTGCGAATCATCTGCTACACCTCCACATCGTACGGCTCATAATCTTTGCGCAGCGGATAACCAACCCAATCATCCGGCATCATGATGCGCGTCAAATTCGGGTGTCCTGTAAAATGAATCCCAAGCAGGTCATATGTTTCACGCTCCGGCCAGTTTGCCCCTTCCCAAATAGGCTGGATGGACGGGATGACAGGATTCTCTCGATCTATTTTTACCTTTAGGGCAACAGACTGCTTGTTTTTATAAGAATATAAGTGATTGTAAATTTCCATATGTGTCTCAAAGTCTGTGCCGTGCATTTCTGATAGAAATTCAAACGTCAGCTGCTCATTGTAACGCAGGAATGATGCCACTTTAAAATAGTTCTCCGGTTTCGCGACAAGCGTCGGGACATCTTTGGAAAGCGGGTTGATGTACGCGTCTTCCAAGGTGTTTTCCCCGAGGTTGTCGTTGATGACTTTTACATATTTATCGAGGTATTTCTGGTTTGGTGATGGTGTTGCTGGTTCTTCTTGAGCTGTTGCGTCGGCGGTTGTGCCGGAAGCTGCTTTTGCCTTGGCGGCGGCAGCGGCTTTCGCTTTGGCGGCTGCGGCGGCCTTTGCTTTGGCTTTTGCAGCGGCGACGGCTTTTGCTTTTTCGTCTTGGAGATCGGCAGAGCCAGTGTCTGTGTCAGCGGATTCCGTTGATGCGGCTCCTCCGTCACGTTGTTGTTTGGCAAGTGGGGCAGCTTTTGCCTTGGCTGCAGCAGCAGCTTTTGCTTTTGCGGCTGCGATGGCTTTCGCTTTGGCATCATCGCCATCGGTTGCTGGTGTTGGTGTTTCGCCTGCGTCGCGTTTTTGTTTTGCGAGTGCGGCAGCTTTTGCTTTTGCTGCTGCAGCGGCTTTCTTTTTGGCTAGTTCCTTGGCGTCTTCTGTTGTTTCTGTCGATTCGGCTTCAGTTGACGCTTGTTCTTTCGCTTTTTGTTTCGCCAGTGCGGCGGCCTTTGCTTTTGCCGCGGCGGCGGCTTTCTTTTTTGCTAGTTCTTTGGCGTCGTCTGTGTCTGTGGATTCAGTTGTGTCAGGTGTTGCTTCCTCGGCGGCTTTGGCCTTTTGTTTCGCAAGTGCAGCTGCCTTCGCTTTCGCCGCGGCGGCGGCTTTCTTTTTCGTCAATTCTTTGGCGTCGTCACCAATCGGTGTTTCAGCTGGTGTTGGTTCTTCTATATTTTCAGAAGCCTTTGCTTCCATTTTCTTTTTCGCTTCTAATTTTGCAAGTGCAGCAGCTTTTGCTTTGGCTGCGGCCTCTTTCTTTTTTTCTTCCAGGCTTTTCTCGTCGCTCACTGCTAGATCACCTGCTTCCCTGTCTTGGCTTCATAACGAATTTTTTCGCGGAGCTTGTTGATTCCATAAATAAGAGCCGCTGGATTTGGTGGGCATCCCGGTATGTACACATCTACAGGTACAATTTGGTCCACACCTTTTACAACGGCATAGGATTTAATATATGGACCGCCTGCAGTCGCACAGGAACCCATGGCAATGACCCATTTCGGCTCAGGCATTTGGTCATACAGGCGCTTCAACACAGGTGCCATCTTTTTCGTCACAGTACCAGACACGATCATACAGTCAGATTGACGCGGTGATGTACGAAAAAAGGACCCAAAACGGTCGAGGTCATAGTGGGACGAGCCAACTCCCATCATTTCGATGGCACAGCAAGCTAGACCGAATGTCATCGGCCACATGGAATTGCTACGGGCCCACGCTTTCAGCTCCTCCAATGTTGTCAGGAAGACCGTCTGTTTCAGTTCTTCCATTTCCTCTGGTGAGATACTCTCTAGATTTAGATCCATTTCAACACCTTCTTCTTCCAAGCGTATATTAATCCGATTAGTAATAAAACTACGAAAATAAGCATTTCAATCAGTGCAAAAATCCCCAATTTCTCGTATGCCACCGCCCATGGATAAAGGAAAACCGTCTCCACATCGAAAATGACAAATAACAGGGCAAATATGTAATAACGAACATTAAACTGAACACGTGAATCATGAAAGGGATCAATTCCACTTTCATAGGTCGTCTGCTTGGCTGCTGATGGCTTATTCGGACGCAAAACACGTCCAATAGCAAGCGCCACGACCGGAAGTAATACCCCTAGAGCCAAGAATACAACCACTATCAAATAGTTATTTTGATATAAGTTAAGTAGATTCATGCCCGCCCCCTCCGAAGTCTCTCTTCATTTTCAGACTGCTCACAATATTTAAAAATGTAACCGATAACAATTATATCAAATACCCATATCGGTGTCGACAGGAGATATCCTTATTATGGCTATTGTTTTTAAGGAGGCGAAGGGAATAATTTTGGTGGAGGGTGGAGTTTTGTGTTTTGCGCTTCTGATGCGAGTCGTTTTGCTTAACGTTGAAGGGATAATTACCTTGTTTTGAAAAGAGCGGAGCTTGGTGAGTGGTGGAACCAATAAGTACGTGGTTACTTGGAGGGGTTTTAGTTGAAAGTAGGTAATTGTGGGTTAGTTTTTACGCACGTGGTACATATAAACGTTTCGAATTGGATTAACAATCGGGCATTTCGTCCGAAATCAATTTCGTAAAACCACTTATCCATTGTTAAAGTGGTTTTATCCATTGTAAAAACTTTTTATCCATTCTAAATTTGATTTATCCATTGTTAACCTACTTTTATCCATTGTAAAACCAATATATCCATTATAGGCGTTTCACTACTTAAATCCTTTAGCACATCACCGTACAGCGGGTCAGACCCCTCTTTATCTCTTTAAAGCAACAAACAAAAAAAATAACAACAATCAACCAAAACAAAAAAACCCCCCTCCCCTCCAAAGCACGTCTGCTCTGGAAAGAGGGGGGTTTTCACATTCTTATATGCACAGGGTATTGTTACCCTCTTTTGGCTACGTTGATGCGGTTGATTGCGCGTTGAAGGGCAAGTTCGGCACGGCGGTAGTCGACGTCGTCTTGTTTGGACTGAAGTCGTTGTTCGGCGCGTTTTTCTTGCTTCTTCTGCACGTGTAAGATCGATTTGCTCTGCTGCTTCTGCAGTTTGGGCAAGGATCGTTTACTTTATCAGGACGCACTTCTAGGAAGCCTCCGTTTACTGCCACTTGTTCGGTTTTGCCGTCTTTTTTCATACGGACGCCGCCGATTTGAAGTGGAGCAACCATCGGGATATGTCCTGGTAGAACTCCCAGCTCACCGCTTTGAGCACGGGCTACTACCATTTCTACGTCTGATTCATAAACCGGGCCATCGGGAGTAACTACGCTGACTTTTAATGTCTTCATTTCATTCCCTCCTAGGTCCCTTTAATTAAACTTCTACACCCATTTGCTTCGCTTTTTCGACTACTTCTTCGATGCGTCCAACTAGACGGAATGCATCTTCAGGAAGGTGGTCGTATTTGCCGTCAAGGATTTCTCTGAATCCTTTAACTGTTTCCTGAACAGGAACGTAAGAACCTTTTTGTCCAGTGAACTGCTCGGCAACGTGGAAGTTTTGAGATAAGAAGAACTGGATACGACGAGCACGGTGAACGGTTAATTTATCCTCATCCGTTAACTCATCCATACCTAAGATAGCAATGATATCTTGTAGTTCTTTGTAACGCTGTAAAGTAACCTGTACTTCACGTGCTACTGCATAGTGGTCGTCTCCAACTACTTCTGGTGCCAATGCACGGGAAGTGGATGCTAGAGGATCAACCGCAGGGTAGATACCCATCTCGGAAAGCTTACGCTCAAGGTTAGTTGTTGCATCTAAGTGAGCGAAAGTTGTCGCTGGAGCTGGATCCGTGTAGTCATCGGCAGGAACGTAGATCGCTTGGATAGACGTTACAGAACCTACAGATGTAGACGTGATACGCTCTTGTAACTGACCCATTTCAGTAGCAAGTGTTGGTTGGTAACCAACGGCAGATGGCATACGGCCTAGTAGGGCAGATACCTCAGAACCTGCTTGTGTGAAACGGAAGATGTTGTCCATGAAGAATAGAACGTCTTGTCCTTGGTCATCACGGAAGTACTCAGCCATTGTAAGACCTGTTAGTGCAACACGCATACGTGCTCCAGGCGGCTCGTTCATTTGTCCGAATACCATGGCAGTTTTCTTGATAACACCAGAATCCGTCATCTCGTGGTAAAGGTCATTTCCTTCACGAGTACGCTCACCAACACCTGCGAATACGGAGATACCACCGTGCTCTTGTGCGATGTTGTTGATTAATTCTTGGATAAGAACCGTTTTACCTACACCGGCACCACCGAATAGACCGATTTTACCACCCTTGATGTAAGGAGCAAGTAAGTCTACTACTTTGATACCAGTTTCAAGGATTTCAACGTCTGTTGAAAGTTGATCGAATGTAGGAGCTTGTCTGTGAATCGGATCACGACGAGAACCTGCTGCGATTGGAGCATCTAAGTCAATGTTTTCTCCTAGTACGTTGAAAACACGACCAAGTGTTACGTCACCTACTGGTACAGAAATAGGGTGACCAGCATCTTCTACTTCCATGCCGCGAACGACACCGTCTGTAGAAGCCATAGCGATTGTACGCACTGTGTTGTCTCCAAGGTGAAGAGCAACCTCTAGCGTTAAAGTAATGTCTACTTCGTTAGCGCTACGAGCTTTATGATTAATATGAAGAGCGTTGTATATTTCAGGAAGATGTCCGCTGTCGAATTTTACGTCGACAACTGGACCCATGATTTGAGTAACGCGACCTTTCATCGTATTCCCTCCTAACTTACTTTTGCAAAATTTTAGTTCAAAAACGATCTATTGTTGAGCCGAAGCACCAGCCGTAATCTCGGTGATCTCTTGAGTGATTGCCGCTTGACGGGCACGGTTGTAAGAAAGTGTAAGGCCTTGGATAAGCTCTTTCGCGTTATCTGTCGCACTTTGCATCGCTGTCATACGAGCAGCGTGCTCACTTGCTTTTGCATCTAGTAATGCACCGTAGATCAGGCTTTCCGCATATTGCGGTAGCAATACTTCAAGGATACCTTCTTGGGAAGGTTCGAACTCATAGGATGTAATCTTGTTGGATGTAGGTGCAATGTCAGTAAGAGGAAGAAGTTTCTTCTCTGTTACTTCTTGGGAAATTGCACTTACAAAGTGGTTGTAATACACGTATAACTCATCAAACGTTCCATCCGCGTACATGCTGACTGCACGATTCGCAATGTCCTTGATGTCTGAGAACGATACTTGGTCGCCTAGACCAGTAATTTCGGAGAATACAGGGACATTACGCTTTCTGAAAAAGTCGCGGCCGATTCGTCCGATGGCAATTACTGCGTATTCATCTTGAGACTTATGACGTTTTTGAATCGTCTGATGAACCGTACGTAAGATGTTACTGTTATAGGCACCTGCAAGTCCACGGTCTGAGGAGATTACGATGTAGCCTGTACGTTTTACCGGACGGCTTTCTAGCATTGGATGCGATACATCGGTACTTCCTAGTGCGATACTTGCTACAACCTCTTGGATTTTATCCATATAAGGATTGAAAGCTTTTGCATTCGTTTCAGCACGATTCAGTTTCGATGCGGAAACCATCTGCATGGCTTTTGTGATTTGACTAGTCTTCTTCGTCGAGGTAATTCTCGTTTTTATGTCGCGTAATGATGCCAAAGGATTTCACCACCTTTTTAACCCTATTCAGAGCGGTTAGACACATGGAAAGGAGGAATCGAAGGTTGGTTCGGGTTCCTCCATCGCATGGTGTAACTCACTATGTCGATCTATTACTTTTCAGTAGCTACGAAAGTCTTTTTGAATGCATTGATTGCTTCAGCCATTGCTTCGTCGCTTGGTAATCCTTTAGTTGTACGGATTTCTTCTAAAAGTTCTTTACGGTTGTGCTCTAACCAAGTAAGCATTTCGTCTTCGAAACGAGTTACATCTTGTACAGGAACATCATCGATGAAACCTTTTGTAAGAGCATAAAGAATCGCAACTTGCTTTTCTACTTTAAGTGGCTTGTTCAAGCCTTGCTTAAGTACTTCTACCGTACGAGCTCCACGGTTAAGTTTTGCTTGAGTCGCTTTATCTAAGTCAGAACCGAATTGCGCGAACGCTTCTAGCTCACGGTATGATGCAAGGTCAAGACGTAATGTACCTGATACCTTTTTCATCGCTTTGATTTGAGCGGATCCTCCAACACGTGATACGGAAAGACCAGCGTTGATCGCAGGACGAACACCGGAGAAGAATAGGTCTGATTGTAAGAAAATTTGTCCATCAGTGATGGAGATAACGTTTGTTGGGATGTAGGCGGATACGTCACCAGCTTGCGTTTCGATGAACGGTAAAGCTGTTAAAGACCCAGCGCCTTTTGCATCACTAAGCTTCGCTGCACGCTCTAACAAGCGGGAGTGAAGGTAGAATACGTCACCAGGATATGCTTCACGACCTGGAGGACGTTTTAATAGTAGGGAAAGCTCACGGTATGCCGCAGCTTGCTTTGTTAAGTCATCATAGATAACTAGAACGTGCTTGCCGTCATACATGAATTCTTCACCCATTGTTACTCCAGTGTATGGTGCTAAGAATAGCATTGGAGCTGGTGCAGATGCAGATGCCGTTACAACGATTGTGTAATCAAGTGCACCGTGCTTACGTAGAGTTTCTACTACTCCACGAACTGTAGATTCTTTTTGACCGATGGCAACATAGATACACACCATGTCTTGGTCTTTTTGGTTAAGAATCGTATCGATCGCAACAGATGTTTTACCTGTTTGACGGTCTCCGATAATTAACTCACGTTGTCCACGGCCGATTGGTACAAGTGCATCAATCGCTTTGATACCTGTTTGAAGTGGCTCATGAACGGATTTACGATCCATAACACCAGGAGCTTGTGCTTCAATTGGACGAGTTTTGCTTGTTTCGATTGGACCCAATCCATCAACTGGTTGTCCTAATGCGTTTACTACACGGCCGATAAGTGCTTCACCTACCGGTACCTCCATGATACGGCCTGTACGACGAACTGCATCGCCTTCGCGGATTTCAGTATAAGGTCCTAAGATTACTATACCGACGTTGTTTTCCTCTAAGTTTTGGGCAAGACCCATAACTCCGTTAGAAAATTCAACAAGCTCTCCAGCCATGACGTTGTCGAGACCATGAGCACGAGCGATACCATCCCCAACTTGGATAACAGTACCGACATCGCTAACTTCGATTTCAGACTGATAACTTTCGATTTGCTTTTTTATCAGCGCACTAATTTCTTCAGCTTTGATGCTCATGAATTTCACCCCTATCTACTATCTATTCGTTGTAAGTTGACGTCCTAGACGTTCTAATTTTCCACTGACACTTCCATCAAAAATACGGTTGCCGATGCGAATCTTCAAGCCGCCGATTAAAGATGGATCTACGATATTGCTGATGTTTAAAGAAGATTTCCCAACTTTTGCTGCAAAAACAGCGGAAAGTTGAGCCTGTTCTGCCTCAGTTAAAGCGCGAACAGAGTACACTTTCGCGTCTGCCACATTAAGGGCTTCGTTGGAAAGTGCTTTGTACTCGTCAATCATATCAACAACGATACCTTGACGGTGACGGTCTATTAAAAGCTGTAACGTGTTTACGATAAATGGTGATGCGGAAGCAAATGCCTCACGGACGATTTGCTTTTTAGAGTCTTTGCGTACTTTCGGGTTGCTCAGAACAACGTCAAGTTCCTTGTTGTTCAGAAACACCTTTTTCACTTCTGCAAGCTCAGAGTCAAACTGGGCATAAAGATTGTTTTCTTTTGCCAGGTCGAAAAGAGCCAATGCATAACGCTTTGCTACTCCGTTTTTGCTCATCGCACTTCGCCTACCTGTTTCACGTAATCATCGATAAGCTTTTGCTGATCTTTTTCGTTTAGTTCTTTTTCAATCACTTTAGAAGCGATTAATACGGACAAGGAAGCAACCTGTTCACGCAAAGCAACAACTGCTTGTTCTTTTTCCTGAATGATTTCTTTTCTTGCCGCTTCTTTAAGACGTGCAGACTCCTCTTGAGCAGCTCTTACGATATCTGCTTTTTGATCTTCTGCTACTTTTTTCGCGCTTTCCACTAAAGCCTGAGCTTCAGTACGAGCTTCTTTTAATAGAGACTTTTGCTCTTCTACAAGAGCTTTCGCTTCTACATTGCTTTGTTCAGCTGCTGTAATTTCGTTTGCAATGTGATCTTCACGTTGCTTCATCATTCCAACAAGCTTATCCCAAGCAAATTTTCTAAGGAAATATAGTAAGATTAAAAATGTGATTAACTGGAATAGTGCATCTCCTAAAGTTAGAAGTCCTGCACCAAGCACTAAGTGATCTAAGCTATACAATGCTTTCACTCCCTTCGAGGAATACATAAGAAAAGCACAAGCACCTAAAGGGCACCTTGGCTAGATTTTCAAAAAAATAGTTCATACTAAAGGAAAGGCGAAGGTTCTCGAGTGAGACGGACTTCGCCATTATTGATGCTAAGAATTATTCGGGCAGTTAATTAACCACCGATAACCATGAACGCGATAACTACTGCGATGATAGGAATCGCCTCAACTAGTGCAACCCCGATGAACATTGTAGTTTGAAGAGTGGATTTAAGCTCAGGTTGACGAGCGATCCCTTCTACTGTACGACTTACGATTAATCCGTTACCAATACCTGCTCCTAGTGCTGCTAAACCAATTGCAACTGCTGCTGCTATAAGACCCATTGATAATTTCCTCCTTATGATTAAAAAAAGTTTTTTTGGTTATTAAAAATTTATAAATTAATGGTCGTGACTCACTTTGTGTGCCATATAAACCATTGTTAACATGGTGAAGATAAATGCTTGGATGGTACCAATGAAAATACTGAACGCTTGCCATACTAACATCGGAATGATTGCTACTGCTGTTCCAATGATTCCGGACATGAAGCCCATTTGATAACCGTTAACTGCAAGTCCCGCAAGCAACCCTAGCAAGATTTCCCCTGCAAAGATGTTCCCGTATAAACGAAGACCAAGCGTTAATGTGTTAGCAAATTCTTCAATAATCTTAAGTGGGAATAAGAACGACATCGGTTTGAAGAAGTCCTTCCCGTATTCCTTGAAGCCTTTCATCTTAATCCCATAATAATGCGTCAATGCTACTACCATTGCCGCGAGACTAAGCGTAATAACAGGATCTGCTGTCGGCGATTTCCACCATAAAGTGTGTTCATCCCCAAGTATGATCGCAAATGGCAACCCGAGCATATTCGCGACAAATACATACATCATAATTGTCAGAGCTAATGCAAGGAATCTACCTCCTGTTTGCCAATCCATGGTACTGTTAATGATACCTTTAGCAAAGTCAACCAACCATTCCATGAAATTCTGCGCTCCGGTAGGTTTCAATGCCAGTGTTCTTGTGCAAAGTATTGCGATAAGGAACACGATTAAGGCTGTTATAATAGTCATCAAAATATTCGACAAGTTGAAATGAAGGTCGTAACCAAACAAATCAAGCGTCGCTATAGGAGCACTGTGACCCAACACTACTCACCTCTCTTCCCCACTGCTTTAAAGAGTGTTACAAATGAATCTATGATAATGACAATATAGGATGTCATAATCCCTATGATAACGCCGTAGAGACTCAGAGTTTCTGGATATCTCATAGCGATGACCACACCGAGAACTGCAGCGGCCATTCTTGAAAAAGAACCTAATGTGACAGCTTTGCGACCTTCGGCAACCGCTTCCGTGAACTTCTTCACTTTCTTATGCAGCAACCAATGGCTGTAAATACTTATCACTGTCCCAAGGATCAAACCTAGGAACCATTCTTGGTATGAGGTGAATCCCCATCCTATTACAAAAAAGGCAAGTAAAAATAAGAAATACTTCATATGCCTCATAAACTGTTTGGTTGATTCAGGCATATTTATGACTCTCCTGAGAAGAATTTTTGGACCAGGTATAATACTCCTATTACACCAGTTGCTAGTCCTAAAAGAAGTCCAATAATAAGGAACAATGGTTCTGTACCAATCTTGCCATCCAGCCATCTCCCTGCAAATAATCCAACTAAGGTGGGACCAACTAAGTAGGAAAGGATTCCGGACATCAAAGCCATTGCTTGGAATGGGCGGCGTTTATCTTCCATAGAAAACACCCCGTTTACATGCGGTAAAAAACTTGAGGTCTTGCTGATAAATCGGTGCTAAATATGTATAAAATTGGTTTTAAAAAACCTATGAAAACCCTATCATTTTATACCCTTTGTAAGCATACAATAGCACTTTATTAATGTCAATGTGTTCTAAGGAAAAATCGACATTCTTTTCGTTGGTAAGATTTCTCTTCGAACCAGCTTCTTTTACGCTATGTATTTTTCCAGAAAAAAACAGCCAAATGATGAACAGTTTTCCTCATTCGGCTGTTGTATAACATTATTTTATCACAGAAGACATATAGGTTAAGTTTGTCGATTGTGAACATTATGTGACTATTCGGTAGTTTCAAGTTGTGTTGCTTGACAGGGTTCGACAAAAATGTCTCCTCAACCCCAGCTCACTCAAAGTAAAGATCGGCTTCCACGGTGTCTTCCTTGTCCAGTTTTTTCGCGAAGACGACTGCTTTGACCAGTCCTTTCACTTTTACGCGATCTGCCGGGATTTGATTTTTAAATAACCCGCGCGGCAGGTCCCGCTCCCAGTCCAGATAGTCGATGAAGTGGAGGGTGTCCGCTTCGTAAAGCGCTATGCCCAGTTCCTCGGCACCTTCTGGCAAATACACTTCGTACTGATACTCCCCTTCCTTATCTCCATATCCAAACTGGAATCCCATGATCCGCGGGTAATCAGGTTCTTCTATTATATAGAGGTAAGGCAGACGAATTTTCTGCCTGTCCGCGTTGACGACGACTTCTCCTTCGTGCATCCCAGCTTTTTGCTGGTTTGGAGTGATGTCGAGCGTGATGTTGGTTTCGCGTTTTTCTTTCGGTTTCAGTGTGAAGGTGATCGGTGTCTTCCACTGAACTCCCTTTTTCTGTTTTGGTGCTTCTATGGAGTATGTGACCTCTTTGTCCGAGACGTTTTCAATGGTAATGGGTACTTCTTTCTGAGTCCGGGTTTGTTTCTTTTCCAGCATTCCAAAGTTAAGGGACCCCGGGTACACAAGACTGTTCGTTTGGATGGCTTCCTCCAGCTGGATACGTCCTGTTCCTTGTTCGAGTACGGAGTAACCTGTGCCGTCTTCTTTTATAAGTGGCTTGGTTGTATTCATCAAGGCGGCCTTCACCTGAGCTGGCGTCCAATCGGGATGGGCCTGGATGATGAGTGCACTCGCCCCCGCCACATGCGGTGCGGCCATGCTTGTTCCTTGAAGTGCGAGGTATCCGTTTGGAATGGTGCTATCGATCGCCACACCCGGTGCGACCACATCCGGCTTGATTTCCCACGTATGTGTAACCGGCCCGCGCGAACTGAAGCTGGCAATGTCATCTTTATGCCATTTGAATGTTGTCTTCACCATCGAGAAACTTCTTTTCAAATGCTTTTTTAAAAATAACCCGTCCTCCTTGGAGATCGAAACGACCGGTATGTCCATCTCTACTTCCAATGTCCCTGTAAAATTACCTTCAAGGTTATTGTAGATAACAACACCTGCCGCACCGCGCATTTTGGCTTGATGTGCTTTTTCCGAAAAAGGAATCTTGCCGCGCTCGAGCAGCACTATTTTCCCCTCTATCTTCTTGTCTTCCCAATCCTCTTCTTCTCCAAGTCCCGCATACACCATACCAATCGGCTTGGATGGAAAATCCCATGGCATCGACCCTTGTAGCGGCAGCATCTCTATCTCTCTTTTTGAAAAAATAGGTGAGAGATGCGGAATGTGAAGGGGTGGTGTAGAAGCACCGACCGAGATTGCCTCTGACGATGTTCCAGGTGATCCTACTGTCCAAAGGTTCGGACCGGAGTTGCCACTTGACGTGACTGCCACCACCCCATGTTCTACCGCTTTATTCAGTGCAAGGCTTGTCGGCCAATCCGGCCCATTTATGGTGTTTCCAAGCGAAAGATTCAGCACATCCACTTTGTCATGAATCGCCCTTTCGATAGCGGCTATAACGTGCTCACTTGAACCATGGCCCCCTGGACCAAGAACCCGGTACGCAATAAGTTCCGCTTCCGGTGCCACGCCATTAAGATGCCCGTTTGCCCCGACAATCCCAGCGACATGCGTTCCGTGGAGGGTCGGCATTCCTTGTGACCGCTTTGTTTCCATCGGATCATTGTCCTCATCGACAAAATCGTAGCCGCCTGCGTAATTGTCCCGGAGGTCGGGATGAGTGTAATCAATTCCTGTGTCAATGATTCCGACTTTCACACCTTTTCCGGTGAGACGATCTCCATCTTTGTCATAGAGCCGGTGCATCTTCTCTCCGCCACCAATAAATGGCACACTTTCGTCAAGATTGGGGGTGTAGTTGGTGACAGGAGAAACTTCGAGAATTCCTTGTTCCTTTTGAAGCTTATCCAGATCTTTGAGCGGACCGTGGATGGCAAAGCCTTTGAACACGGCGGTATAAGTTCGTTTTATTTTTAGATTAGGATATTTCTGCTGAATTAAGTTTTGGATGGCGTTTTGACTATTTTCCTCCACGATTAAAATAACCGTCTGTTCCTCCAACTCGTTGCCTTTACTTACCGGAAGTGGCGGTCGTTTTGGGTATATGGGTGTGTTGGTTGTAGTTGTATGTAATGAGTCGTTAGTGTGTGTGTTTTTGGCTGCTAATGTAGTTTTTAGTGGCTGCACTAGTGTTGATGTCACCAGCAACAAAGTAAATCCGATACATAATAAAATTTTCCCTAATTTCACGTCCTTCACCTCTGATATGTAGCATTTGTTATTGATGGGGGATTATGCATAGGTTGAGAGTGAAGGTGAATTAGTCAAAAAAGCGGATGAATTAGTCAAATAAACAGGGGAAATAGTCAAATAAACCGGAGATGTATACAAAAAAACCGGTCAATTTATCAAGAATCCATATATCCCCAGTAAATAACAGTAAAAAGGCTGCTTAGAGATCACCATCGATCTCCAAACAGCCTATCATTTATTTCGTTCCGTACAATCTGTCGCCAGCGTCACCTAAACCTGGGACGATGTAGCCTTTTTCGTTTAGCTTTTCATCAAGTGCCGCGATGTAGATGTCTACGTCAGGATGCGCTTCTTTAAGTAATTCCACACCTTCAGGGGCAGCGATTAAGCACATGAATTTGATGTTTTTCGCGCCACGTTTTTTCAGGGAGTGAATTGCTTCGATTGCAGATCCGCCTGTTGCAAGCATTGGATCTACGACGATGAAGTCACGCTCTTCCACATCAGAAGGTAATTTTACATAATATTCAACAGGTTGAAGCGTTTCTGGATCGCGGTATAAGCCGACATGTCCAACTTTTGCAGCCGGAATCAATTTCAGCATTCCTTCTACCATGCCAAGACCAGCACGTAGGATTGGAACGATTCCTAATTTTTTCCCTGCTAATACGTTTGATTTTGAAACAGAAACCGGTGTTTCCACGTCCACTTCTTGAAGTGGAAGGTCACGGGTAATCTCGAATGCCATTAAACTTGCCACTTCATCAACTAGTTCACGAAACTCTTTCGTACCTGTGTTTTTGTCGCGGATGTATGTAAGTTTGTGCTGAATTAACGGGTGATCAAATACGTACACTTTTGCCATTCGAAATCTCTCCTTTTATCATGTCTAGCCGGCGGTTCTGTATTAGAGTTGTCCGGCTCTCAAATCACACTTCCATTGATTCTACAGAAAAAGCGGGATTGATTCAAGTAATTTTCCCAAAAAAGAGAGGTCTAACCTCAGACCTCTCCCATTCACACCTTTATCCTAAAGAAGGATACAATTCATATTTTCCAGAAACTGCTTCCACTCGCGCTTTTGCTTCTTCCAGTTTCGCTTCGTCTTCATGATTCTTCAATGTGAAGGCAATGATGGACGCAATTTCATCCATATCTTCCAATGAGAAGCCGCGGCTTGTGACAGCTGCTGTACCGATACGGATACCACTTGTTACAAACGGGCTTTCCGGATCGAATGGAATCGTGTTTTTGTTCACTGTGATTCCCACTTCATCCAACACTTTCTCCGCGATTTTCCCTGTGATGGAAAGAGAGCGCACGTCCACAAGTAAAAGATGGTTGTCCGTTCCGTCCGAAACAAGAGAAAGTCCTTCATTTTTCAACGCTTCCGCTAAACGGTGTGCATTATCGATGATTTTTTGTGCATAATCTTTGAAGCTTGGTTGCAATGCTTCGCCAAATGCAACGGCTTTAGCTGCGATTACGTGCATTAACGGACCGCCTTGAAGGCCAGGGAAGATGGATTTATCAATTTTCTTTGCCCATTCTTCCTTACAAAGGATCATCCCGCCACGAGGTCCACGCAATGTTTTATGCGTTGTTGTCGTAACGAAATCCGCGTAAGGTACCGGATTCTGGTGAAGGCCAGCTGCAACAAGACCGGCAATATGCGCCATGTCCACCATCAGGTAAGCTCCCACTTCGTCTGCGATTTCACGGAACTTCGCGAAATCAATGGCGCGAGGGTATGCACTTGCACCTGCAACGATCAACTTCGGCTTGTGCAGTCTTGCTTTTTCCGCAACGTCTTCATAATTGATAGTATGAGAGTCTTTATCCACTCCATACTCCACAAAATTATATTGAATACCACTAAAGTTAACCGGGCTGCCGTGTGTTAAGTGGCCGCCATGGGAAAGGTTCATCCCAAGGACCGTGTCTCCCTGTTCTAGAATGGTAAAATAAACTGCCATATTCGCTTGGGCACCAGAGTGTGGTTGAACATTTGCATGCTCGGCTCCGAAAATTTCCTTCGCACGGTCACGGGCAATGTTCTCCGCTACGTCTACGTGTTCACAACCACCATAGTAGCGACGACCTGGATAACCTTCTGCGTATTTATTTGTTAGTACAGATCCTTGAGCCTCCATAACCGCTTCACTCACAAAGTTCTCAGAAGCAATCAACTCGATTTTCGTGCGTTGTCTTGCCAATTCATCCTGGATGGATTGAAACAATTGCTGATCCTGTTGTGCTAATTTCACTTTCGGAATCCCCCTTTAAGTATGAACACTAAAATTTAAAATGTTTTTGAAAAACAACTACATTCGGCTTTTCAACCATTACCTCCTCTATTTTATCACGATAAATAATAGATAGAAACAGAAAAGGAAGATTGATAGCGCTTACCTTAAAAAACTTTCGTGAAAATAAAAAAAGAACGAAAAGGGGTCAGACCCCCGCAGGATTTTTGTCATCCATGTCGAAGGGGCTGCCCCGCGTTTGTTTTATGTTGTTTCTGTTGTGACGATTTCGTATATTGCTCTGGCGCCGCCGATGAGTTTGGGGCGGGTCCGGGCGATGGTGATGTGGGCGTTGCCGACGGATTTGACGGTGCTGCGAACTGGGACTGCGACGTGTTTAAGGTGCATGCCGATTAACGTGTCCCCGATATCGACCCCTGCGTCGGCTTTGATATGTTCGACCATGACCGCATCTTCCATGTGATGAAACGCGTGTGATGCCATAGCACCGCCTGCATGTCGGACAGGAATAACGGTCACTTCATCCAATCCGCGTCTCCACGCCGTTTCCCGCTCCACTACTAAAGCACGGTTCAAATGTTCACAGCATTGAAACGCAAGCTCGACTCCTGTTCGAACACGGAATTCGTTCAACACCGCAAAAAGCGTTTCCGCGACGCCTTCCGTTCCTGCTGTTCCTATTTTCTCCCCGATCACTTCACTTGTGCTGCAGCCTACGACCAGAAGCTGACCCTTTTTCAAATCTGCCTGATCTTGCAAGTCGTTCAAAACCTTCTGCAACTGTTCTTTCCATTCATTTTGCAACATTATTCGTTTCCCCGCCTTCCTTTAACCAGCTCTTACTTCTCCAACTGATGAATCTTATTCACGCGGTTTTCATGGCGGCCGCCTTCGAATTCAGTGGTCAGCCAGATCTTTGCAATTTCACGGGCAAGACCTGGGCCGATAACACGCTCACCCATAGCCAATACATTGCTGTCATTGTGTTCGCGGGTCGCTTTCGCACTGAACATATCGTGCACTAACGCACAGCGAATGCCCTTCACTTTATTCGCCGCAATGGACATGCCAATTCCTGTTCCACAAATTAAAATACCGCGGTCAAACTCACCCTCTGCCACTTTTGTCGCAACCGGCTGTGCATAGTCCGGGTAATCCACAGATGTTTCACATTCACAACCGAAGTCTTCAAACTCTATGTTCAATTCTTTCATTAATCCTTTGATTTCCTCACGGATGTTGATGCCGCCGTGATCTGATGCAATTGCCACTCTCACATTTTCATCCCCTGTTCGAATGATTATTTTATATGTACATCTTACCCGTCTATAGCGAAAAAATCCATCAGGATGTTCGCGCAACACTATATATGCCCAATAAAAAAAGCCCGGGCAACAAAGTGCCCAAGCTAAATTTTCACCCCAAAAAATCTTATTACACCTTAAACCTCGAAATCATCCGCTTCAAGTTGCTCGCCTGACCAGCAAGCTCTTGGGATATTTTCTCAACATCAGCAATCATGCTTGCCTGTTCTTGTGTGGTCGCCGTCACTTCTTCCGCTCCGGCAGATGTTTCTTCCGCAATCGCCGCCACTTCTTGGGACTGTCGCGCAGTCGTTTGGATGCTGTCCATCTGACGGTCAACAAGGTTTGCGATTTGTTTAACCGAGGCTGCAACCTCCAATACGGAGTTGGTCATTTCCGCAATGACCGTGTTGGTTGCCGACCCTTTTTCCGCTTCGACATTTGCGGCCTTCACCTGACCGGTGATTTGCGTTACCACGTTTTTCACTTCTTCTTGAATGTTTTTAATCAGTTCAGAAATTCCTTGCACCGCTTTGGCACTTTCATCTGCCAAGGAGCGAACCTCTTCGGCCACGACCGCAAATCCGCGTCCATGCTCTCCGGCCCGCGCCGCTTCAATCGAGGCATTTAGCGCTAAAAGGTTCGTCTGGCCAGCAATATCTCCAACAAGCGAGATGATATTTTCCACTTCTTTTGCATTCTTTTCAAGTCGCTCCACCGTCTTTAGGGACGTCTGATTTTCGCCAGCAAGCTTTTGAATTCCAGACACCAACGAATGGATGACCTCCTTACTTTCTTCAAGGTCCTTCACCATCTCTTCAGAAAGCTGTTGGGAGGACGTAGCTTTTTCATGAACCTCATCGGCAATTTTAATGACTTCTTCTACCGATTCAGCCGTATCTTGAATGGAAGCAGCGGAACTCTCCGCGCCTCTGGCAATCTCTTCAATCGTATAAGAGATGTTTTCTGCCTGCTCGGAAGCCTGCATGGAGACATCGCTTATTTCTTCCACTTTTTCGTTTGTTTTTTCAAACGTTTCGTTAATGGTTTTCACCATGTCGCGCAGATTATGTAACATGAGGTTGAATGCATCCCCGACCGCACTGATCTCATCGCGTGAATTGGATACCGGTACATCCTCCGACAAATCCCCATTCGCCGCCTTCTGAGCGACTTCTTCCAGCTGTTGCAACGGTTTGGTGATGTATTTTGCTGCAAAAAAAGCAAGAATCCCGGACCATACAATTCCAAGAACCAATGTAAGGATCGTAAAGAGGCCAGCCCCCATAAATCCTTCCACATAATCTACTAAAAAATAGATGAAAAAGCCACTGACCGTATACGTGATGACCGCTAAAATCGTTGTGAATAACACGAGCTTGTAGCGTAAGCCAAACTTATATTTCCCGTTTTCCCCCATCGTACTTCCTCCTCCATGCATGGTCCGCACAGAAATCTCTCTTCTTTATCGCAGCCTGCATGAGTGCTATTTTATTTTTTCTACTATCGCCTCTATGACGTTTTGAAGCTCTTCGAATGTCGCGCGATACGTCTCCACCGAGCCACCATATGGATCCATTACTTCTCCACTTTGCTCAGCAAACCCCTTCAAGGTATAGGTTTTCCCCAAGCTATTAGGGTAGCTGTTCTCCAGCAACATTTTATGCTGTGCCGTCATCGTGAAAATATAATCCGCCCACTCAATCAACTCGTCTGACACCTGGGAAGACTGATGCTCAACCGGCAGTCCCTTTTCCTTTAAGACTTCCCGAGCCTGACTGGAAGCTTCACTGCCAGGCATCGCAAATACACCAGCAGATTTCACCTCAACATCCTTTATATCACGGCCTGCCAAAATTGCAGCAGCCATTGGGCTTCGACACGTATTCCCTGTACACACAAATAAGACATTCATTCCTGACTCCTCCTTTTTCTTTTATTATAAACGAAAAGAAGGCAGAAATAGTCATAGACACATTGCATAACTTGGTGCATTCCATTCAAAAACTAGTCATAAAGACCCTCTCTCTAGTTATGTCGGCAAAACGGGCGACTTTTAAAGAGGAGAAAATAAAAAAAGACCCACAGGAGGCCTTTCTTTTCACACAAAAAACAATAATTTAATGCCGAAACCGAGTAAAATACTGCCGCCAAGCGCTTCGCTGTAAGAACCCAGCCACCCTTGCAACTTCCTGCCGAAAATAAGCCCCATCCACGTCAAAAGCATGCTCACCGCACCAAAAAGCAAAATGGTTAACAACGTCCGCGCCCCGTATATCCCAAGGCTCAGCCCCACCGAAAAACTATCTAAACTCACACTCAGCGCAAAAACGAATAACCCCGCCCCAACCGGCGAAATCATCGGCCCGTCCTCTTTTTTAAAAGAAGAAAACATCATCTGCAACCCAAGCATCACCAGGAGCAGCCCACCAATAAGTGTCGCAATCGAACCAAATTCCTGTGACAGCACCTTGCCGACTGCCATTCCACCAAGCGGCATGAAAATATGGAAAACCCCAATAGTAACCCCTATGTAAAAGATCTGGCGCAATCTCAGCTTGATCATGCCCATCCCAAGCCCAACCGAAAAAGCATCCATCCCAAGCGCAATTGCCATCAATAATAGTGTCATGAATTCCCCAAACGTAATCCCCATGCTCTGCCTCCCCTTAGGACTTGTCTACTTCAAGATATGCACAAGCCTTCGGTAATAGAAGGAAAACGACGCAAAAAAGGACCCCGGGTTGTCGAGGTCCTTTATATTATTCTTTTATAAACTTATGTCCAGCAGCTTTTTCAAGCCGGTTCATAATCGCCGCACCCACTCCCGTTCTCGGGAACGTTTCGCTGAAAATGACGTCCACATCCGTCGCATTGAAAGCGCGAAGGCCATCGTATAACTGGCTCGCCACGGTTGCGAGGTCATTTTTGGTGCCACAGGAAATGGCAGTAATCTCTGTGGCTTGTATTTGGGCTATCGTCTCTTCCGTTGCGAGAAGTCCTACCTTATGGCCTTTAAGCTGAGCGCCTTTGATCGTTTGCTCCATGAAACTTGCACTTCCTTCCACCAGATACACAGGTGCAATTGGCGCATAATGCGTGTATTTCATTCCTGGCGATTTAGGTTTATGAAGTTCTTCCTGCGAAAATAAAGCAGGATCTACGTCTACTTTACCAACCACTTTCTCCAGCTCTTCCTTTGTCACACCGCCCGGACGCAGGATCATCGGTGTCTCTGCCGTGCAATCCACAACCGTAGACTCAAGGCCCACTCCCGTTGCACCGCCATCCACAATTCCGGCGATCCTGTGGATTAAATCTTCTTCTACATGCTTCGCCGTTGTCGGACTTGGCTTGCCTGAAAGGTTCGCGCTTGGGGCGGCAAGCGGCAATCCTGAAATCTCTATAAGCGCCCGCGCTACAGAATGGTCAGGCATGCGGACTGCAAGCGTTTCAAGCCCTGCCGTCACATATTGTGAGACTCCTTCTTTCTTTGTAAGAACAAGCGTAAGCGGGCCAGGCCAGAAAGCTTCCATCAGTTTATGGGCAGACTCTGGCACGTTATCCACAAGTTCTGCTAGCTGTTCCAACTTCGATATATGCACAATAAGTGGGTTGTCACTAGGACGTCCCTTCGCTTCAAAAATCTTTAATACAGCTTGATCTGACAAGGCATTAGCTCCAAGACCATATACCGTTTCGGTCGGAAAGGCCACCACTTCATTTTCTTTCAACAAACCGGCCGCTTCCATAATCTGTGGATAACTATGTTTAATTGGTTCTTCCTTATCCACAGCCCATAATTTCGTATACATTTACAATCCCTCATTCTACAATCTATTAACATGTGAATATGTAAGCATTTCTCCTGAAAGTATAAATAACTTCCACAAATAACACAAGCCTTATCCACAAACTGTGGATAAAGCCTCACCAAACCGTGGATAACTCTGTGGGTAATGTGGATTTAACACAAAAAAGAGCAAAAAAGGGGGTCTGACCCTCACTGCGGTGATGCGTTAACTTGTTGATAAGGGGTCTGGCCCGCTCCGCGTTAATGCGTTACCTCACTGCTAAGGGGTCTGACCCCTTAGCTCACATACCATCAGTGTGCATCCTTCTTGTTGGGTGATTTTCTTGGAAGAAGTCGGATGCGAGCATGGTTTGTGGTGCAGTGTGTATAGGCTGTGGATAAAAGTTGAGCAGTTCGAAAAAATTGGATGAAGTTATTTTTGTTGGTAACGAGGTAGAGCTGCTCTAATCCTTTTTTCCGTGCATGCTGTTGAGTATGCTCAAACATTTGCAGCAATTGAAACTGCTTAACGGACGGACCAATTACAAGTGAGCGCAGGAGTCCTGCATTTCCGTACTCTTCTATTCCAATGGTTCCGCAAATCCCCTCATTCTCTTCTTCTAGAATGATGAAATCCTCTATTTTATCTTCCAAATCCACAATACTGATATTTGCTCTTCTTAAAAATACCTGCAATGCCCAAAGGTCATCTTGTGTTGCTGATCGCAATACTTTCATTTTCTTCACCTCATCTAGTAGTTTTCTATTACTACTCTATTGAGAGTGATGAAAAAGTAGAACCTTAAGCCGTAATTTTATTCCATAGAGATGATAGAATCTCTACTAGGAAGAATTCCACTTCCATTTCTTCCGGTTCTTCATTCACCAGAAAGTCCTGTGTATTCGCTTTGGCATCAGTTTTTGCAGTCGTTGCAGTGACAGTTGCTGTTTCTTCAACTGGTTTCTCTTCGGCTTCTTCTTCCTCAAAAGGGCTTGCCGTTGCTTCTCCGTTTGAAAAGTCCAGAAAACATAATGGCGGGAACAATACGCACCACCAGTTCGCTCCAGTGCCTTCTCCAAGTGTGATCAGGATTGCTTCATAATCTCCTGCAGGATAGATAAATTTTCCGTACATTTTTGTCGGGAAATCCACTCTGCCAAAATCTACATTATAAGACTGTACCATACCCTCCTCTGCCATTACCTCTTCCACGATTTCTTCGATTTGATCCATGTTACCTGTAATCACTTCGCGGGCATTATCCATGGAAGTTAACCCTTCCACCCAAACTGTGATCTCTTCATTCACACGATCACGAATCTTTCGCTTTAGTTCCTGATCCTGTTCGCTATCGCTATTTGCTAGAATACGAAGCCTAATCGCCTCATCCGGAATCACCATCGCACCATTCTTCACATTCGCACCAGCCGTCGCCTGCTCTCCCAAAAGCGAAAGATAAGCCCCCACAAAAAGTAATACTATATATAAAGTAATTTTATTTTTCTTCAACATTTCCCCCAGCTCCCCTCTAGCAAACAGTCTAGGCAAAAAACAAAAATCCTAAACTACTAAAATGCAAAAAAATAGAGTGAGAAATGAAAAAAATTTTAAAAAGGGGGTCAGACCCCCAAAGGTTTTTCGCCCTCCATGTCGAAACCCCTTCGAACCGCGATGTGCTCGGATTTGGTAGTTTGCTAGTTTTGTGGTTTTGGGTTTGGTCAAAGCGGGTATATATACAGGACGCGTTACTTTATGTGATGTAGTTTTTGTGTAAGGGAGATAGGCTTTATGAGATCGTTCACTTGCAATATTGAGGCATTCCGCATTGGTGAAATGAAGAGTGCATTCAATCACATCAGCATTCCTATCGTCTTTGAAATCTTGGTAGGCGGCAGATGGATGACCGGTAAAGTGTTTTACCATCATTATCATCGCACCATTTCTTACGATTCAAATTTGTCCCAGTTAATCAACCTGTGCACAGCGGAAAAGAAGGAAGAAATCCGTCAAGCATTTGTGAAATTTGTGGAAGAAAAAACAAATAGAGGCCTGACACTTGCCAGACCTCAACAGGAAGACGGAGCAATAATGGAAGCGTAGATGAGTTTCTAAAGAACCTTCCATCTTCCATCGGCCGAAAACCAGTACCACCTTGCCCTAATCGACAGAAGCAAGCAAGGTGCAGCTCCCTCCTTCTTTTAATAACATGACGTCACCCGATCAGCGCAAAAACCATTCGATCTTTGCCGTTGATGTCCAATACAACCTCCACCTTACTTTGAGGAAATGTCTTTTCCAGCAACGCTTTTACGTCTTCTCCTTGTCCCATCCCTACTTCAAATGCCACAATGGCCCGTTCCTTCAACACTTTTGGAAGCTCGTCCATAAACCGCTCATAAAATTCCAAACCGGAAACACCGCCAACCAATGCACGATACGGCTCAAAATCTTTTACTACCGTTGACAGCCCTTCATATTCCTTTTGCGGAATATAAGGAGGATTGGAGACCACCACATCCACTTTGATATCTTGCTCGATGAATGGAAGCAGTAAATCACCTTGGAGAAATGCTACTTCTGCTCCAAGTGCTTCTGCATTATCCATCGCTACTTCCAGCGATTCCCCGGCAATATCTGTCGCATGCACGTTAAGGGAGCTATTTTCCAAAGCAAGGGTAATTGCAATCGCACCGCTGCCTGTCCCAACATCCACGACGCTCAATTTTTCGCCAGCAGCATCAGAAACAGTATCGTCACCAAAATGCTTTTTCACACGATCCAGCACTCCGACCACCAACTCTTCTGTCTCGGGTCTTGGAATCAACACCTCTTCACTGACAAAAAAACTGCGGCCGTAGAACTCTTCTTTTCCCATCAAGTACTGCACCGGGATTCCGGCCACATGTTTATGCACGTTGAAAATAAAAGAGCTCTGCATCTCCATTGGCATCATTTCTTGCATTCTACTAAAAAGTTGAGCCCGATCCAATTTCATATGGTGTCGCAACAACAATTCTCCCGCATTTTCGTCGCGATCATTCTTTTTTAAAAAAAGAAGAAGCCCAATTCAGGGCTTCGTACACCTTCATGGCCTTCATCATTTTTCCATCTGTTCCATTCTTAGCGCTTGATCTTCCATAATTAAAGCATCAATAACTTCTTGAAGCTTTCCTTGAAGAATCTGGTCAAGTTTTTGAATGGTCAGGCCGATGCGGTGATCGGTTACACGATTTTGCGGGAAGTTGTACGTACGAATACGCTCAGAGCGGTCACCGGTACCTACCGCCTGCTTACGGTTCGCATCATATTCAGCTTGTACTTCACGTTGGAACTTATCGTACACGCGGGCACGAAGAACTTTCATCGCTTTTTCTTTATTTTTGATTTGTGACTTTTCATCCTGACAGGAAACCACTGTGTTTGTCGGGATATGCGTCAAGCGCACCGCGGACATTGTGGTGTTAACAGACTGTCCACCAGGACCACTGGATGCAAATGTATCCACACGGATATCCTTGTCATGAATCTCAATTTCAACCTCTTCCGCCTCAGGCAATACTGCTACCGTCGCCGTTGAAGTATGGATGCGTCCGCCTGATTCCGTCTCAGGAACACGTTGTACGCGGTGGGCTCCATTTTCAAATTTCAGCTTAGAGTATGCACCCTTACCTGTAATCATGAAAATGATTTCCTTGTAGCCGCCAACACCTGTGGACGCAGCTTCCATCACTTCTGTTTTCCAGCCTTGAGCCTCGGCATATCGGCTGTACATGCGGTATAGATCGCCTGCAAACAGCGCCGCTTCATCTCCACCCGCAGCACCGCGGATTTCCATGATAACGTTCTTGTCGTCATTCGGGTCCTTCGGTAAAAGAAGGATATGTAGGCGATCAGCCAAGTTTTCCTGTTGCTCCTCAAGCTCAGCGATCTCTTCTTTTACCATCTCGCGCATATCGGCATCCAATTTATCCTCAAGCATCGCTTTTGCATCATCCAGCTGTTCTTTTACAGCCTTGTATTCACGGTACGCTTCCACAGTCTCCTGTATATCAGACTGCTCCTTGGAGTACTCGCGCAGCTTTTTCGTATCGCTGATGACTTCCGGATCACTCAATAGCTCCGTCAATTTCTCGTAACGCATTTCTACTGCCTGCAAACGATCAAACACGTGCATTCACCTCTATAAATGTATACAGAAAAATCTGCAATTATTTTTATATCTACAACATTCTAATTATAGTATAGGTTAGGTGGTCCGTCAAAATCAACATGACGGAAACCAACCCTTACCGCATAAAAGAAAACCCGTCCCGAAAAATCAGAACGAGCTCATCTTATCTTTCTTTGATTGTCAGTTTAACGTGGTATCGGGGAGTGACCTCTAGGAATTTCTCTTTGAGCTCTCTTTTCACACGCTTCTTTTCTTCTTTGGAAATGCCGCTTGGCGCATAAGCGGTGACTCTCGCCGTATCACCCGTAATGTAGACGGGACCAGGTTTGAGGTCGCTGTTCAACTCAATTACTTCGGCAAATTTATTCTCGTCGTCACCGTAGTCAAGACGGTTTTCTGAGAGATCGAGAAAGTTCGGGTTCTGGTTGGTGTTGTAGTCCTCTGTGTTGAGGTCTCGTTTATAGAAGCCGTCTTGCTCATCGTTTTTCACACCAATCAATCGTTCTCCGTCAAAATCCTCGTCCGCTCCGAAGCGTTGTTCGCCACTGCATCCACTAATAAAAAAAGAGCATATCACCAATAACAGGACTGCATGTTTCATGCAAACACCTCCTGTTTCTTAGCGTATCCTCTTTCTTTTTTATCTTACAGACTAAATTTAGGAAATATTTATTTTTTCATTTCTTGCAGCACAGATACTTTGTGAGGAACTTCATGGTGATGACGACAGCGAGGTTCGTATGATTCCGAAGCGCCCACCAAAATTATTGGGTCATCGTAGTTAGCCGGTTCTCCATTGATCAAACGTTGCGTACGGCTTGCAGGGGATCCACAGACAGCACAGACAGCTTGTAGCTTTGTCACGGTTTCAGCGATCGCCAATAGCTCCGGCATTTTCCCGAACGGCTCTCCACGGAAATCCTGATCCAGTCCAGCTACAATCACACAATAGCCTCTGTTCGCCAACTCCTGCACCACTTCCACGATCTGATCGTCGAAAAATTGCACTTCATCTATACCGATTACTTCCGTCTCAGGTTGCACCTTGTCTAAAATCGACTGAGAACTCGGAACAGGCAAGGCAATGATGGAAGTTCCGTTGTGGGAAACAACCGCTTCATCACTATATCGATTATCGATGGCTGGCTTAAATACTTGAATTTCCTGTTTGGCAAATTGGGAGCGTCTCATGCGGCGAATCAGCTCTTCAGACTTACCTGAAAACATGCTGCCACAAATCGCTTCCACCCAACCGGAATGCTTCATTACATACATATACGGCCTCTCCTTTTTGATAATTTTACGTATAAAAAGTGCTTAGCGGTCTCGTCCAAAAAACGAATTCTAAGCACTAGTTTATGTAAATAGAAGTAAAAAAACAGGCAAGATATAGGATAACCTGCCTGTTTTACTTTATTACTTAAGGCCGTATTTTTTGTTGAAACGCTCAACACGTCCATCAGCAGCAGCATGCTTCTGACGTCCAGTGTAGAATGGGTGAGAATCAGAAGAGATCTCAACTTTGATTAGAGGGTAAGTAGTACCGTCTTCCCATTCAATAGTTTCGTTTGTTTTCATCGTAGAACCTGTGATGAATTTGAAACTAGTGTTGATGTCCATGAATACAACTTTACGGTAATCCGGATGAATTCCAGCTTTCATTCTTGTCATCTCCTTTTCGCCCTGAATCTTTCGAAACAGAGTTATCATTCAAATGATACCAGCTATGTTTGGCCGCCATCACTTATCTTAAAAACACACTGATGAAATTATATCAACTTATGGGTTGTTTTGCAACATTACTTTTGGAGTTATATCTAAAGGTATGGCAACCAATGTTTTCCATGAGATATGGTAACCACTTTAACACCGCTGGTGATTTCCGCAATAGGCTTCGCTTTCCACGGGGCGGTGCTTGAGCCTCCTCCCGGTGGAGTCTTCGCCCTTTGCTCCAATCACCAGCTAGAAATCATCTATCAATCAAAACGCACCCTGACAAAGCATGGGTGCGCGTGATTTTATATGATTAGCGTTTTGCTGTTCCTGCTTTTTGGTCTTCTTCGAGCATTTCGAAGAATTCCTGGTTTGTTTTGGATTGGCGAAGTCTGCGCAATAGTTTTTCTGCAAAATCTGGTGAGTCGGACATCGTTTTGCGGATGGCCCATAGCTTGTCCAGATGGTCTTTCGGGATAAGCAGCTCTTCTTTACGCGTTCCGGAGCGACGGATGTCGATGGCCGGGAAGATACGGCGTTCTGCAAGTTGACGGTCAAGGTGAAGCTCCATGTTACCTGTACCTTTGAATTCCTCATAGATGACGTCATCCATACGGGAACCTGTGTCTACAAGAGCCGTTGCAAGGATCGTCAAGCTTCCGCCCTCTTCAATGTTACGCGCAGCACCGAAGAAACGCTTTGGACGGTGGAATGCCGCAGGGTCGATACCACCGGAAAGTGTACGTCCACTTGGCGGGATAACGAGGTTGTATGCACGTGCTAAACGTGTGATGCTGTCCATCAGGATAATAACGTCACGTTTGTGCTCTACAAGACGCAAGGCACGCTCTAGTACTAGCTCTGCCACTTTGATGTGGTTTTCAGGTACTTCGTCAAATGTGGAGCTTACAACGTCACCAGCAACGGAACGTTCGATATCCGTTACTTCCTCTGGACGCTCGTCAATCAGAAGGATGATTAGCTCAGCTTCTGGATGATTCGTCGTGATGCTGTTGGCAATTTCTTTGATCAACATCGTTTTACCGGCTTTAGGAGGTGCAACGATAAGTCCACGCTGTCCGAAACCTACCGGCGCAATCAAGTCCATGATGCGCGTGGAAAGGCCTTTTGGCGTTGTTTCCAGCACAATTTGACGATCTGGATATAAAGGAGTCAATGCCGGGAAATGGACACGCTCTTTTGCAGATTCCGGGTCGTCTCCGTTGACTGCTTCTACGTGAAGCAGCCCGTAGTAACGCTCATTTTCTTTTGGAGGACGCACTTTACCGGATACCTTGTCCCCATTTCTTAAATCAAAACGACGGATTTGGGATGCGGAAATATAAATATCCTCTGAACTTGGAGAATAGTTGATCGGACGCAGGAAACCAAAGCCTTCCGATTGGATGACCTCCAGTACCCCTTCCATAAACAATAGACCATCTTTTTCAGCCTGAGCTTTTAAAATAGCAAAAATAAGTTCTTTTTTCGTCAGTTTGCTGTAGTAAGATACTTTATGTTGACGGGCAAATTCATATAGTTCTTTTAATTTTAAAGTTTCTAAGTGAGAAATAGTTAAATCCATAAAAAGAAAACACCACTCTATTCGTTTTTATTGTTTGATACGATTATGATCCAAGGATAAATGTTTGTTTGTCTTCCAACACTGATTCAAGCCGAATTCGAAGGATGGGAAATATTCTAATAGTCGCTGCACTTTTTAAGGAAAATGAAATGGAAGTGAGGACGTTTCCCTTGTGTTTGTGGGATAAACTCTCCTTATGAAGAAATTGTAGAAGAATCGCTAGGAAGATATAAGGTAGATTTTGCATAAATACTCGTAGTATTGTTTATTTTACCCACAAAATGGTCTTTTAAGCAACTATTTTCTGTAGACAAGCTTTGAGTATTGCGTTTATTTTCTGGGGAATATTCTTGGATTTCCCCTATTTGTGTCGAATGGGACTTGTTGTCTATTACAATATTCGGAAGGTGTGCGGTTTTTTTGACGTTGTGATATAGGAAAACCGTAAATGGGAAGGTCCATTCACGGTTTTATTTATGGGGTGGCGTTGACTCCCAGTTGATTTTCGTTCCGGGTGCTTGTGACTGATTTAATATGTTGTTTAGACACCGCTGTTGATTTCCGCAAATGGCTTCGCTTTCCTAGGGGCGCTGCTGGAGCCTCCTCGGCTACGCCGAGGCCACTGAAAAAGTTCTTAATTTTAGATATTGTTAAGACACCGCTTTTGATTTCCGCAAATGGCTTCGCTTTCCGCGGGGCGACCTTGAGCCTCCTCACTTCGTTGCGGGGTCTCAACAATGTCGCTTCTTCCCCCGCTGGAGTCTACGCCATTTGCTCCATTCAAAAGCTAAAAATTGAATGTACAATTCGTACTTAATTAAGCAGAAGAATGTTTAAA
>NZ_ACPC01000049.1:0-132193 GCF_000175075.1 Bacillus sp. m3-13
GCTTGCCAAGCATTTGAAAGTAAAAGTGGATGAGTTATTTTGGTTAGAAGGAGAGGATGAGGAAAATGAATAAAGATTTACGGATTCAGCTTCCACTATGGACAATCGCATTTTGTATTCTTTTGATGCCATTGACATTTAGTCTGGTCCAGTTAATTGATTTAATGATACATAATTTTTAGTGTGATAAAAGGCGTTATCAAGTTTAAAAAATAGGACTGGGATAGATTTCAGCAATAATATTAGAATCGTCTTGGAGCAGAAGTTAGGTAAATCATTTTTAGTAGAGTTTGTTATTACGGAACTCAATGTTTTTTATTATTCATTACTAGTTTGGATTGAGAAATCTAGAACAGTCGACCATAATGGAAAAGCATTTACTTACCATCGAACTTCAGAGATGAAAACGTTCATTATTGTTTTTGCTATATTGATAACTGGAGAAGGCGTACTTTTTCATTATCTTTTGCAAAAGTGGAATGAAGTTATTGCGTGGGTCTTTACCATTCTCAATGTGTACGGAATTCTATATTTGGTAGGGTTTTATAATTCAACAAAGCATCTACCGCATATGATATCGGGAGAAAAAATTATCATTAGATTAGGTTTTCAAAGTAGCATTTCATTAGATATAGAGAATATTGAGCAATTAAACCGGGCAAAAGAAATTGAGTTAGGGATGAAGATTCCTAAAAGTACGTACTACTCTTTATTGAAACTAGATTCTCCTCATTTTGAGATTGTCTTGAAAGAGCCGGTGGAGATGAGAGGGTCCTACGGGATGAAGAAAATGGTAGATAAAGTAGTGTTTAGGGCAGATGACCAGGATGCAATATTAGAAGAAATTAATCTAGTAAAGACATTAGATTTTAAATCTCATGCAAATCAGAGATCATTATAAAAAAGCGTACCTCTGTTACCAAACTTCGATGTTGAATTGGAATTTGGTAACAGAGAGCGCCTCTCAAACCCCGAATCGAGTTTGAGAATAGCAAAACGGTAACAGAGAGGGCTTCTCAAAGCCCGAATCGAGTTTGAGAATAGCAAAACGGTAACAGAGAGCGCCTCTCAAAGCCCGAATCGAGTTTGAGAATAGCAAAACGGTAACAGAGAGGGCTTCTCAAAGCCCGAATCGAGTTTGAGAATAGCAAAACGGTAACAGAGGGGGCTTCTCAAAGCCCGAATCGAGTTTGAGAATAGCAAAACGGTAACAGAGAGGGCTTCTCAAAGCCCGAATCGAGTTTGAGAATAGCAAAACGGTAATAGAGAGCGCCTCTCAAAGCTTGAATCGAGCACGTGAGAAGGAAAACGGTAACAGAGATGGGTTTTCAACGCCCGAAACCAGCTTGTAAGAAGAGAAACGGTAACAGAGAACCGCCTCCATAATCCTTACAGCATCGAACACCTCCATTAAAGGACAAGCTTGGAACTTTTTCCTAATCAATTTCGTATAACTACTAGAGAGAAAAATCATAAGAGTTGAAAGTACTAGGAGTGTCTTAAAGTGGGATTGTTTTTTGAAAAGGTAAAACGGACGAAAAGTTCAAAGCCGGTAGTAGTAATTAGAATTATTTTAACTGTAGCGTTGATTGCTTTATTGATCCAAGGATTTAGGGAGGATTTTAATAGCACCTATCTAGGATATGGCTTTCTTGTAGTTGGACTCTTGAATATTATGAACGGTGTAGAATCGCACTATCACCGAGAGGAAAAGAAGGTATATATAATCGATTACTTACTAGGGATTTTATTTATATTTATAGCAATCACAGAGTTGGGAATAGGATAATGTGGGTCAAGGTGCCAGTTAAACTCTTGATAGTAGTTATGATCTTATCTGCCTGTACTTCAAAGGATACTTATATATATTGGACAGAAAAAACAGACAACCAGATTCAACAATTAGATCAAGTGAAAATAAATTATGAAATTAGGCATGGAGAGATTTGGATTAGGGAAAAGGATACTAGAAAAGTAGTGGCGTGTTGTAGCTGAGGAGAGCTATAATGCAGTAAGAGTCTAAATAATTTATCTTCTAACATTCATTGGATTAGAATGGTAGGTGCAAAAAATGAATGAATCTGTTCCACATTCTGAGACGGGAAAGCTTAATAGTAATGCTATTCTTTCTTTAGTACTTGGTATCATATCGATAGTATGTTGTGTTATTAGTTTTTTAAGCATGCTTTTTGCAGTTCCAGGGTTTGTCCTTGCAGTGATTGGTCTAAATGAGATTCACAAAACGGATCAATCGGGTCGAGGGTATGCTAAGGCAGGATTGATTTGTAGCTTGGTCGGAATCATTCTTCCTCTCATCATTATCCTTATTAGTTTATTATTATTCGAATCGACAGACTTTATTATGGAAGTTATCTGAGATAAAAAGGACGGCCCATATTCATTTGTGGCTGTCCTTTTCTTCATTCTAATATAGTAATTTTTAAACAAACGTTTGATTAAGAAAATATCAAAGGTATGGGGCTGTAGGGAGGAAATGAATTTTGCGGAATTAACTTTTCAAAAAGGTGTAGTGGTATAATTCACAAACCTGCCTTTTTTCTAGTTAAAACGACAAATTTCCCGGGAAACCTTTATTTTAGAATAGATCTTTTTAAACAAACGTTTGTTAAAGAAAAAAATAACTCCTTGAGAGGCAAGGAGTTCAGCGTGAAATTTGAAATTAACTTTTGAAAAAGGTATTGTGGGAAATTCTCCTTTATCTCAATTGAGAAATATCATGTTAATTTGTCGAAATCTAAGGTGCTTGAAAACCGAAAATTGCTACAAATAGTTTACAGAAAATGGTGGGGTAGGGTGCCTGTCCCCAAAACCCACTATGCCCGCAAAATTTTCTCCATCTTTTTTCCCTTTGCTAGTTCATCAATGAGTTTATCGAGGTAACGGATTTCTCGCATGATGGGTTCTTCGATGTTTTCAACTCGTACTCCGCAAACGACCCCTTTAACCAGGTTCCGGGATGGGTTCATTTGGGGCGCTTCCTCAAAGAAGGTTTCGAAGTCTGTTTTCTTTTCTAGCACCATTTCTAACTGTTCCTGGCTATAGCCTGTTAACCAACGGATGATTTCATCGACTTCTTCTTTTGTTCTGCCTTTTTTCTCTGCCTTTGTAACGTAGTGTGGGTACACACTTGCAAAACTCATCGTATAGATTTTGTGCTTTTCCATCATTTATCCTCCCTTATAGATTCTTTATTTTATTGTATCATGGAAAGTTTAGAATGATGTACAAACCATTGTCAGTATATATAACATGTAAAGATTATAGAAGGGTGGAGATGTTTTGTTTTTTCATATGAAGGAATTACAGTATGAGGCAAAACCGGATAAGCCTGATCCCATATTCGCTACAAGGCTGCAGGAAATATTGGGAGGACAGTTTGGGGAAATTTCGGTTGCAGTTCAATATCTGTTTCAAGGCTGGGGAGCAAGGAGGCATGATAAGTACCGAGATTTATTGATGGATACTGGGACAGAGGAGCTTGCGCATATTGAGATGCTTGCTACAATGATTGCAAGATTGCTGGATAATGCACCAGTAAAAGCTCAAGAGGAAGCAGCGCAAAATCCTGTAATGGCAGCCATTATGGGTGGGATGAACCCGCAATACGCTATTGTATCCGGTCTCGGAGCGTTGCCTGTCAATAGTGTTGGAGTACCGTGGAACGGGGGCTATGTTATCGCAAGTGGGAATCTGCTTGCCGACTTCAGGGCAAACCTAAATGCCGAAACACAAGGGCGTCTGCAGGCGGTCAGATTATATGAACAGACGACGGATAGGGGAGTAAGAGATATGTTGTCGTTCCTCATTGCGAGAGATAGAATGCACCAGAATCAGTGGTTGGCCGCGATTCAAGAGCTAGAAGCACAAGAAGGAGTAATCGTTCCAAGTACCTTTCCGACGACAAAGGAAAAGTCGGAAGTCTCCCATACGTTCATTGCTTTATCGGAAGGGGAAGAGAGCAGCAAAGGAAACTGGGCAAGTGGCCCTGCGCCAGACGGTTTAGCAAATTTCCAATACTTAAGTATGCCAGGTGCGTGGGGAGGAAAACCAATCCTGAATCCTGCTCCTCCAGCGTTGCATAATACACCGCCATCGGTAAAATAAAAAAGGAATGCTCGGTTGCGATGGTTGCAATCCGAGCATTCCTTTCTATTTAACCTTTAGAAATTTCCACAATTCCTTCTTCTTTTAAAGTCACTTCACCTTGTTTGTTCAACTTCACTTTTTCATCATCTTTCAAGTTAGTGAATACAATCGGTGTCATCAATGACGGAGCATTCTTCCCAATGAAATCCATATCAAATTTTAGGAGCTCTTGACCCTTCGTGACTGTATCTCCTTGGGCAACGAGTGCTTCAAATCCTTCACCCTTCAGATTTACCGTGTCAATTCCGACGTGGATTAAAATTTCGTGTCCTTCGTTTGATTCAATCCCAATCGCATGCTTGGTTGGGAACAGGTTAACAATTTTTCCGTCAACAGGAGAGACAACTAGTCCTTCAGAAGGCTCGATTGCAAAGCCGTCACCCATCATTTTTCCGGAGAAAACTTGATCTGGCACATCGTCTAGCGGTTTGATTTCTCCTTTGATAGGAGCGATAAACCCGCTTTCAGTTGATTTGGTCTGCATCGCATCCGGATTGATCTCTTCAATTTGCTGCTCGACTTCTTTGTTCGTGTCCGTTTTAGCAGGACGTGGCGTTTTTCCATCCATAATGTCTTTAATTTGTGATTTTAAGGTATCTGATTTTGGTCCGAAAATAGCCTGAATATTGTTGCCGACTTCTAAAACGCCAGAGGCACCAAGTTTTTTCAAACGTGCTTTATCCACCATAGAAATCTCATTCACCGACACCCGCAGCCTTGTGATACAAGCATCTAAATGGGAGATGTTCTGTTTGCCACCCATGGCCTCCAATACATCATGTGGGAGGTCGCCTGCTGTTGTTGGAGAGGCTCCGTCTTCATCCTCGTCCACATCCTCACGACCTGGTGTTGCAAGGTTGAATTTTGTGATAGCAAAACGGAAACCGAAATAGTAAATCACCGAGAACACAAGCCCAACCGGTATCACCAGCCACCAAGCGGTTCGGTTTGGCACAACCCCGAACAGCAGGTAGTCGATGACCCCACCGGAGAAGGTCATCCCTATTTTCACATCTAAAATATGCATCACCATGAACGAAAGTCCAGCAAACACAGTGTGAATCGCAAATAACACTGGTGCGACAAACAGGAACGAGAACTCAATTGGTTCCGTTATACCTGTTAAAAATGAGGTAAGGGCAGCAGACGCCATGATTCCGCCAACCACTTTTTTCTTTTCAGGACGCGCCGTGTGGTAGATCGCGAGCGCCGCAGCAGGAAGTCCAAACATCATAAACGGGAATTTACCTGTCATGAATGTACCGGCAGTAGGTTCGACCCCATCACGAAGCTGCGCAAAGAACATAGCTTGGTCCCCACGGACAATGTTTCCGGCTTCGTTCGTATAGGAGCCGAACTCAAACCAGAAAGGTGAGTAGAAAATATGGTGTAGTCCGAATGGAATTAAAGCACGTTCAATCACACCGAAAATAAAGGCAGATAACGTTAAGTTCGTATTAATCATACTTTCGGAAAGGGTGTTCAATCCACCTTGAATGGGTGGCCACACAAAAGACATCACTATTCCAAGCAAAACTGCAGAAGCAGCTGTTACAATCGGAACAAATCGTTTACCGGCAAAGAAACCAAGGTAAGATGGTAGCTCGATATTGAAGTACTTATTGTACATGAAAGCCGCGAGTATCCCGACGATGACCCCGCCGAACACCCCACTCTGAAGCGTGTTGATCCCGAGCACATTCGCGTATGCAGGGTCGTCCATCATCCCGTCATCCACGCCAAGCACTACACCCATGGTCGCATTCATGATGAGGTAACCAATGATCGCGGCAAGTGCGGCAACCCCCTCACCACCAGCAAGTCCAACTGCAACCCCAACAGCAAAGAGCACAGGGAGGTTACTAAATACAATTCCTCCGGCAGCATCCATGACGCTCGCCACTAACTGGATCCAATCCGCGCCAAGGAACGGCATCAACTCCAGCAAATTTTCCTCTTTCAATGCAGCCCCAAGCGCAAGCAAAATACCAGCCGCCGGTAGGAGCGCCACCGGAAGCATTAACGCCTTTCCGACTTTCTGTAAAACACCGAATATCTTCTTCAAAGGCAGTACCTCCTAAATATGTAATAGTTCAAAGTGCTTTTAATTTCCCCTAAATAGTGAGTTTTAAACAATGGGTCTCCGTTCCTGTCTCAAAGGCATCAACTTAGGGCATTTTGGCACGAACTCCGCAGTATTCCGCACGAACTCGATGCGTTTTGGGATCAACTCACCCTGTTTTGGCACGAACTTTAGGTCATGCAAAATAAAATGTACAAAGAAAAAGCATAATAGTTTATTACTTCTGTTAATATTTACATTATTTTTAATGAGGAGGAGATTTCAGGTGGACATAGCAACGTTATTTATAGATTTATTTCGCAATATTAAGGGTTTTTTCTTCAATGAAGATGGCATTTTGGATAAAACAAGAATGGTAACCGGTTCTGCTGTCATCCTATTATTTTTGATAGGTGGAATTGGGTATTTGTCTTATCGCTTATTTGTTTAAGGATCCGGCCTTGTTCTCCTACACAAAATATCCAGTTGACTGGACACTTATTAGTGTCATATAATCAAGACACTAATCGGTGTCCTATTTGTTGAAAGGAGGAAGAATATTGAATCTAGCCCTTCAAGAAAGAGATGTCTATGTGGCTATTGCAGATCCAACAAGACGAAAGATTATTCGATTGTTAGCTGAGTCAGAGGAGCTACCACTCTACGAACTCACCCCACATTTTGACATGGGACGTACTGCCGTATCCAAACATTTATCAGTCCTGAAAGCAGCAGACTTAGTGACAAATCGTAAAATAGGGAGAGAAACAAGGTACAGGCTTAACCCAGCGCCTTTAAAAGAAGTTCAAGATTGGCTGGCGTTTTATGAGCAATTCTGGAATGAAAGTGCGATGAAACTAAAGAAGTTATTGGAGGAATAAATTATGGCCTACTTATCATTAGATTATCAAATTAAAAGTCCCATCGACAAGGTGTGGAACGCGTTAACCCATTCAGAAACACTCGCACTATGGGTGATGGAAAACAACTTCAGACCCATCGTAGGATCCAAATGCCAGTTTCAAAATGAAGAAATTGGATTGGTTGTAAATAGTGAGGTGTTAGTTGTAGACAAGCCCCATAAATTGTCTTACACATGGGTTGGAGGACCCATTGACACGATCGTAACCTGGACCTTGAAGGAAGAAGGGGATACAACTCATCTACACTTGGAACACAAAGGATTTGAAGAAGAGAACCAAGCATACTTTGGAGCGAAGTATGGCTGGACGATGATGATAGATGGATTGACTGAGATCCTAAGAGATGCATAAGGAGGGACTAGCATGAGTTTTTTGAAAGATGCTCTATCTATTTTTAAGAAAAGTGAGCTCGTTTTTATTGAAAAAATAAAAGAATCAGAAGACGTCTATTCCTTTCTTTTTAAAAAGGATGACGACTTAACCTGGAAGCCAGGCCAGCACGGGCTATTTACCATCACCCATAAGAAAATTAAAAACAACACTAAACCAATGACGGTCGCTTCCATCTCAAGTGAAAACGTGGTTAAAATTACGACTAAGATTGGCGATACACCAAGTGACTTCAAGAGTGCGCTACTTGAATTAGAAGCGGGGATGAAAGTTAGCATGAGCGGTCCTGTGGGCTCCTTTTATCTAAAAGATGAAAGCCCTACACTTTTCATCGCGACAGGTATCGGCATTACACCATTTCGAGCACTAATCAAGCAAATAGAGGAAAAACAAACTACTTCAAATCAATTCAAACTTCTTTATTTTGCTAGTCAAAATGAGCACATATATAAAGAAGATTTCAAGAATTTTGATGTAGACTATATCACCACAAATGAACAATTATTGCAGGAAATAGATGAATACACTGAGAAACACAAAGATACTGGTCAATACTTTATTGCAGGAGCGAAGGCAGAGGTCCACATGTTAACAGAACACTTGAAAAGCAAGCACATTTCTAAGCGTGCTATTAATAAGAATGTATTTATGGGATACTGATGAGTCAATTCAAAGTTATAGGTGCGGCGTCGTAGAATCAGGGCAAATGTAGAGTCATTCTCTATATTTGTCTTTTTATTTTGATATTGTACTACATGTGATAGCCCTAAATACCATCATTCATTAAATGGTAGAAATTATTACCATCTCTCCACCCATATGATACTATTAATTAAAGACGGAATATTCCTTCATTAAAGAGCAGGGAGATGGGAAAATGGAGTTATTTCAAAGTCAGTATGATTGGATCAGACGTACAAGGGAGACGCTATTTCAGTATTGTGAGGGCATGGCACACGCTGACTATGTCAAAGAAATGGAGAGTTTCGGCGGGGACTCTATCCGAAATCTGCACGTACATATTGCGACTTGCTATCACTTTTGGCTGGGGACGCATGGTCTTGGAAAATCAATCGAAAAAACAGATTCAAACGCGATAAAAAACGTCGAAGATATGAGAGAACTTTTCCGAAAAACGGACGAGCTTGTCGAGGAGTTTTTAGTAAGTTTTCAAGGAAACTGGGATCATACCATTCCATATACCTTCAAAAGCGGTGAAACCTCTGACTTCAGTACCCTTTGGCTTTTCACACACACCACCACCCATGAATTCCACCACAAAGGACAGATCGTAAAAATTGGCCGCCAGTTAGGTTATACCCCACCGGATACAGACTTGATTGCGCCGGAGGTAAACACATGTCACTCTTAACAAAAGACCTTATAAAAATCGTGGAACAGTCAGAGATTGATGCGCTCGAAGACAGATTGATTCGAGTTAAAAGCATAAATGATAATGCCATGGGAGTCGAGTTGAAACGCTTTGGATACGCCGTTGCATTTTCTGTAAAAAATATCCCTGGGCCATCGTTCAATACAGTTAAAGGTGTCAATGGAGAGGATATGGATCATTTGGATGAAATAGTAGAATTTTATGCTAGCAGAGGTATTCCAGCTCAGTTTGAAGTGACACCAGGCAATGCCTCAACCGACCTTTTCCGGAAGCTTAGTTCACTAGGCTATTTTCAAAGTGGCTTTCACACGGCACTTTACCGCCCATTGTCTACGGGAGATCCTTCGCTTAGTCGCGCAGATAACGCTGTCCAGATGGAAGAGATCAGCCTTGAGAATTTTGATGTTTTTGGTGAGTTATATACGAGAGGTTTCGGGATGCCCACAGCATTTAAAGACTACGTGACCGCCAATAACAAGGTACTTGCAGAGAGCGATAACTGGACATTTTATTTGGCGCGTGTAGGCGGGGAGCCAGCGGGAATAGGTGTTCTGCATGTTAAAAATGATGTCGCAACATTGGCAGCTTCGGCTACTGTGCCTGAATTCAGAAACAAAGGTGTTCAAACGGCGTTGATACAAAAGCGGATGCAACAAGCGGCGGATGAAGGGTGCCGATATTTGGTTGGCCAAGCTGCTTTTGGAAGTGTAAGCCAGAAGAACATGCAGCGAGCAGGGTTGAATGTTGCGTATACGAACGCGGTTTGGGAGAAGCTTTAATGTGGAACGCCGGGGTAGGTGTGGACCTTCTCGGCGTTTGTCGTTCTGTGTCGAATGAAGGATATATTGGCCAAAGTCGCGGATAAAACGGAAACTTGGCGGATAAAACGGAAACTCGGCGGATAAAATGAAAACTTTACTGATATATATTGCGCGGAGGATGGGAAGTGTGTAGATTACCAGAAATTTAAGCAGATTGGCCGCATTTAAATTACACAAAATATTGCTCTTTCCTATGCCTCGTCCCCATCTTCAGTATAAAATGTACTCATCCAGAAGTGAAAGGAAGAAATTAATTATGTCCATAGCTGTAATATACGGGGGAACCCGTCCATATGGAAATACAGAAACCCTTACCAAACATGCTACCCAAGGCGTTGAGGTGGAAGAAATATACCTGAACAACCGCAACATCCTTCCAATCATCGATATGCGCCACGATGTCGAGGGGTTTCAAAATAGAAATGATGATTATAACGCCATTATAGAACGTGTACTGCAGCATGATACGTTAATTTTTGCCACGCCTATCTATTGGTACAGTATGTCAGGCACTATGAAGAATTTCATTGATCGCTGGTCCCATTCGATGCGTGACAATAACTTTCCGGATTTCAAAGCCGACATGTCAAACAAAAAAGCGTACGTCATTGCAGTTGGAGGAGATAATCCCTCTATCAAAGGATTGCCAATGATAGAGCAGTTCAAATACATTTTTGAGTTCATGGGATTGGAATTTAAGGGGTACGTGATTGGGAAAGGAAACCAGCCTGGGGACATCCATGCGGATAAGGTTGCATTGTTTCAAGCGGAAGCACTAAGGGAAGAACTACGTGTAAAATAGAATCTAATACAAAGAAAAACTTCCTTTTCTATATAGATAGAGAGGGAAGTTTTTTCAATTTGAGAATAGGCTGAATTTGTAGTTCTCCTAATTACTTGTGAATATCGACCGATTAAAGCTAAAGGAAGCCCCCCTGCCTTTACTTCACTCTAAGAATGGTTGCTAACTTGAGCAGGAGAGCGGTTCTCCTGTATTTTTCTTAAATAAATAATCCACCATACCACAATATATAAGTGTCCAGCAGCAACGAAAATAGCCCATGTCTCTCCTTGACCAATACTGAAAAGTAAATGTTCTAGTTCATTATGATCAGAAGCTCTATCAATGCCATACAATATCGAAACTACTGGAACCGAGAATAAAAGTACAATGGTGAATACGGATGCAATTACTATTCTCATCCTGATGATGCAGGTAGTTGCTATAACAAAGGTTGTTAAGAAGAGCAAATAGTAGATTAACAGTATCCATGTAGGAAGATTTTCCCCGTACATTGAATCAACTCCCTTTATTTATGTTTAAGCAGCGATTAAAAAGCTAGAGTAACAAACCAAAGGTAGCGGAATTTTGTTACCTTTTTTAATGCAATCTCCCCCTATTAACATTAATATTACCACAATAATCCAATTTATTTAGCGGGATTAAAAGGGATTACCCCAACAAAAATAGAAAAAGTTAGTAGGTAGATAATTTTATAAAGTATGTGAACTTGTTTGACGGGAGTGGAGGATAATTAAAAGAATAAGCAAGTTTTTAGTGTTCTCGATTGCGGGTACGTTATTGGGGCTATTAGGATATAAGCTATCCTTTAGCGGAGAAGTAAGTTTTGGGCTTGGCGTCTCTATATTAATTGGGAACCTAATTGGGGCATATATTGGATATAAATTAAGAGGTGAATAAAATGTATATAGCCACTGATATCTGATTGGAGGAAAACTTAAATGGAGTTTTTGCTTATCTTCGGCGTTCATTTTTTTATCATGGGTTCGGCATCAATGTTGTTAAGTTTAGTTGTTAGTTCTGTGGCGAAGAAGATTCCCTTTTTTAGTTACGATCTTGGGTTGTATGCTCTTAGGTGTCATGTATGCGAGTACGATTGGCTTTTCAGAGCTTTTATGGTTGACCGCTTTGTTTAATGGTGTGCTTTCAGCTGTTGCAGTGGGATTAGTGAAATTGAGTGATTATGCTGGGGAGAAGGCGGAAAGGTTTGATGGATGAAGAAAAGCAATAATAGTAGGAGAGTGAAAATGAGAAAGTCATTTTGGGTACCACTTTCAATAGCTTTTGGGTCTATGGTTTTACTGTACTTGTTGGGGTTTTTAGCTGATATAAAGGATCTGCTTTTATTGAGTTTGCCTTTGTTTTTGGGGACCGCCTGCAACTGAATTATCAGAGGGAATGGTATGGTTTAGGTGGGTTAGACATTTAGGCCTTTTTAGGAAGTTTCATTTCTCTGATGAAGACCTGTCCATGGCGGAAAAGTTGGAAGAGATGTCTTCATAAGGTGGATGAAGACCTGTCCATGGTGGAAAAGTTGGAAGAGATGTCTTCATAAGGTGGATGAAGACCTGTTCGGGGCGGAAAAGTTGGAAGGGATGTCTTCATAAGGTGGATGAAGACCTGTCCATGGCGGAAAAGTTGGAAGGGATGTCTTCATAAGGTGGATGAAGACCTGCCCAGGGCGGAAAAGTTGGAAGAGATGTCTTCATAGGCTGTATGAAGACCTGTTTGGATCGGAAAGGGTGGAAGGGAGGTCTTCATCGCCCCAAACTCATCCTCCACGCCACCTCACACCAAAAAACGGGTCACGGTGCCTGTCCCCGCAACCCACCCCATCAACTATACTTCAACTTTTTCCCGCCGCCCTTTTTCCATTTCCTTTGCATGATCAAAGTAACAACCCCAATCAACGCAACAAACAAAATACTGATGAAGAAGCCGTTTCGAACGGTCTTTTCCACGACGGTTCCGCTTATTGCTAAAAGTAGCAGCAGCAGTCCCAGCACGGACAACACCTTTCCTTTCTTCTCCAGCTTAAATGAAGACAGCAAGATGAAGATCCAGTTATACAGCAATAATAATCCTGCCGCGGTGGTGATGTATTCGAACACCTTCCCTGGAAGCGCAAATGCGCATACCACCGATGCGGCCAACCCGACCACTCCAAGCAACAGAGACGGAAGAGGTAGCTCCCTAAACTGTAATTTTTTCTGAAATAGTTTTGGTGCGTCTCCATCTTTAGCCAGTGTAACTAAAAGGGTGGTTACCCCGAACAGTGCTGCGGTCATGGTGGAGAAACCTGCGATAATGATGGCCCCGTTGAATACATGGGGGAAGAAACTCAGGTCGTAATTGGTTAAGGCTGTCACAAACGGGCTTTCCTTTTCGTTGAATTTTTCAAAGGCAGCCAGGCTAACGGCAAGGCCAAGGGATCCTACATAGAGAATCATTAAAAAGAACATCATAATGGTTCCGGCTTTTAATGTATCTTCTTTCTTTTTCAGCTGCATGGCCATCAAGCCGATGACTTCAATACCGCCGTATGCGTAGAAGGCATAAATGAGCGAAGACCAAACCCCTTTCAAACCTAGAGGCATCCATTCTTTGATAGTGTTCGGCATATTGCCCCCGCTACCGCCATCTCCCTTAATCCAGCCAAAATAAATCCCCAACGCAATAGCGATAAACATCACAATGGCTGCGACCTTAATGATAGCGAAAAGGTCTTCCATTTTATCAAAGCCTTTGGTCCCAAGCATCACGACGAAAAACGACAAAACGGCGTAGCCTGCTGAGAAGATCCAAAGCGGCACGTCTGGAAACCAAAATTGAGATAACAAGCCTAGGGCAGTCAGCTGACTACCCATGATTAGGATGTTGGAGCACCAGTAATTCCAGCCACAACTGAATCCAGCCCATTTACCAAATGCTTTCCCAGCGTAATAGCAAAACGAACCTTCCTGTGGGTCTTGGATGGTCATTTTGGCTAATCTGCTGTATACGATATAGGTTCCGGCGGCACCAACTAAAAAGGAAAAGATGATGGAAGCACCAGCAAGTTTAATTCCAAGGGAAGACCCAAGGAAAAAGCCGATGCCAATGGTGCATCCGATTCCTATTAGTGACAGTTGCCACCAGGCTAGATCACCTGTTGTTTGTTTGGAACTGCAAGAGGCTTTTGACATGTGATTCTCCTTCTAACCAGCTACCAAAGTGTGCTTTTCTTTGGCTTTACATTTTGGACGAAAATAAAAACAAGAATTCCAATAATGATTGCCATAGCACCAGACAGATATAGACTTATTAGTAGATGGTTTTTCATTACGACTGACATGATTGGTGGACCCGCAGCGACTCCGATAAAACGAGAAGAGCTATAAAGGGAAGAAATTGTCCCTTTCTCTTCCTTTTCTACATTTTCGGTTATCAAAGCATCAAGCGTGGGAAGCATCGCACCAATGCTAATACCGATAAAACTCGAGATGGTGAGCAATAAAAAAATCTTTTCGTTTTGATATTCAACAAAAACAATGGTTAATGCGATGACCCCAAGGGATACCATAAGAATTTTTCTCATCAATTCGATATTTCCTTTGATCACTTTTCCTGTGATATAGGAAGAGACACAGAGGGTAAACAAAGGGACCGCTAAATATAGACCTTTTTTCACACCATGCAGGTCATGCGTTTTTTCAAGAATGTCTGATAGATAAAATAATAAGCCAAAAAGGATCAGCATGGCGTATATCCCGATAACGAAGGTGGTATAAAGCCATTTTCCTTCTTTTTGAAAGATCTTTTTGGTGTTTTGTATAAAAATATTTAGTGCGAGAGGTTTGTCTTTTTTCTTAGGTACTTTGATGAAAACAAGGACCATTATGATGGAAATTAAGCTGAAAATTGAAATAGAAAAGAATGGTAAATACCAAAGAACAGCAGCCAATATCGATCCTAAAATGGGACTAAGAACTTTCCCGAATGTATTGGACGTTTCAATAATCCCAAGACAAGAACTGGTTTTCTCATCGTCATCCTGATACAGGTCCCCAACAAGCGGCAAAATGATTGGTGTCGCACCTGCTGCCCCAACTCCTTGAATGATTCGTCCGATGATAATCCATGTGTAAGGATCTTCTATTTTCCAAGAAGCAAATCCGGAAATCAATCCACCTATTAGAGCCAGCAATAGACTTGGCAAAATTATCATTTTCCTGCCAAATCGGTCTGACAAATACCCCGCAATAGGGATTAAGAAAATAGAAGCAACAGAGTAAGAAGTGATGATCATACTGGATTGGAAGGAGGAGATGTCCAATTCTTTTTCGAGCATTGGCAAAACAGGAATAAGCATAGAATTGCCCAGCGTCATAATAAGAGGGATGGAAGCCATGCTTATTATGCACCAAGCACTGACTTGTCCGATTTTCTTGTTTGTCACCTCTACCCCTCCATCGTTTTGTCTACGATTAATAAGTTCAAATGCTTAAAGCTTAAATGAAAACCCATCAATGGAATCAATTCTTCCACGCCACCATGCATGACTTTTGATAGGAGTTTGCGTGTTCGCAGAGATATACGCAGCATCTTTTAAATGAATAAAAGTAGCAATCATATCCTGCTTTTTCTTTTCCTCTTCCTCTTGCCGTTCACTGATATAGGCCTCTTTAAGGTCCGTGAATTTTTTATGTAGAACGTGCTTGAGGGTGCTATTTTCTACCTCATCTGCAGAGGCGATGATTCCTTCATAATAAGTATGCGGTCCTACAAGCGTACCCGCTACTACTGTCCCACTAATATTTAACGTGATTCCTATTTCCACTCCGTCTTTGTCCGTTAAATCGAGCAACATTTGCATTACCGCATCATCTGTGGATACGTTTTCCTCTTTTTTCGCCAAGTTAACCCCTCACTTTTGTTTCCAGATTCATTTTGTGACGCACATAGTTAGTATAGGTAAAGGGAGTGAGGTTATTCTGGAAGTTTTGTGCAAGTAGGTTTAAGGAAGGAGAGGAGTGGGGGATAATTGAGGGATTTCCAATATAAGGTTTCTATACGCCCTAAGACATCGCTCAAACCAAATAGATGGGCTCTATATGCCCGAAGGCACTTGCGAAACGTGAAAAAGATCAAATAGAAGGGCTCTATACGCCCGAAGATACCGCTCAAACGTGAAAAAGGTCAAATAGAAGGCTTCTATACACCCGATGCTCATAATAAAACAACAAAAAGATCACATAGAAACCATCTAATCTCATGTCGTATTATTAATTTTCACAAAAACAACAACCTAAATGCCTCCACACCAAAGTAAATGCCGAACCCAATCATCGACAAGGAAGAAATAATCGAAATCACCACAAGAAAATTAGTATGCAAAAGGTTTCTCGCGATACTCGAGATCGTAGCCATAAACAAATCCCAAAGTAGAATCCCACAGATGATGGCTGCACTATAAATAGCTAACTGGTTACTGGAAAAAGAAGAAGCTGTTTTTGCTAAAACAGATCCATAAATCCCAAGCCAAAAAAGAATGGTAAGCGGGTTAGATATAGAAAGAAGGAAACCAGAAGTCCAGGATCGAATCAGTGTCGTTTTCCCTTTTGGCCCATCCACAAAGCTTGATTTTCCGCTCTTCACCAAACTTTCAATCCCTGTATAAGTAAGCACGAAAAAGCCAAAAAGCCAGAGAAATGCTTTCATCATCGGTTGCTCAATGAAATGAATCATCCCCATATAAACAAGTAGCATATAATATATATCAGCGACAAGTGCTCCGACCCCAAATATCCAAGCATGTCCAAAACCAAGTCGCAATCCTTTATCCAACTGCGCAGCATTAACCGGTCCAATCGGTGCTGCCAGTGAAACTCCTAAGAATATGTAAGTGAAAATAGAATTCATTTTTTAGCCCTCCCCATCATCTCCTTACATTTCTATTCAAGAAGGAAGGGTTGTACCACATTTTTTCATAAGAAAAGAGCCCCGAAGTAGGAGCCCGATGACTAATCGTTCCGTAAGGCATTCACGGCGGCTTGTGTCTCTTTCAAGCGTCGTAACATATCTTTTGCATGCTGTTCATCAGACGTGGGCGAGGAGTTTTTCGGTGCACCTTTTAGCGCTTGTTCCACGCGTTCAATCGCCTGATGAGAATATCCGATGTTATCTGAGTTGCTTTCCAGTTGTGAAGCATAAACAGCCTTATCTGCATTTTCTAGCGCTTGTTTTAATGTTTCGTTTTGATGTTTGTCCATGTTGATTCTCCTTTGAAAAATAATGTGAAGTTATTCTATGCAATCCAAACGGAAATTAAAAACGTTCCCCAGTCCTATTAAAATTCCTTCTACTAGGTAACAATAAAAACATTATTTTGTGATGGGGGTATTTTTTATGTCTTTATTTTCAAAGAGCCCGATGAGGCCGCATGCAAGTAGTGAATATGATGTGTTGCAAAAGGTTATTCTCTGTAAACCGGAGTACATGACCATCCGTGAAGTCATCAATGAAACGCAGAAAAAGTTTAAGAATGAGGGCATTCATATTGAAATTGCGATGGCACAACATAAAAAATTCGTGGAAACATTAGAGGACCATGGGGTGGAGGTCATTCTTCTACCTGCCATCAAAATGTTCCCAGAGCAAGTTTTCACTCGTGATATCGGCTTCACCCTTGGGAACATTCTATTTGTAGCGGAAATGGCCAATAAAATAAGGCAGGGAGAAGAAGAGGTTCTAAAAAGTATGTTGGAGCAACAGGAAATCTCCTATCTTAATTTAAAAGGTGACATGATTGAAGGCGGAGACGTCATCATCAATGGAGAAACAGTATATGTCGGCCTGAGTAACCGGACAAACGAGGTCGCCATTGAACATCTGCAAAGTATCCTTCCACATTATGAAGTCGTCAAAGTACCATTCAAAGAAAAATACTTACATCTGGATTGCGTGTTCAATATCATTTCACCGACAGAAGCGCTTTACTATCCAGAAGCATTCACACAAAAAGAACTAGACATCATCTCCTCGCGGTTTGAGCTAATCGCAGTAACAGAAGACGAACAGTTCACCCTTGGCACAAACGTACTCAACATCGGCAACAAAAAAATCTTCAGCCTACCAGTTAACCCAAAAGTGAACGCAGAACTGACTAAAAGAGGCTTTGAAGTAATCGAAGTAGACATCATTGAAATCATTAAATCCGGGGGATCTTTTCGCTGTTGTACGTTGCCTATACTTCGTGGGTAGAGGAGACAGGCACCGTGGCCCACGGTGTTGCAGAGACAGGCACCACGCCCACTTTTAACAGTGGGTCTCTGTGACACCAGCATCCAAAAATGGAAAACGAATCTTTCGTATAAACAGTGATTCTTTTCCTCTTAACATTTATAATGAGATGAGGAGGTGATAACATGGAAAAGAAAATTCTGGAACTGCTGATTGGATTGGATTCGGAAGTTAAAGGCTTGAAGTCGGAAATCGGGGGTATAAAGTCGGAAACCGGCGGAATAAAGTCGGAAATCAGCGGAATAAAGTCGGAAATCGGTAGTATAAAGTCGGAAATCAGCGGAATAAAGTCGGAAATTGGTAGTTTGAAGTCAGAAATGGTAGGTATGAAGTCCAAAATGGATGAGCGTTTTAATAGTGTTGACGAGCGCTTTGATGCGGTCGACGCAAAGCTTGACGGAATGGGAAATCAATTTGAATTAACGAACGAGCCCAGGATAAATGAGGTCGACTTCCTGACAATAAAGTAAATAGACTCGAAAAAGAGATTTTCATCATGAAAAGTAAAAGTAACAGTTAAGGTGGCCCCTGCATAACCCTCTAAAAAACCTCTAAGTGTTTACTTCCACCTTGAACACCTCAGGAAAAATACTATACCAATGTGAAAAGACGCTCCTTACTATGAAGGGAAGCGTCTTTTCGCGTGCACTAAATATCTTTGAACACGGTAAGTTTGCTCTCCGCGGACTTTCGTTCACGTTTTGGCGGCACCTGTTCAAAGTATCCCATATGCAAGAAACCGGCAATTTTTTCACCAGGCTGTACGCCTAATATCTTATGAACCTTAGGGTCGTATATATGCGGATTGGTTTTCCAGACAACACCAAGCTTTTTCTCCCAAGCTAGCAACTGGAAGTTCTGTATAAGGCAGCTCACAGCTCCGAAGTTCTCCTCCCATTGCTTTTGCCTCGGATCTTCTTCCATCACTACGATCAAGAAGGCTGCCGGTTGACTGAAATAATTCCTTCTATTTTCCTGCATCTCTGGTGGAAAGGTTTTGACCAGTTTTTCGACAAAGCCGTTTTTCTCACTTGAAGAAACAAAGATAAACCGCCAAGGCTCCCTAAGTCCGTGATTCGGTGCCCAGACTGCATCATCCAGGAGTTCTAGCACGGTTTCTTGTGTCACTTCTTTGTTGGAATAACCAGCTTTTATAGAACGTCGCTCACGTATGATTTGAGCTAAGGTTGATATGTTAGATTCCATTAAATCGTCCCCTTTTTTATTACTGAAGATGTTATTGTATGTGATTATCATTCTCAATTACATTGTAGTATAGATTTTAATTTAATTCCATATTTATGGTCGTGCGGAAAGTAGGTGTCATGGAAATAAGTTAGCGAACTGTATCTGAACCAAAGATATCCCCTTGAAATGGGAGTTTATTTTTGAAATAATTGGCATATTAGGAAGGAGATGTGACATAGTTGAAGATAGTTTATGTTGTTGTTTTGTTGGTGAGCTCGTTGTTAGTGTTTGTTGGTTGTGCTAAGTCCGTTGAGCCAAATGAAGAGTTGGTGATGGGGGATATTCAGGAGAATGTGAATAATAATGCTGATGAAACATCAGGTACTGCTAAAGAAGAAGCGCCGGAGTCAGATGTTGAATCAGATAAAGATAAGGAAGACTCAAAAAACCTGACAGAATTTGACGTAGAGAACTACTTGAATGAGCATTATTCGTTGGATGACTCACATTTTGAAGTCGTTAGCTGGAAAAACGAGGACACAGGAACAACAGATTACACCGTTAATATCGTTCCCGATTTGCAAGAACATAGTAAGGAAATGAAAGAAAAGTTTCAGAATGCTCATATGAAAATCTATGAGGAAATAGAAACGATGACAGAAACAGCTAAACAAATGATGGGTGAATTACCTAAAATTAATTCTAAGTTTCGTATTGATACCGTTAATTGGATCTCACATGATGGTGAATTCTCCGTTATGTTATTGCAAGATTTTGAGAATAGGAGCTTAAAAGTAGATAAGGAGAAGGAAAGCGAAACATTATCTCATTATTCCAATCAACAAATCGAATACGCTCGCGTTTGGCTTCTCCTTGGTCCAAATCAAGAAATTGATGAGTTAAATGTTCGAATTATTCCAGCAGGTGAGCCCGTAAATTCTCTTGATGAAACAAGTGCGACATATCCAGAAGAGGTCATTCAATTAGCAGGTTCCCGTCTGGTAGATGGCTCCGTAACCTATAGCGGCAATGGAGACGGCACCATAAACGTTTACAATGTGCCTTTGCGTTTTGAAAAGAATGTACCGAAAGACCTCGATGAAAATTATATGCTTAAACTCACAGAGAGTATGATTGAAAATACAGAGCTTTTGTACGTGGATCCAGGTCAAGAAGAGAAGATTATCGAATTAATTAAGTTGCAAAAAATTCATTGAAAGAAGAGGAGGAAGTCCAACATATGCAAAAAAATATATACATAGTAAGGCATTGCGAAGCCGAGGGACAACCACCAGAATCCCAGCTTACAGGAAAGGGATTCAAGCAGGCTGGGGAGTTAGCAAAATTCTTCTCCAACACACCCATTGAACGCATCATTTCAAGCTCCTTTTTGCGCGCCATCCAATCTATTGAACCATTAAGCAAGGAAACTAATATTAGCATTGAAGTTGATGAGCGCTTAGTCGAACGCACGCTCAGCACGGAAGACCTACCGGATTGGCTGGAAAAGTTGAAAGCAACCTATGATGACTTGGAGTTGAAATACGAAGGTGGCGAATCAAGTAGAGAGGCGATGGACCGGATTGTCAGCGTGGTAGAAGAAGCGTTTGAATCTGACGCGGAAAACATCATTATTGTGACACACGGAAATATCATGTCGCTGCTGATTAAAAATTACCAAACTAGCTTTGGATTTAAGGACTGGAAGAACCTTAGTAATCCGGATTTGTTTCTTTTGAAAAAAGATAGGGAGATAGGTGCAGTGACAGCTGAAAGGATAATGTGACATGGATGCAAATATTTTCTTAAAAGTGATACCTTTTCAAACCTAAATCGTCAAAATGATTGAAAGGTAGAAAGGGGGGGCTTTGTGATAAAAAATGAAATGAACTTTGAAGATGTTTATCAGAAGCTAAGTGATAAGGTTTACGGCTACATATATTTGATGATCGGGGAAGCGGAGACGGCGGAAGATTTGACGCAAGAAACATTCCTTAAAATTTATAACAATTTGAGCTCTTATAGAGGGCAATCTTCTATCTCTACTTGGGTAATTGCCATTGCACGCAACAAAACGATTGATTACATTCGGCGGAAAAAAAGGCTCTCCTTTTTTTCTTTGCATAAAAAATCGCTTGTTGATCATTCGGATACACCTCTTGAAATCCTAGAAAAAGGGGAAGCAGTTGTAGAACTTTATAAGGTCATCAACCAATTAAAGTTGGATTATAAAGAAGTACTGATTCTTAGGAAAATAAAAGAACTTTCTATTAAGGAAACTGCTTATGTGCTTGGGTGGGAGGAAACAAAAGTGAAGTTGACCACCAGTCGTGCATTAGCAGCTCTCAAAGAAAAAATACATAGTAGAAAGGAGTATTTTTCTGATGAATCATCTGGATAAAAATGAATTTCAAAACCAGTTTCAGAAGCTGAATTCTATTCCTCGGGACGAAGCAATAAAACAGAATACGTACAGGGAGATAATTAATAGAAATAAAAAATCGGGTGGGTTAATGGCCTATATAAATAAATTCATTGTACCTGTAGCGGCTGCTTTAGTTATCACTCTTTTTGCATTAAGCACCTTAACAGATTTGGTTAAACAGGATTCAAATAATTCTTCCGTAGAACTGGATGAGAAAAGTATTGCAGATATCGAGCCTGAAAAAATCACAATAGTCTATGCAGCAAAATCGGATGAGTTAAATACCTTTCAAGCTAAAATGTATAACGGAGTCCCATACATTGGTACGAAACTTTTTCAAGCAGATGAACAATGGCACAGAGATGTATCTTCAATACTAGCAAACACAAAGCTAGTATCAGAAGGGCCAACAAGTACCCCAGATATAGATTTAGTTGTAGAATCGGAAAAAAATGCACCATTGAAATTGAAAGTTTGGTTCAGTCAGAATGGAAAAGGTTACATTAGTGAATATAATTCAAACCGATTTTATGAGGTAAGGGAAGACCACCTATTAAAACTTGTTATTAGTGTGAAGGACTTATTGGGAAGGTGAGTCGGGGGGACAGGTCCGTTGACCCAGATGTTTAGAAGGGCGGCTACCCAAGCATCTATTTATTCAATAAACAGCAAGAATTATACGATAAATCACTAAAAGTATTTAATAAATCAGTTTTAATTGACTACAATCCATATATTGTAAGTGGAGGCGGCTAAATTCACCTATAAATGGTTGTGGATGGGTCGGCGTGCCTGTCCCTACTACCCACAAGGAGGATGCAAATGCTAAAACGGAGACACGGAGACCGCTCTGAATGGAAACGGGTCTTAGAACGTCAGTACACACATAAGTTTTTAGACACAGATGCCTTCAAAGGATACGTATCCTTGCTTCACATACATAAAGTAACGGAGCCATTAATCGTAAACTATAAAGAGAAGAGAGTGTGCATTGTGGACGATGCGTATATGTGGCTTCAACATTTTCCAAGTAATGAACACTACTCTTTAACGACCATGTTTGATGCTAATGGCGAGGTTGTCCAATGGTATATTGACATAACAAATGAAAACGGAGTAGAGAACAACTTACCTTACATGGATGATCTATTCTTAGACATCATCGTGCTTCCTACAGGGGAAATCATTCAGAAAGATGCGGATGAATTGGAGGAGGCACTAACTAGTGGGACGATTAGTAAAGTCCAATATCAATTAGCTTGGAAAGTTGCACATAAAATTAATCAACAGATTGAAAAAAATGATTTTGGGTTGATGGAGCAGGCAAAAGCCCATTTAGAATTGTTAGTGAAGGATGTGGGTGATGATAATGGAAATGATAACGGAGGATGTTAAAGGCAAGCGTTATAATCAACTAATAAATTTACTGACAAAGCATTGTGACCGATTTGCATTTGTGGAGAATCGGCAGTTGATGGAGATGGAAGAAGAACGCCTTGCATACGTAGATGAGCTGATTTCCGACATGAAGGAGCATCTACTAGAAAGAAAAATTCAACGGGAATGGGAAACGACCAAACTTCGTGGTGCAACGGCCTATGTTTACTATTTTCAAATGAATAGCGCAACAAAATTATTTTTAAGAGACCAGAGTGACTCGCTTTTCGGTTGGACGGGTCGTCTCCCGGAGGATTTAATGTTTTACCAAAAGGAGAAATGTCTGCTCGCTGTATGCTCACATGAGGGTTTCTTTATGGTCGATGAGAATTTTTGGAAGGGATTTTTATCTAATACAAACTAAAGAGGTGTAACCATGCTAACAAAAGAACAACTACAACAAATCAAAGAACTCAAATCTGTTTGCGAAAAAGAAGGCGGCTACGAGCTGAAGCTCAATGAAGATATGCTCGAAACGAGGGATGGTAGAACTAAAGAGGACTTTTTCCATTACGAAGAGGGACGGCTTGTAGGATTCCTTGGTTGTTACGGGTTTGGCAATAAAATTGAAGTGACTGGAATGGTTCACCCGGACTATCGTAGAAAAGCGATTTTCACAAAATTATTTGCGGAAGCGATGGCTGAGGTGAAAAAGCGAGAGATTTCGACCATTTTGTTAAATGCGCCTAGCCCGTCTCAAAGCGCGAAGGAGTTTCTAAAGAGGATTCCGTGTACATTTGAGGTAGCAGAGTACCAGATGAAATGGGAAGCAGGCGAGTTGCATGATGATCGGGCTGTAATCATTAGACCATCCACGTCTCAAGAAGATTTTGACTCAGAAATACAACTCGAAGTGGCATGCTTTGGCTTTACAGAACAAGAAGCGCGCAGCTTTAACGAGCGAATGAAGGAACTCAACAGCGAGGACATGTTCATTATCGAAGCAGAAGGCCGAACTGCCGGGAAAATTCGTGTCTCGGAAACAAACGGGGAAGCGTGGATATACGGATTTGCGGTTGCTCCAGAGTTGCAAGGCAAAGGGATAGGACGGAGGGCTCTATCAAAAGTTGTGAAAATGGAGACGGAAAAAGGGCTGCCGGTCTTTTTGGAAGTGGAAGCGAGGAATGCTCACGCGTTAAGACTCTATGAATCTTGTGGATTTAGAAGTTACCATTCGCAGGATTATTATAAGTATGAAAGTTAAGAATGAATTTAGGAAAGAATTAAAAGTGTTAGAGATACTAAATTGGGGAGGGTATTTTCGGAAATCTTGGGAAAATAGCTTTGCGGGTCATTTGTCTAAAGAAGAGAAGAATGCTATTCACCTAGACAGTTTTTTATGGCACTTATGTAGTTGGGCAGCGGTAAAATACTCTACTAAAGAGGAAGCTGTTAGGTTTTTTCATGCACAGGAAAAGGATAAATGTTTAATTTTTTACCAACATATGGATACGGTCTATAAGGTGGAAAATGCGAAAAGTTTGAATGTCCTGGATCTTCTTTATAATCCTTCTCATATCCTCTATGGCGATATATATGTGATGGACTGGGAGAAGAAATGGACATTTATGATGACGCACGAAAGAGAATGTGGCCCATATTTTATTTGTACTTGAACATGCCCTTAGGAGGATACCTATGATAAAACGCCTCACCATTATCAGCATTATTGCAGTCATTCTAGTAATAGTCGCCTACAATACTAGATTTTACTATGCGACACTACCAATAGAGTCCGTAAATAAAAAGGAAGTATTGCAGTCTATCAATGAATCCCCAGAACCGATCGAAAAAATTGCAAACGAAGATGGGTATGATTGGTTTATTACACGAACAGATCAAGGAGAATACAGGAAAACCCTTAAAGCAATGATAGGTGACCATGGTTGGAACTATAAGACGCAAGATGGTAGTGGTTACTTTTTTGAAAAAGGGGACGAGAAGCTGATTGTTACCACCCAAATGTGGACAGGGGAATATGTGATTGTGCAGGTGCCTGAGGGATGGCAAGAGTGAATCCTTCTATAAAAGACAATTTGCATAAACAGTAGGAGGAGATTAAATATGACCAACAAAAAACCAATCTTGAAAGAATTCCCATCAGAATTTACCACAGATAGACTCTTAATCAGAATGCCGCTACCGGGAGACGGTCCAGCCGTTCATGACGCAATCGTTCATTCTCTACCTGAGCTCAAGCCGTGGATGATCTTCGCGCAACACGACCAGTCAGTGGAAGATGTGGAAGCGAATATTAGGGAGAGTCATGCAGAATTTCTGCAGCGAAAAGACTTGAGGCTCTTAGTTTTCTTAAAGGAAACCGGTGAATTCGTGGCTTCTTCCGGCTTACATAGAGTTGATTGGTCCATCCCGAAGTTTGAAATTGGCTATTGGATTGATTCTAGGCACAGTGGCAAGGGCTACATAACTGAAGCGGTGGAAGGGATTAGTCGGTTTGCATTTGAGCAGCTGGGGGCTAATCGTGTTGAGATCCGCTGTGATTCTAAGAATGTGAAGAGCCGTGCAGTTGCAGAGAGAGCGGGATACACGTTAGAGGGTATTCTTAAACACAGTGAGCGTGATGTAGCTGGAGAATTGCGGGATACGTGTGTTTTTGCGAAAGTGAAATGATTAGATACAAATTTAGGGGACAAGCGAGTGAGTTGCTTGTCTTTTTTGTGCGAACATGAATCACAGTTTAATTCAATATATTTTTATTGTAAAACAATAAATAAAATGGTAAATTACTATTATTACGATGAAGCGAGGTGCTTTTGATGAAGCATGGTTCTACACTTTTTTTGAAAATAGCGGTTTTTCTAATTGGGACGCCGGTTTTTATTTTAAGTATAATTGGTTTGGTTTCGTTGGTGAAAAACCCGGCAAATCCAGAATACGCGTATATCCTCTATCCCATTGTAACGGGGATGTTTTTGACTACCATTCCGTTTTATTTTGCCTTGTATCAGGCGCTGAAACTTTTGGGGTATATTGATAAAAATGAGGCCTTCTCGCAATTTTCGGTGGACGCGTTGAAAAAAATCAAGTTGTGTGCGATTACGATCAGTGGTGTGTATGTTGTTCTGATGCCATTTATTTTTCTGTTAGCAGATAAAGATGATGCGCCAGGGGCAATTATCATGGGCGCGGTTCCGATCTTTGCCTCTATTGTAATTGCCGTATTCGCTGCGGTACTTCAAAGGCTATTACAAGTAGCCATTGACATAAAATCGGAAAACGACTTAACAGTGTGAGGTGAAAACAGTGGCCATAATCATAAATATTGATGTCATGTTGGCAAAAAGAAAAATGAGCGTCACCGAACTCTCCGAAAGAGTAGGAATAACCATGGCAAACCTTTCCATTCTCAAAAATGGCAAGGCCAAAGCCATCCGTTTCTCCACGCTCGAGGCAGTCTGCAAGGCTCTTGACTGCCAACCGGGAGATATCTTGGAGTATAGGCCGGATGAGGAGTAGTTTGGAACGTATGGTGAGAGTTATTGCGATGCCGTTGATTGTTGTACACCTTTTAATAGCATACTTTTGGATTTTCGACTGGGAGAAGTTAACTACAGGTGTAGGTCTGATCAGCTGGATAGGGTCGATTATATTAGGGCTTGTTGTTTTTGTGATTGATCGAAAATCAACTACCTCTGATCAGAGGCTCTTCAGGAAAGGGATAGTCACTGCGACAACTTTTATGACGATATTATTGGGAGTTTTTGCATTGATGATTGAGTTTATTACTAGTTCGATGCCTTAGTATCGAAATGTAATTCATTAAGGGAGGTTTCTATCGCTTGAGCGAAGCGGTAGAAACCTCTTTTGTGCCGAAGTTGTAGAAGGTTTGGATGAAAAGGTAGAACATCGTCTGGGAAATGTAGAAGTAAACTTGGGAAATGTAGAAGGTTACCGCAAAGATGTACAAGGTAGCCGCTGAATGGTATAAACCTTAGAAACCGCCACCTTCCTAACCCGCCATACTACATATCAAACGGATATTGTCCTCTAAAAAACAAAATCAAATCCCCAACAACACCGATGCAAAAGAATATAAAGTAATAGCTTGCGTTGGAAACCTCTTTATTAAAAAAGCTCCTTGAATGCTTGCACAAACATGCGATTAAAACCGAACCAGCTTAGTACCCATGCTATAATCAAAAAAGCAACAATGGTCATTTGGCAACTTCTCCTCCATTAAACTACTCTAATATTAACATATTCAACCAACAACTACCCCCCCACCCCAACTGGCAACCCCAACCTCCATGTGGTACAATCGGAACAGCGATTTTAAACGTGAAGGAAGAGAAAATACATGACAGTACCTGTTCAAAAAAATGAATACTACGATGTCACCGTCGAGGACTTGACCCATGACGGCGCCGGCGTAGCAAAAATAGATGGCTTTCCGATTTTCGTACAAAACGCCCTGCCTGATGAGGAAATCAAAGTCAAAATTATAAAAGTAAAAAAAGGCTACGCATTCGGCCGGCTAGAGGAGATCCATAAGACAAGCCCTTATCGTGTTGATGCACCTTGCCCGATATATAAGCAATGCGGAGGTTGCCAACTTCAGCATTTGAGCTATGAAGGTCAGCTTGTGGCGAAGCAAAAGCAGGTCAAGGATGTTCTTGAACGCATTGGACACCTAAAAGACGTGCCTGTTCATCCGGTTCTCGGCATGGACCACAATCCGTGGCGCTACCGTAATAAAGCCCAGGTTCCAATCGGGGAGCGCGAAGGCGGCCTGATTGCAGGCTTCTATCAACAGCGCAGCCACGAAATCATCGACATGAAGGAATGCCTCATACAGCAGGAAATTAACGACCGTGTGGTTCAAACGGTCCGCGAAATCTGCGACAAACATGACGTTCGTGCTTATAACGAAAAAACACATAAAGGTGTGCTCCGTCATGTGATGGCCCGCTATGGTCTAGTTACTGGTGAAGTGATGATTGTCCTCATCACCCGCACGCCAGACATTCCGAACCGCAGAGCGATTGTCGACGAAATAACCGAAGCTTTACCTGAAGTGAAATCCGTTGTGCAGAACGTGAACACCAAGAAAACGAATGTGATTTTCGGAGACGAAACGCGTGTGCTTTGGGGCAATGAGTACATTTATGACTTCATTGGCGACATCAAGTTTGCGATTTCCGCAAGATCCTTCTACCAAGTCAACCCGGAGCAAACGAAGGTCCTGTATGATAAAGCGCTAGAGTATGCGGAACTGACAGGCGAAGAGAGTGTTATTGATGCATACTGCGGTATTGGGACGATCTCCTTGTTTTTAGCTCAAAAGGCGAAAAAAGTGTTCGGCGTAGAAATTGTGCCTGAAGCGATTGAAGATGCCAAACGCAACGCAGAACTCAACGAAATTACCAATGCGGAGTTTGCAGTGGGCGAAGCGGAAGTAGTGATTCCAAAGTGGTACAAGGAAGGAAACACTGCCGACGTGTTAGTGGTCGACCCGCCTCGTAAAGGCTGTGATGAATCGCTACTGAAAACGATTCTTGAAATGAAACCAAAGAAAGTTGTCTATGTATCCTGTAACCCGGCGACACTTGCGCGAGATCTAAGAGTGTTGGAGGATGGGGGATATAAGACGGTTGAGGTGCAGCCAGTGGACATGTTTCCTCATACGGTTCACGTCGAATGTGTCAGCCATTTAGTTTTAAAATAAATTGTCAATCTCTCCATAAGGAGCATGTGTATGAGCACAAGTTTAAATGACTTTGTACAAAATACAGTAGACGCGATAGACCACTTTGATAAGAACAATATGGACTGCATCAAAGATGTAGTAAGAGAAGCCATTAACTTCTATAAACTAAATTCTTATGAAGAAGTCGAAGAAACGAATGAAGGTACCAGGAGATTTTTGTATATACACTCTATGATGGAGGAAAATCTTCTATCTAAGGTAGTGGAACTCTCCGTAGGAATCGATAGAGCCTTATATTTAGAAGAAGTCTATCAAAGTTTTGTAATAAGACAATATTAGGTGGGACTAACTGTACATTACAGCACTTTTCTGAGAAAAATGAGAGCTGCTGTAATGTGCTTTTTGTTGTCTTGCAAAATGTCCCAGATATTACTGTTGGAAACCAAAGGGACGGTTCTAGCGCTTCCTTCGGGTTGAAGGATCATTTGAATGCTAACATGAAAAATACGAAAAAAACCTTCCATCTTATCCAGGAAAGGTTTTTTTGCTATGTTCATTTATTTACTTATATCATCAAATAACAAATATTATATCAGCCTTTCCGGCTACTGTTTGTTTTCTTTAGATGCAGTATTCTTTTGGCATTATATGTACAAAATAATGTAGATAAAATAAAAATGGTGGCTGATATGAATATATTATGGTTTTTTCTGATTATAGCAATATTATCCTTTATTTCCCTATACATACTAACGAAGAAAATGAACGTCACTAACATCTTGGGCTGTTTATTTTTTCTCCAATATTCTTATTACAAATAACAGGTCTAATCATTAATTTAAATTTAGAACTTACAAAACAAGAGCCAGGTCAGTTAATTTTTTGGGCACAAAAAATTCCTGAGTTGTCACTTAAGCCAGCGCTACTTTTATGGATTATTTATATTTTGTTCTCAAATAGAACTATTTTCAGTAAATTTATTCATCTTCTCATCTTCTTAACAGCACTCATTTCAATTGAACTGCTTTTTGTTCATATTGGATATTTGAAGTGGGTGGATTGGAATGTATTTTATTCATATTTAAGGTACACTCTGATTATTTTATTATTGGCTATTTACTCATTTTATTTTGAAAAACTTATTTGTAGAGGCAAAGAGGTGAATGCGTCATGATGTTACCTCTTCCTGAGAAATTTGATTTAAATGAAATATTTATTATTTTTTCCACAGTACTTTCTTGGACGCTCATGTTTATATTACCTAGACGCTTGCCTGCTGTTACCATCACTATTATTTGGACATTCAATGTTTTTCTTGCTGTGTTAGCTGATATTACCCTTAGTGTAAAACCATATGAATTATACTTTACGATTGATCATAAAAAGCATGAATTATTTGATGTATTATTGCACTTTGTCACTTACCCTACTCTTTCTTACTTTGTAGTAAACTTCTATCAATATAACAAGCCCAAAGGCCTGAAGTATCTATTTTATATAATTTTTTGGGCAGGGATAGCGATTTCTTTAGAATGGATTTCAGTAAAGTTTCATGTTTTTACCTATACAGGTTGGAAATTGTATTTATCCTTTATCACTTATTTGTTTGTTTTTGCTGCTACCATTTGGCTTGCGAACTTTGTTGAAAAGAAAGGATAGTTACGTACGAGAAATATAGTAAATTTTTTGTAATGAGGTCATTCTCGTTAAAATGGATACTTTTCTTTTTAAATACTATTTCTACTGTTACAGGAAACCCATATATATAGGGTAAAAGCTAACAGGAGTAGGATAACATGGACAAACAGAATAGTAATTTCAGATGGATTATATTTACTTCTGTATTGTTTACATACTTGATAATGTCGAGCCAACGAACGGCTCCAGGATTAATTACAGACCAATTAATGTTGGATTTTAGTGTAACAGCAGCAACGGTTGGATTAGTGACTAGTATTCAGTTTTTTGTATACACCGGTCTGCAAATTCCAATGGGCATTTTAGCTGATCGTTATGGACCTAATTTTCTTCTGATATTAGGGGCAACTCTTACCGGCGTAGGTACCATCATTTATAGTTTTGGCACACATGAATTGGTCCTGTTTTTTGCCAGAATCCTAACGGGAATAGGGGATGCGACCATATGGGTAAACATGGTGTTGATTTTAAGCCTATGGTTTAATAAAAAAGAATTTACTCGTTTAATTGGGTTTGCAGGAATGACAGGAAGCCTAGGTTTCCTTTTGGCAACTGTTCCTTTCTCTGTTTTGATTGCCCTACTTGGTTGGAGGGGAGCATTCCTCTTAGCTGGGATACTCTTATGCTTATTAAGTGTTTTCCTTTATTTTGTGCTTGTTAAAAAATCACAGCAATCGTTAATTGCAGCCCCCAAAATACAACGTGAAAAAACATCGGTTATACTGCGAAGAATACTTTCGGATCGGCAGGCGTGGGCCCTGTTTTTTTGTCACTTTGGGATTGTCGGAGGGTATATAGGGTTTATCGGTTCGTGGGCAGTGCCGTATGTAATGGATGTGTATGGAATGACACGCATAGTTGCAAGTCAGCTTATTATGATTAGTCTTATTGGGGCACTCATTGGGGCACCACTAATTGGTTGGATTGCAAGTTGTTTAAAAACTATAAAACGGTCATATATTGTTTTTCATATTACGGTTTTATTGTGTTGGTCCATTTTTCTTTTGTTTGAAGAGCATCCACCATTGTATTTACTGATTATCCTCTTCTTTACCATTGGCTTTGGGTTTGGATCAAATTCTTTAACTTTTGCAGTCGTTCGTCAGTCCTTTCCTATAAAAGAAACAGGCATTGTTACTGGGTTTGCGAATACTGGTGGATTTTTAAGTGCAGTATTGCTACCTAGTATTTTTGGATACCTATTGGATTATTTTCAGTCAGCTTCAGGTAGTATTAGTGGTGGGTACTACTACGGTTTTCTCACTCCAGTCATCTTCTCAATATTTGGCTTAATTGGAGTGATTTTTATGGAGGAAAAGCGTCAAAATGCAGGACGAAGATCAAATGCAACTGGGGTTTCTATATAACTGAGTATCTCCAAGAATAATTACCCTCATCTGTTTTACTTATTCGCTACAATTATAAAGAACGATCTACTAGAGTAGTAGGTATCTTCTGGCATTTCATTTAAATTAATTCCATTGAGAACAGATTTTCGTTAAAATAAACATTGTTGGTTTTACAATAGCTTTTCACATTTATACATGTGTCCAAAGATACATGTGTTTGATAATAAGTTAGGAAGCATGATATAACTTATAAGTATAAATTTTTGAGCGTGAATTGGTTAGTTGTTGTATACATTACGAGAGGATTTGAGCTTGATATGATAGATAATTTTTGGCGTGAGTTACCGAAACCGTTTTTTGTGTTGGCGCCGATGGAAGATGTGACGGATGTAGTTTTCCGCACGGTGGTAAGGAAAGCTGGGCGACCGGATGTGTTTTTTACTGAGTTCACAAACTCTGACAGCTATTGTCATCCAGAGGGAAAAGAAAGCGTGCGGGGGCGATTACTTTTTACAGAAGAGGAACAACCGATGGTGGCGCATATTTGGGGTGACAATCCTGAGTACTTCCGTCAGATGAGTATCGGGATGGCGGAGCTGGGATTCAAAGGGATCGACATTAACATGGGTTGTCCTGTGCCGAATGTGGCGACGCGAGGGAAAGGGAGCGGCCTTATCCAGCGTCCAGATGTTGCGGCGGAATTGATTCAAGCTGCAAAAGCGGGTGGACTGCCAGTCAGCGTGAAAACACGACTCGGCTTTACGGAAGTAGACGAGTGGAAGGAGTGGTTAAAGCATATTCTTGAGCAGGATATTGCGAATCTTTCTATTCACTTGCGTACGCGAAAAGAAATGAGCGAAGTCGATGCGCATTGGGAGCTAATTCCGGAGATCAAGGAATTACGTGACCGCATTGCGCCGGAAACATTGATAACCATTAATGGAGACATTCCAAACCGTCAAGTTGGGCAGGAGCTTGCCGAGAAATATGACATTGACGGCGTGATGATTGGACGAGGTATTTTCAAAAATCCATTCGCTTTCGAAAAAGAAGCGAAAGAGCACACCAGCAAGGAGTATCTAGATCTCTTAAGGTTGCAGCTGGACCTCCAAGATCATTATGCGGAGATAGTACCGCGCAACATGTCTAAGCTTCACCGCTTTTTCAAAATCTATGTCAAAGGATTCCGTGGCGCTGGTGAACTAAGAAACCAACTCATGAACACGAAAACAACGGATGAAGTGCGGGCTTTGCTGGATGAGTTTGAGAAAGAAAATGGGTTGTAGGGACAGGCACAGTGACCCACTGTCCCAAGAATAAAAACGAAGTAAACCCGAGAATACAAGCTATTCTCGGGTTTTTGCGTGTGTTCACATAGAAAACGGGTCAGCGTGCCTGTCCCTTCGACGCCTCTTTCTGATCCAGATAATAACTCAAGAAAGTAAGCAGACTAGCACAAACCGCCACAATGCCGCCGACCCACGTTACATGTATAAGACCGACTTGGTGGTAGACGAGTCCACCGAGGGCAGAACCCATTGCTATTCCGACATTGCTTGCAACCGGCATGAGGGAAGCAGCGAGTCCTGTTGCACTAGGCTGATAAATTTTAGCTAGGTCTATCAGGTAAAGCTGGGTGGATGTAGTTAATAGGATGGCCATCAACGACATCAATCCGATGTTTACAAGTCCCAATCCAAAATGATCAATGGTCCAAAATAAACTGATCAATACAACCGCCTGCACGAGAAACACAAATCGAAGGCGGCCAATCGGATTATGGCTAGCAATTTTACCTGCTAAGATATTACTGAAAATGGAGATGAATCCGTATATGAAAAGAATCAAACTAATGGAATAGTTAGGTGCTCCCATTCCTTTTAGTATCGGGACAAGGTAAGTAAACACCACGTAAGTTGCCCCAAATCCAAGCGCTGGAATGAAAAAGGCAATCAGAATTCTCGGGTTGGTTAAGAGTGAGAACTGATCACGAATCGAGCTTCGAACTTGGCTCAGCTTGCTTGGCAGCACGAAATAAGATGCAAGGAAAGCCACTCCTCCAAGAATGGTTGTTAGCATAAAAGTGGAATTCCATCCAAACCAGGATGCTACGAGTGTTCCAATCGGTACCCCAATCACGTTCGCTAGGGTAAAGCCACCGAAAACAAAAGATATGGCAAGTCCGCGTTTTGCTGCCGGCATGGTTTCACTCGCTACAATCATGGCGAGTGAAATCAGTACACCCGTTACAATTGCCGTTAGAATCCGAAAAGAAAGCAGCATCGTGTAGGACGTTGAAATGGCGCACAACGCGTTGAAAATAATGAAAGCTCCAATCAACACCAACATCCATTTTCGCTTAGGAAAATGACTTGTTGCGGACATCACGATTGGTGTAGCGATGGCAAACGTAATGGCAAACGCAGAAACAAGCGTGCCTGCTTTTGCATTAGACATATCAAGGCTTGAAGAAATCTCCGTCAAGATCCCAACTATAACAAACTCGCTTGTACCAAGGACAAACGTTAATAAAGATAGTGTTAAGATGAGCAACCAATGTTGCCTCGTTAGTTTATCAGATTGCATAAATACCTCTTTTCTAAGCTGAATGGAAATGTGTTATGTGGTAGATAAACAACCTAAATATCATAACATAATGCGTGCTGTTAAGAAATATTCTCATATTCAAAAAAACACGCCAACCCCTGAAGGATTGACGAGTTTCTTCAGATTATTCTTCTTCCATTCTGAGCGAGGGCAAAATGAATGCCGTGCTGCAGCGACTGGAAGAAATCGAAATGAGTCAGATCAATGTCTGCTTTTGTAACTTCCAAGCTTAGCTGAGCGGAAATACCAACTAGAATGGTCTTTATTCCCAGCAGTTCTGCGGAACAACCCAGCTTTTCAATCATGCTTGCTGTATATGGTGTCAGATTGTCATCCATCCCAGTTAAATCAAGTACCAGATAGCTTGCTTTGTGCTTTGGAAGATTATACAGGGTTTTTACAATCAGCTCGTCTGCCCGTTCCTCATCATATTTTCCTAGAAGGGAAACCACCACAATTCCTTCTAGTACAGGTATTACGGGAGAAGATATCGTCTTGATCAACTCTTTTAGTTCCTTTGTTTTTTCTTCCACTACTTTTTCTAGCATTTCTATCTGCTCCGCCTCTTTTTGACGGGCAAGCTGGTGGATGTTTTGGGCAACATTCACTTCTTTTGGGAAATATTCGATAGTAGTATATTCATGGCCCTCTATCTGATGATGCAGGATATTGTACCATATGGCTGTTTTGAATAGGCCAGTAAAAATCCCTGCATAATGCGCCGCAAGGAAATTGCCGCCGGATTTCTTTCCTTGTGCCCGATTGATTTTATATTCCCAGTCATCCTTGAGCTGGACGGTCAATGTGTAATTATCCAAATCCAGGTTTTTAACATAAGCTCTTCCCCATCCGGCAGATGCATAGGTATTGGTAATTAAGCCAGCTATTTTTTCAATACTGATATCTGTCATATTTTCAAAATATTTTCCAACTACCGCACCTTGCCGATAGCCTGTGGATTCCATTACAAGGCAGGTCGCTTCCTGGCCGGAAACCTCTTCAATTGTATCAAAGAAGGTTTTCATCGCCGAGGAGATCCAAAATAGGACAGCATCCTCCCCTTCAAAGAGAAATTTCCCTTTTTCTACATCCCATTCAAACTGAAGACCTTCTATATCGATTTTTGGAAGTGTACTCATCTTCATACCAAATCCTTTATATTTTTTAATTATTATAAACTAATTAATATCTTATTAAAAGGAGATGGATTTAAAGGAAAGAGTAATAAAAAAAAACTAACTATGAAAAAGATCATCCATACAAGCTAATAGAAGAATAGGATGAGGACATCTGATATTTTAGCCTTTCCTGTGTATTGGAACATAAAAAGGGTCGAGGAACCTGTCCCACGACCCAAAAACACTTGAATTCACCACAAATCCATGGTAAAGTCAATTAGACTGTATTGTGTTATTCGTATGTAATATATAATTATCCCTATTATAATCATACAATACATTCCACCCCCGAGTCAACCCCCTAACTATTCATTTTCGAAAAAAGGAGTGTTTGCATGAGTACGGAATTTCAGTTGGAGCAAAAGCGTGTGGACAATGTGATGGAAAGCATTACAGAGGAGATCGCGAAGTTAGAGAAGGAGACTTCCAGGCGTAAGGATGAAGTCATTCATATTCGCAAACACTTTTGGGAAGAAGTAAAGGTCAGTACAGATTCTTTTGATGATTACTTGGAGACGATCATTGGCTTGAGGCAGGAGGCGCAAGCGTTGTCGGTGAGTCAGAGCTCTCATAGGCATACCGCCAAGCGTTTGATCACTCTGCGTAAAATGGAAGAGATTCCTTACTTCGGCAGAATCGATTTTAAAGAAGATGGGACTTCAGAAGTGGAGCAGATCTACATTGGAATCTCCGCCCTCATGGAACGAGATGGGGAGGACTTCCTAATTTATGATTGGCGGGCGCCGATTTCAAGCGTCTACTATGATTACCAGCCTGGGCGTGCGAAATACATGACTCCCGGAGGCGAAATTGAAGGAACCTTGGAAAAGAAGTGGCAGTACCTGATCCGAAATGGCGAGCTTGAATCCATGTTTGATACAAGTCTCACAATTGGGGATGAGATTCTGCAAAAGGTGCTTGGCCGGGCGACCGCAGACAACTATATGCATAATATCGTCGCCACCATCCAGCAGGAGCAGAACCGGATTATAAGACATGACAGGGGAAGGCTTCTGATAGTACACGGTGCAGCAGGCAGTGGAAAGACGTCCGCGGCCCTTCAACGGATTGCTTATCTGCTATATAAATATAGAGATAACCTCGATGCCGACCAGATCCTTTTATTTTCACCCAACACGATGTTCAAAAGCTATGTGTCCAACGTCTTACCTGAACTTGGTGAGGAAAGCATGCAGCAGGTTACCTTTCAAGAGTATCTAGATCACCGTCTCTCTAAGGCATTTCAAGTGGAAAATCCGTACGAACAGTTGGAGTACGTGTTGACGGAGAGTGGTTCGGCTGGTTATAAAGCTAGACTTGCGGGTATCAAAATTAAGGCTTCGCTTCGTTTTTATGATGCAATCCAAGCTTATATAGAGTCACTGGCTTCGGCAGGAATGACATTTAAAGATATCACCTTTAGAGGGGAAACGATTGTAACGGCACAGCAAATTGCGGACCGATTTTATCAACACGAAACGGACCTTCGTCTGTCTAATCGCTTGGAAAAGTTGAAGGATTGGCTGATTAAAGAGTTAAAGACCATTCAGAAGTCGGAAGTTGACAAGCCGTGGGTTCAGGAGGAAATGGAGCTTCTCAGTAACGAGGAATACCATGAAGCTCGAGTATTTTTGGCGAAAAAGAAAGGCTTTGAAAGGGAAGAGGTCGCAGATTATGAAGTCGACCCAAGGGCACTTGCGAAGTTGATTGTACACAAGAAAATGAAGCCTTTACGACAGCGAGTCCGTAGCTATCGATTTATAGACTTTAAGGCGTTGTATGAGCAGATTTTTGCGGAACCGGCGAGTATTGGCCAGTGGCTGGATGGGGAGCCGCCTGAAGAATGGCCGGCAATATGCCAAGGGACAATCGAAGCCCTGGCGGAAGATAAACTGATGTATGAGGACGCAACACCGTTTTTACTTTTAAAAGAATTGATTCTTGGTTTTCAGATAAACAGCTCGATCAAGCACATTGTCGTGGACGAAGCGCAAGATTATTCCCCGTTTCAATTTGAGTTCATGAAGCGGCTTTTCCCTGCTGCCAGAATGACCGTACTGGGCGACTTTAACCAGGCGATCTTTGCCCATGCAAGTGAAGCGGTCAACTTTGACGTGTTGGAGGGTCTTTATGGAGCGGAGAAGACGGAAATTATCAACATAACGCGGAGTTACCGTTCCACAAGACCAATTATAGAGTTTACAAGAAGACTTGTTCCAAACGGAGATAAAATCATCCCGTTTGACCGGGACGGTGAGGAGCCGGTGAAGACAGAAGTGGATGATTTTGATAGCTTGCATGCTGGGATTACTGCCCGGGTGGAGGAGTTAAAAGGTCGCGGCTATCAAAGTATAGCCATCATCTGCAAATCGAGTGAAGAGAGTGGTCGTGCTTTTGAAGCATTGTCTCCGGAGATTAAGAATCTAAAATTGTTAAAAATGAATTCCATGGAGTACGAACAAGGCGTGGTCGTCGTGCCTTCCTACTTGTCAAAGGGCATCGAGTTTGATGCGGTGATTATCTATAATGCATCAGATGAAGTATATGGCGACGAGAGTTTGAGGAGGGTGTTCTATACAGCATGTACGAGAGCGATGCATTATTTGGAGGTTTGTAGTGTAGGGAAGGGTTGTGAGGACAGGTTCCTTGACCCGGCTTCGCGTTAATGCGAGAAAGTTTGATTTGTAGGAATACTGTTTTGAGGTCTTCATTTAGAATGAAGACCTCAGTTAGTTCAGAATGGAAGAAAAGATGTCTTCATCGCCTTTATGAAGACATCAGTTGCTTAGAAAAGAGAGAAGAGATGTCTTCATTGTCCTTATGAAGACGTCAGTCACGTAGGAATGGGAGGAGAGAAGTCCTCATCGCCCTGATGAAGACATCAGTAACGTAAGAAACGGGAGGAGAGATGTCCTCATCCAGCAACCAGTTACCCAAAATAATTATGAAAACTCCAAACAATAAGACCCATACTAACTATTCCCCAAGCTATGGCGCTATATATCCACCAAATTATAGATTTTGCTTTTGTTGGACTTTCCTCGCTTTCCTCATTTGCTTTAATAAAAGCGAACTTACTTTCCATCCCTTTTTTCAAAGAAGCGAGAACAACAAATCCGATTACGATAAAACCGATCGTTATCCAGAGTAATAAATCCACTAGTTTCACCTCACTTTTTTGGTAAAATATATCACTTAAAGAATAGTGAAGCATACTGATATATTGCGTGTGGATTGGCTATTAGTCGTGAGTCGCCGTGCCTGTCCCCACGAATCTCCCCACCCCTCCTAGTCACTGAAGTGGTACAAACGCGACAGCCCAGCTACCGTCTTTTTCCTGCACCATCTGAAAACCCCATTCTTGACCGTAAATATTGGTGTAGCTTATATGTCCATATCCATCTCCTTGGTCATGAAAGGTACCATCTTGTATACCAAAGAGGACATCCTTATCAGGGAAGACCATTTCTCTAAAATATTCCTCTTTATCAATTCGTCTTACGTCCTCGCGATCTGTGTAAAGCTCATATTGTAACTCCCATTCTTCGTCGTTTGTAGCTTGCACGAATAACTTCGCAATGCTGATAGGGGAGAGGTCCAATAGAAGTTGCTGGTTGAAGCCCGTTTTCAACTGTTGATAAACATCGAGTTCTTCGGAAGTTAACTTAAAATTTGCTGCTTCGGGATTTACTTCTTCTAAAACAGGAGAGTTTCCAAATGCAAAAAGCGTATCGATAGAATAGATTATTTGACCATCTCTCGTTAATCCGTGTATTTCAAACATTTCGTCTGGTTTTATATCTGTGAAAGTAAACCAATATCTCTCTCCGCTCTTTGAAACAATTTTCTCGGTCTTAATATCTTGTTTAGTATCAACCTTTCTCAAAAGCACTTCTGAAATCTCTGAGCTAATGATTTTTCCGAAAACTAGTGGAAACGGAGAATTTTCATTAATAGGAGATATAAACTCATGACTTATATCAGTCTGATCAATTATCGCATGTTCTCCACCCTCTGTAGGGTCTTCCCAACCGTACTTGGTTTTACTAATAAACATGGCGCTTACCATTTCAATGTTTTTTTCTTTTCTATTATGGTAAGTAAAAAAAACAACCGCACCTGAGTCTACTTCTTCTATATGAATTATTTCATAATTATTGTAGGGAATGAGCATTTCCTCTAATCTTTCAGGGGGAATTTCATCTGCAGGCACTACACTATCACTGGATTTTTCCGGATTATTAATAATCGCCGGTATCAAGATAAGCATAAATATCATCGCCGCAGAAGCTAATGCAACATAGTACTTCCGAGGTGTGGAGGTTTTTCTCACCTCAGGCGAAGCATTCATTCTAAAATTCATATGCTCTTGAACTCTTTCTTGTTCCTTGTCACTCATCGTAATTTTTTGATTTAAGGATTGGAAGTCATTAGATTGCTTCATATCGGAATCCCTCCTTCTCCAATTCTTTTCGCAGGACCTTCAGGGCTCTGAATAAATCCACTTTGACCTTTGCCTCCGAACACCCCAGAATTTCAGCAGTCTCCCCAATCGAAAACTCCTTAATTTTTCGTAAAATAATGACATCCCTAAAGGAAGGTTTGATTTTACTAATAGCTAGATAGAGCTGCTTTTCGGACTCATTTAAAATTGCGATATCCTCGGCTGATTTTTCATCATGCATGCCAAAGGGTAGAAAGCTCAAGTAGTTTGCTATTGTTCTATTTTTTCGTATAAAGTCAATCGTCAAATTGCGGGCAATCCGAAACAACCAGCTTTTCTCCCGTCCCCCCTGGAAACTTTCCAGATGATTATAAGCACGAACAAACGTATCCTGGACAATATCCAACGCCTGCTCCCGATCCCCAATCATAAAAAAAGCATAATTAAACACATCATTACTATAAATCTCATACCATTCATTAATCCGCTGCTTCCTACCGAGATGATCCATACCCCCACCCCTTTCTTTTCTCTTTACTATTACAACGGACCGCGGGAAGAAAAGTTACAAAAAAGAATTGAAGGGACAGGCACCGTGACCCAATTTAAAATGGGTCGGCGTGCCTGTCCCCTCGGCTCCATCCTAAGATACGTGCTTAACATTTTCCCAACCATATACCACTTCAGTAAGTTTCTTCCCCGCAATCTGCACTTCAAGCTCATCTATCTTTTTGCCACCTAGTGCTTCGTAAAATAAACATGAAGCATTATCTTTCAAAACAAGAACAAGCATGTAGTTTAATCCCATTCCTATGAGTTCTTCTATGATTGGTTGAACAAGTGCTTTTCCAATACCTTGCCCCTGATAATCCTTTAAAATATAGATGGCGTATAATTCCCCATCATAGCCATCATATTTACCACTTCGTTCTTTACCACCAGAAGAAAAACCAACTATTTCGCCTTCATTATTTTCAGCTACATATACACCGCCATTAGGAATGCTGTTAATCCATATTTGTTCCCGACTTTCATAAGTTAAATTGTTCAAGTATTCTTCTGGAACAATATTGGCATATGTTGTTTTCCAACTTTCGACGTGTACTTTAGCTATCCCTTTTGTGTCTGATAGAGTTGCTTTTCTGATTTTAATAGCCTTATAATCCATATGCTTTCCTCCACAATTCTAATTAAAAAACTCCATATGTGTTTTCTCTTTTGCGTAGTAAACCAATCTATCCTGTAGTGTACCTGTATGAAACTCAAATTTATGACCATCTGGGTCTGTAAAATAAATGGACTTCTTATCGCGTTCATCTCTTGGACGACCTGATAAAATATTCACATTCAATTTCCTTAGTTTCTCATAGATATCGTCAAACGCTTCTTCTTCAATGGAAAATGCAATGTGCGTATAGGAATGATGTATTTCATTACGAGGTATATCTTCCTCTACATTGAGAGCTAGCCACATTCCATTTAAATCAAAGTATGCAGTGTTTCTGCCTTTTACCAACAAATTAGCATCAAATACATCTTTATAAAATTTAATAGATTCTTCTAAATCAGAAACGGAAAATAAAAAATGATTAAGTCCTTTTATCGGCATGGTGTCACCTCTATAAAATAGTATCCTTAACATAAGGAATGTGTCGCACAAACTTATCCAAATCTATCTGGAAATAATTCTCGATATCGCTTTTAAGTATAGCCTCTAACTCCATAAGCTTTGAAACGGCATAAGATTGATCAACGACATTATAAATATCAACTTCTGCCCAAATGGTTGTAATCCTTGCCTTGTCTGCAAAAGGCAGCATGGAAAGAATCGCACCGTCCTCGTAATCGTCGTACTCGATGGAATAGTAATGGAACGCTGGAATGTGGGATGTGGTCACTTCTTGTTTCCATTTTAATAGAGCCTTATAGAATTCCAGAATAGCAATGTCTGCCTTAAAATAAACTTCATTTATAATTTTAACAGTGAGTGTTGCATCAATAGAAAGGATGGTAGGAACATCTCTAGAGTGTGTATTTGAAATTGCGGTACGCTCATTTATGAATTGATAGGTAAACTGAAGGTTGTTCATTTTGTCTCCTTTAATTCCATACTTCTCAACTAGCACAAGGTTGATTAAACTAAAAATTTTCTTCCTTCTGAGGGAGTATAGGTTTCAGAAGCCCATCACCCTTTCTTAAAGATTGTAGTATTCTCTATTCGGATGGAATCAACTTCGCCACAGCTTAGACAAAAGGTATAGATTTTGTTGGAGCCCGTCAGAGCGAGTTTGCTTGTTTTAATAGGCATATAATCTGTTCCCTCGGCAAATTCTGTGCCTCCACACTTTAAGCATGCTTGTTCATTCATTTTTTGTATCCCCTCTCTCAACCTACTTGCATGATTTTACGTTATATAGGTATACGTGCTTTAAGAGATTTGGTTTCAATATTAAGATGTAATTATGCTCTATGTCATTGTACTGTTTTAATTACGTTTAAAATGAAAGGAGCAATAAAAATGACCAACCCCACAAAAAAAACCTACAACAAACTAGCTCAAACCTATCAAAACGATACGGATGAAGGAAGTCCTTATAACGCCTATTACGAACGCCCGGCAATGATGGCTGCTTTGCCGCAAAACCTAACAGGTAAAAAAGTGTTGGACGCCGGTTGTTCGGCTGGCTGGTACATTGCTCAATTGGTTCAACGCGGTGCCGAGGTAACAGGAATCGACATAAGTCCAGAAATGATAAAAGCAGCAAAAGAGAGAGTGGGGGATGATGCAACGTTTCTTTGCCACAATCTCCAGGAGCCACTGCCTTTTGGGAACAACTCCTTTGATGTGATTGTCAGTTCGCTCACGCTTCATTATCTAAAAGATTGGACCTCAACTTTCCGCGAATTCCAACGCGTGTTAAAACCAGGCGGAACATTTTTATTTTCGGTTCATCATCCATTCATGGACTATACGAGGTTCCAGTGTGAAGATTACTTTAAATCCCAACTACTAACAGAAACGTGGCAAAAGCCGAATATCACCATTGAAGTCAGTTTTTACAGGAGGCCGATGGAAGATATCGTCAATGAAACTACTCGATTTTTTGAGCTTGAAAAGCTGATAGAACCTAAACCTCACGAGAAGATGAGGGAGGTTAAGGAGGAAGCTTACTACTATCTCATGACAAATCCTCATTTTCTCATACTGAAAGCTATGTCTAAATAAAAATGCCCAAAGATTATGGTCTTTGGGCATTTTTTATAAGAAAAATCCTCTGTATTTCTGTTACTGGGTCGGCGTGCCTGTCCCCTTAACCCACATCACCATTTTGCTCTCTGGCAAGCTTGGGATTTGGGACATGCTGAAGCTCAAATCTTGTTCTGGTATGTCATATTCTAAATCATTTACTAGGAAGTCGAGGCTTACATTCATGATATCTACGGTCAGCCATTCTCCGGCACAGCGGTGACCGATGTCATATTCTCCGCCTCCTTGTGGAATAAAATCAAAGGGGCTTTTGTTCCACGTTTTAAAGCGGTCGGGTTCAAAGCGGTCTGGGTTCTCCCAATCTTCCGGATGATGGTTTGTTCCGTAAAAGTCTAAGAGGGTAAGGGTGTCTTTTTCAAACTTATAATCATTCCAAACAAAGTCTTGCTTCACTCTTGCTGCGGTAAAGGGGAAGAATGGATAGAAGCGACGGACTTCCTGCACAAATCGTTGGAGACTTGCGCTTTCTCCTTCGCGCAATTTTGCAGCTTCCTCTGGATACTGATGGACAGCCAGTGCGGAAAAGCAAACATAAACAGAAATAGCCACAATTGGACGCAAGAGATTCAATAGTTCTACTGCAACAATCTCTTTATCAAGAAGTTCGCCGTTGAGGTCGCGATGCATAGAGAATTGATAGAGGGCTTTGTCTGTTGGCACCTCTATTTTCTCTTCCCGTACTTCTTCCACTAGGTCTTCTAACCAGCTCTCTACACTGGAGCGTGATCTGCGTCCTTTCCAATGCTTTAACCCGATTGCAGCTGCAGATTCATACATGTCTCCCAATTGAGTGGAGAATTTCTCCACTTTATCTTCTGGAAGCGGGACGCCCGTCCACTCACATGCAACCTGTGTGAGAATTTTCTTTGCTTCTATGTATAAAACAATTTCGTCCTCGCGCTCCCATTTTAGGGCGGCATTTTCCCATGCTTTTCTTGTAAGTACGGTAATCTCCTTTAAACTCTCTTTCGTCATAAGGGACATAAACATTGCTTTTCGGTGGTGGTGCGCTTCACCGTCCATCGCCTGTACGCCACCTTCACCGAAGAGCGTCTTTTGCAAACGTTTAGGAGCTGCACCTTTTCGTTTAAACTTTTCATTATCATAGAAAATTTCTGCAGCTTCTTTACCCGTCAAGCAAATAGCTTTTTCTGCTAGAAGCGTGGTTTCAAAGATATTAGAGTGGAACATATGGCGGCGGTTCATAATGAACTGGTAACCTTCACTTAAAAGCTTCAGGCTATGATCCAATCCCTCTTCCTTAGGCATGGAATGATTATTCTCCAAATAGACCCCTCCTTATTGTATATATACTATGTATATTTACTTCTTTCTTCCAACCTAAACGTAAGTAAGGGAGGGGAATGATAAGGAGTCAATTAGGTGGATGGGGAGCACCAGGAGGGCTATATTTAGGGGGAACCCTTAACCATCCCCTGGACTTCATTAAATTCTTCAATGGTGCGGCATACTTCATTAAATGAACCTGTATGGAAAAGAACAAAAGCCCAACATCGGTTCGAACCGTTTTCGCCATTGCTTGCGCACAAAAGGTAATGGAAGTGGCGACTTTAGCTGCAATAAGATTTGCAATCTCATCTTCGGTCAATTTTACCCCCTCGGGAACAGCGCTTGGATCGGATACAGGCTTATTGGGATTAACAAGGGGTAATGGGACGCCTTCTTTAACGAGGAATTCTTCTATCCGTTTTGTATCAGACAGGCTGCCGTCCAATGCATCCTCCAACATGGCTTTCAAGTCTCTATCAATGGTGCTGTTGAGTGCAACCTGATAAAGAGTATGCGATTCCTTAAACGCTGTAAAAGCTGTCCAAAGATCCATTACTTCCCCAACATGTAAAGGTAGTTTAGGCTCTTCATCTGTGAAATTTTTTAGGATGGCTGCTATGGCTTCTATTGCACTAGTCATCGTGAAACCTCCAAAATATGATTTTGTATATTTTTACCGTAAGAATAGTAAATATTCCTCTCTACTCTTCATTTAACATGCTCAAGATGAATCTCTTCAACTCCACCATTCTCCAAGAAGTTGGTTCTTTATCGGTGCTACATAAAACAAAAAGATTGAGGGAACATACGGATAATAGGCTTTTCTTAAAGGAGAACATCATGGCTTGGTGGAGTGCTGCTTTTCCTGGATTCGGACATCTGCTTTTGTCCAAATATCTTCGGGGATTTGTGCTGTTTATCTGGGAAGTCTTAATCAATATTAAATCACATGTTAATTTAGCCATGATCTATTCTTTTCAAGGCGACATCGATAAAGCGAAAGATATTCTAGATACCCAATGGTTATTAATTTATATTCCAGTTTATATATTTGCAATCTGGGATAGTTATCGTACAACGGTTGATATGAATAAAGTCTTTGTGTTGGCAGAGCGGGAAGAGCATAGGTTCAATTCCTTTAGTATAGGTTCACTCGAAATAAATTATTTAGATAAAAGAAATCCTGTCATGGCAGTCCTTTGGTCCCTTTTTATACCAGGATTAGGTCAGCTTTATCTACATAGAATCGTGACAGCATTTTTCGTTATCGTTTGGTTGGTGGTCTTTTTTTATTACTCCCACGGCCTGGAAGCAATCTCTTTATTGTTTTTAGGGGAAATTGATAAGGCGACGTCGGTCATTGATCCAGAGTGGCTCTTGTTCTTCCCATCTCTTTATGGTTTTGCCATTTTTGATTCTTATATTAACTCGGTTGAAAATAATAAATTATATGATAAAGAACAACGTGGCTTTTTTATGGATAAGTACCAATCTTCATCTTTTCGAGTACTAAAAGGACAAAAGGTGGACTAGACAATGCAATTATTTTCAACATTTAAACATTCCGTCCATATAGAATTGGCTATTTCCACCCTTGAGAAGAAGGGGATTGAAAGGGAAAATATATTTGTCATTCCACTTGATAACAGAAAAGAGGAACATAAATTATTCGATACCCTTCATCATTCAGATGGAACTTCTCTTATCGATATCGGAGCAGCACTTGGAACCGCTTTTGCAGTTATTGGTGCTAGTATAGGCTTTAAACTGGCATGGGGGCCAATCTATTGGGGATTAATAGGTGCCTCTGTCGGGTTTGTTTTAGGTTTTGCCATACGTCTCTTTACGGAAAAGATCTTAAAAAAGAAACAACGGTTGTTAAAAGGCGTCCATTCGGAATTGATTATGATTGTTGATTGTGAAGACGCGCAGGGAGAACTTGTTGAAAACATTTTGTTTGACCACTTTGCATTCGGTGTGGCGAAAATAAAGTGAATGAACTTTCTGCTTCTATTCAATAAGGTGATTGAAAAATGAAGAAAAAGGTAAAAGTGTGAGGAGAAGAGGGGAAAGTGCTCTTTACACTCCCCCCTCAAAAACCAAACTGATCCTTGATGACCTGAGCCACTTCCTTTGCACTCATGTCCGTATTATTAATCTTGATATAGTTAGGGAAAGTAATCTCCCCATCCATTGAATTCAATCGATGTTTCCCTAGTGTCTGCAATAAGTCATTTTCCGACCATTCCAAATCGCGCTTTTTCGGCTTGTGTTCCAGGCGGTTTGGTGTTTTGTTCCGCTCCAGTCGTTCGTTTAGATCTGCCTCTAATTCTACATAGTAAACAGTCGCCCCTCTAGATTCAAAAAGGTTGGTGAGGTTCTTCACATACTCCCAGTCTGACTCCATATCAAACATCCACACATACGTGAACATCATGCCATATAGGTCACTTTTAGAAACCTCTTCAAATATCTCCTGGCGAAACAAGTTCACTAACCGCTTGGCTTCTTTTGTACTGTAATCAAAAAAATGACCAACTAAATCAATCGTCATATGGTTATGGAAAAGTTTCAAATCTGTTATTTTCGCTAACTCTTGTCCGACCGTCATCTTACCAACTGCTTGGGGGCCGAATATGTGGACAAATTTCATCAGAATCACTCCTTGGTGGTCTAAAGGGACAACAGGCACAGTGACCCACAAGTGGGCCGCCGTGCCTGTCCATTCAGCCTAAAAATAATTAGGATAATTTTAACATAAACCTAAGGAGAAGTCTGAATATATGTTAAATTATAGATAAAGAGATAGGAAGAGGGGGAGTCAGTTTGTTCTATGAAAACGTCGGTGCATTAATTTTGGGATTTTTTATTTGGTGGGCGATACTCCTTGCATTTAGTCGGTTTCCAAACAGGTATCCCCAAAATAATACGTGGAAAAAAGATATTTTCATAACGTTTGTTCAAAGTGTGATTTTGTTTGCTGTTTTTCAAGGTATTCAATATTTTAGTAGCTAAATTAAATAATTATGCTTAATAAGTAGGTGTATGAATGATTTACAAAATACTGTTGTACATGGCAATATCCATTTTTATTTGGAATTTTTATGTAGGGCCAACGTTCTTTAATGATGAAAGTAGTAATTCGGGTTTATTTGTTGGATTAATGCTGTTGTGTATAGTGGTTGGGCATATTTTGAGGAGAGAGAAAGTATGAGGGGTAGTAAGATGGGGCGGCGGCCTGTCCCCTCAGACCACTTCTGGCCCCGACTGGAGGCGAAGTTAGATGGACAATTTCAAATGGTATAAGGTTAGTGCAATTCTGTTGGGGTTGGTTTTCCTTATATATGGGTGGAAGCAATCTTGGGTAGATGGCGGAGAGTATTCCGGCGGGATGGATTATATTTTCGTAGAACGTACTGTCAGAACCTATGCTTTTATTATCAGTGGAATAATCTTTCTGTTTATTGGGGTTATTGTTTCAGCATTAGATAAGCGATTACGGATGCTCGGGGCTCTTATCTATGAAAATCGGGAGAATCTGCAATGAAGCTTTTTCGGGGCTTTCACACGCAGTTTGTATTCATTAGTCTTTTTATACTCATGTTTGGTTGTACACAAGAAAAAGCATTGGAATCCAGCTTGATCATCGAAGCCGTAATACTGGAGGTTAAAGACGGAAGAATGTTAGTGGCAGAAGATGTAACTAGTAGTGAGTATGCTGAGATTAGTAACAAAACAATTAAAGAATTAGATGAAGAAAGAATTCCGATAATTTATTTGAGCTATGATAAATTGGCTGATGTAAAAGCGGGAGATGAAGTGAAAATCTGGATTGACGGTGGATTGGATCACTCCTATCCCGCCCAAGGTCATGCGAAAAAGGTGGAAGTGAAAGAAGAGTGAATGACAGTGGGTCGGAGTGCCTGTCCACTCGACTCACGCTGGACTCAAAAGAAGGAGTGTGAACCATGGTCTATGTCTATCTTGCTCTAATGGGCTTAACTTACGGAGGGTATGTGTGGTTATTTACTTACAGAATGAGTATGTCTGAGGTGTGGCTCTCAAAGAGCATCTTATCTCCAGAGGATAGTGCAATAATTGGACAGTTAGGTAGATGGTCGGAAAGTCTTGAAGTAATATTCGTTCTGCTGTTTGTGGGAATGATGATTTACTGTTTTTTTAAGAGGAAAACAGAGCGCAACATATTTAAAAAGTTTTTATTAGTGAATGTTGTTTTCGTGTTAGGAATAGTAGTTTTCAGTTTCATAGTTAATCAAGTTACTTCTCTTCCAATTATGAACTTAGTGTTGCCTTTAATTAATCTGGTTGGGATTATTATTTTGCTTTCGATATTTTTGATTATTGAGTGGTTTATAAAATATAGAAATATAGTAAGTCGAGCTTAAGGCGACAGGACGGTAATTGCAAAATGGGTCGCCGTGCCTGTCCCCTCGACTAACTTCTAGAGGTGACATCAATGAAAAGAGAGCCGATTTATGTAGAAATTCCGATTGAGGCAGGTATAGATGAGGTGTGGGAGAAGACGCAGGATCCTAAGCTTCATGAGCAGTGGGATTTGCGTTTTTCTTCTATTACCTATTTACCGAAGGAGTCAGAGGACAGTCCGCAGTCCTTTTTATATGAAACGAAAATAGGTGGTGGACTGAAGGTTGCTGGGTGGGGGAAAAGTATTGGAACCCATGATAAGAAGGATGGGTCAAAAACTTCTTCTCTTCATTTTGGTACGGATCAAAAGATTTCTCCTATTAGCGAAGGGAAAGGTTATTGGCGATACATACCCAAGGAGAACGGAATTACTTTCTTAACCCAATATGACTATGAGGTTCGTTATGGAGTATTTGGGCGGTTTTTAGATTTATTTTTCCGACCTGTCATGGGATGGGCCACCGCTCTTAGCTTTGATGTGTTGAAGCGTTGGGTAGAAAAGGGGGAAGCGCCGCGAACACAGTATGTGCGTTTCTTTAGTACCGCGCTAATATCCGTTCTCTTTTTCTTTGTTTGGTTTTATCAAGGGTTAGTTCCAAAGTTGATTGCGAAACATCCTGAGGAAGTGTCCTTGTTTTCTAGTTTAAGTTCCATAGAAGGAGCTGCCGCAGTACAGGCTGTGGGGATCATAGGCTTACTCGAAATCTTATTTGGGGGACTTTGGCTTCTGTATCGTAAAAAAAGACATCTACACGCATTGCAAATATTCGTTTTTCCTATCTTAACGGCAAGTGCCTTGGTTGCTAGTCCTTCGATTGCGACGCACCCATTTAATCCTGTAACGTTTAATGCAAGTCTCTGGGTACTTTCCATAATCGGCTTTTTACTAGCAAAGGATGTACCAACAGCAACAAGTTGCAAGCGCACAAGAAAGGGCGATTCCAAATGACAATCTATCAAGAATTATTGGGGGAGGATTTTCATCGACTCCATCCAAAACTCCAGGAGCGTTATTCACTTCCAATGGGCAAGCCCTTTTATGCGGTCGGTACGATGAAAAAGATAGAAAGCGGCGCATTATGGCTTAAGCCCTTTCTAACACTGTCCACTCGTTGGCAATTTCTTTTTCCGGAAAGCGGAAGCAATGTGCCGTTTGCAATCAAGAATACCTGTCGATCACTGCCCTCTGGTGAGACAGAAATATATTGGGAACGTACCTTTCATTTTAAAAAAGTAACCCGGAATTTCAACGCATTCATGACAATTGACCCGAAGCGAAGAGTGGTGAAGGATTACTTAGGGGAGCCAAGCTTATTCTATTCGGATTTATCCATGAAGGTGACACCGGAAGGGCGCATGCAGATTAGCTCTGGATCTCAACGCTTTCTATTAGGTAAACGGGAAGTCCCCATTTTAAAGGTGTTGGAGGGAATGGTAACCGTGGAGGAAGGTTTTGATGATGCCCGGGAAGTGTTTACGATTCAAGTGGATATACAAAATAGAATCGTCGGGAGGGTGATGGCTTATGAAGGCGAATTTAAAGCAGCGTCTATTTAGCCCCATTTCCCTTGCAGGCATGTTCTTTTTCCTGGCGAGCAGCCTGTTCATAGCTGACCCCTACCTCTTAATGTTGACAGCGGCTCAGTTGATTTTCGTTCCTCTCATGTTGCAGCTGTTAGTGGAAGTTAAAAGGAAGCATATTGTTATCACTTGGATTGCTATGCTTTCTATCTTTTTGTTGCAGGTGGTTACGTCGAGCGCAGGCCAAGTTGTATTAGCTTTTATCTATTTGGTATTCACTTTTTTTGTGGCGTTATATGGGGTGAAACGCTTCTTAAAGCGCGGCTTTACCAATTGGGCGGAGATTTCGATTGATATTGGATTGATGTACTTATTTGTTGGCGGACTTTGGTTCTTCGCTTACATTGCGGGAATCGATACAGGTTTTAGTCCGCTGATTACTTGGTTAACAGCCATTCATTTTCACTACTCCGCCTTTTTATTCCCGGTCTCGTTAGGGTTCTATGGGCGTTTACAGGATTCCAAGTGGTATCCATACATTGTCTGCAGTGTTTTAGCTGGTCCAATGCTCGTTGCCATTGGCATCACGTTTTGGCCGCTATTGGAGTTCATTTCGGTACTGGTTTACATTTTTGCCATCTACAGCTTGATCTTTTTGGCTTTTCGGACCCGTTTCGCATCCAAACTGCAGGCGATATTAATAAGGCTCTCTTATAGTGCGCTTGGCATCACGATCATCTTTTCCTTGTTATATGCGGCCAATAGCGCGTTTGGAAGCTGGTTTGTTAGCATCGATTTTATGCTGCTTTTCCACGGCTTTTTTAATTGTGTGGTATTCGGGTTGTTAGGGGTTCTTGGCTGGGTGATGGCGCCGCCTCCAACAAACCAGGTGGTATGGAATTTTCCTGTGAGCCACATTCGAGGAAAGCTAAAAGGAACAGGGGAGCCGCGACCAGGATTAGTAGAGAATCTTAGTGATTTTGTAGATGTAAAAGTTATTCCCGAAACCATCGTTCAATTTTATGAACAAACAGAACGGTACCAACTAGTCGCTTCTGTAAAATGGGCAACTTGGTTTAAACCTTTCGCTTGGTGTTACAAATGGATTAGCACGAAGTTGCAACAACTGAACCTGCCAATCTCCAGAAAACCTACTGAAATGACGTATACGATACGTGCGGTAGATCCAATGCTTGACGGTAGGAAAAGTCCCCGCGCCTGGATTCGTAAAGTGAAAAACAACACGGTATTTGTGGCCATCTATTCACAGCACAAGATAGAAGGGAGAACCTATATGAATATAGCGCTTCCTCTTCCTTTTTCTAGTATGATTGGCATTTTACAGCTTGATGCTGTGGACGGAAGGTTGGTCCTCTCCAGTGAAGGTGATAGGGATTCAGGGGTTTATTTAGCGTTGGGTAGCACTACTTTTAAGCTACCACTATCGGAGTACTTTGTTATTAGAGAGCAAAGTAGAGGAGTGCTCACTGCTGAGCATAAAATGAAGATTTTTGGGGTGCCTTTTTTGAGGATTGATTATAGGATTGTGGAGAAATAGGGGGGATCATGTGAGGGGAATGGGTCGGCGTGCCTAGTCCCCTCAACCCACCCCTAAAGTGCTTACACTATAAAGACGTTTCCATATATAATTATTATACGGATAATTTTAAATTTTTTTATAAAATAAATTAATCGTTTACTTATTGATAGAGTTACTTAGTTTAAGGGTTGTCTGTGGTTTAGGGGGAGAAGTGGACGGATACCCAGTGAATTCATCGACGTATCTGATCATTGATATAAAGTATAGTCCTTGCCCAGAGATTAAATCTCTGGGTGTTTTTTGGGTTTTTACAATATGTTGAAATAACAATTTTTAAACAATCGTTTGTTCAAAGAGAATTTCTGTATTGTTGTATAAGGGGTAAAATGCGTTCGTGATTTTTCAACCATTTTCGCAAGGTATATCAGGATAAAATAACGTTGTAAACCCTTTTAATCTCAAAAAATAAAAATGGTAAATTATACATTAATAGTGTAAAATTACACAAAAGGTAAAGGAGGGGTATATATGACATTTTTAACAATGGTTGCGGTTCTAAGTATTGGTGTTTTCATTTTAGTTGCCAGCTATGCTTTTATGAAAAACGAGGGCGGCGAGGTATCAATGAACTACAAAATTCTTGCATGTTTATTTCTGCCCATACTTAATATAGCCTTTGGACTAAAATTAAACTTACTCGATTCTTTTAAAGGTAGTCCGGCAACTTTCGAAAACTTACTTGTAACTATTGTTCACTTAGCTGTCTGGATCTTCTCTTTAACATTCGCTTATAAAGCAGAAAGCAAGGCTATGCTAAAGTTGTACGCTATTTTTTGGGCACTAACTTTAGCAATTTCTGCGTTAACGGCTTACATTAACTCGGTGGAAACTACCGTTGATTTTGCTTGGGCCATACCTATTGCAATGTTACTCTTGCCGCAATGGTACGGATTTGATTATTTCGTAGACGATGATTTTGTCTTATCAATAATTTTAATGGTCATATCTTTGGTGATGGTTAGTGCGTCGGTTTGGAGATCGAGAAGGTTAGTAAAATAAAATGGGTCGGCGTGCCTTTCCTAGGTTATTGAAAATCTAACAGAAAAAAATGGAACCCTCCTATATTTGAAATAAATGAATCGACCAAGAAATCAATAATTCAAAGAAGGAAGGTTTCTTTTTGCCACTTATTAAATCAATTTATGTTCTTTTAAAATTTCTTCGAGTAGTTCGGCTGCCTTTTGTTCGGTTAGGTCTTCTGTTTTTAGGAAGTAGATTCCTACCATTAGGCCGAAGTTTTCTAGGGTTGGGTAGGGACCTCGTGGGAGGTTCAGTTGGTAAAAATCGTTTTCAAAAAACATGCACCAAACGTTTTGGTTTTTCACTTTCAAAAGGATGGCTTCCAGATCGTGGCCGTCCTTGTAGTAGCCTGCATGCAAGTGGTAGTTGTTATCAAATAGCATGTTTGCCTCACTCCTTTATTTAGAATACTTTATAATGATTCTTTAAGTTAGGTGGAATGTGGTAGTGCAATACATTCGGACCGCCCGTTTTGATAGGAAAATAGTCTAATCTGAAAACGACGGCTCCAGTTTTTCTTAAGCGGACTTGTATAATTCTTCCGCCTCCACCAGCACCTTCGAGGATGTAGGTTTTTGGAGCTTTGATAGCCTTATCCACATACGGCCTTGCTAAAGCCCAGCCCTTTGTCATCCCTTCCCTGCCAACTTTAGAGGTTAATAACCGAATGGCCGCTGCTGCAATTGGGACCCATTGTCCTTGGACAGATGTTTCTAAATTGTCTATATCTTGCCCTGACAATAACAAATGTTCTTCAAATTGACGGAAAACCGGATCCTGTAATAAAAAATCAAAATCCTCTTCAAAGGTTTGTAAATTTACATCAGAGACATCAACATCAGTAGTCGCACTAACTTCCTTAAGTATTTTTTGAGAAACTGCACCTTCTTCTTTTTCGATGGCTGATGAAATAGATGGACTAATCGTAGAAAAGATCAGCACAATCGATAATAATAAAAGTATACTTTTTTTCATTCTCTTTTGTCTCCTTCATATAATAATTGAACAGGATCAACGATATGAACCCCTTCCATTTGTTGACTTTGATTTTTTAGTTCCTCTAATAACCTATCAAAATCAAATTCTTCCTTTTTATTCCTTTCAAGGTAGAGAGCGAGCACTCCAGCCATATAGGCAGAGGAAATGGAGGTCCCGCTACTTAAGAGAAAATCGCCTGACAAGGAGTAGCTGTTAATGTGTTGACCTGGTAGTAAGAAATCCAATTCCTCCCCCATGGTTGTCCCCTTCCAAATGTCCCCTTCATTATTCAGCGCACCTACCGCAATGACATTGTCGTACTTAGCAGGATAGGTAATGTCAGCATTCTCCTGCAACCCATAATTGCCAACCGATGAAACAACGATAATTTTATGGGAGACAGCTAAATCAATTGCTTTCTTTAAATCGGCAGAATCATAAAACGTGCCAAAAGGCATCAGGATAATATCAACCTTTTGCGAGATGGACCATTCTATCGATTTGACAATGTTGGAGATATCCCCTTGAAGATTGTTATCCAAAGCCTTTACAATATAGAGCTCTGAATCAGGGGCAATTCCCAATTGTTTGGACCCTAAAACACCTGCTAAATGTGTACCATGACCATGATCATCTTGAAAGTTAGTGGAGTCATCTAGGACATTGATGCCTTTTACAACATTGATATGTAAGGATGGGGATACTCCGGTATCTATTAAAGCAATTTTTACTTTTTTTCCTGTTAAGCCATACTTATGATGGAGGGTCTCAATTTGTAGAAGTTGATATCCCCAATTCTTCTGATAGAACGCTTCCGTTGATTTTTTTTCGTACATAAAATACAGACTAAAAATAATTAGCACACACATAAGGCTTGATACTAATTTAATTAATTTCATCGCTTTTCCCTCATCTGCCCCCATACACCATTTTTACCGAACCTCATTTATTGTATAGAAGAAACGTTAATGGAAGCTTAACTAAACCTTAAATACTCCTTAAATAATGGTACTTAGGGATTGTTCCCTACACCACCCCTGCTAGCTAGGCATTCGCACATCTTTCTGGGTACAAGTTTATAGACTCCTGTCCCTTGAATAGGATGTATGGAATAACTTGAGGGAGTGTAGTCTAGTGAACTTTAATTATAATGATCAACGAAGAATCATTGGCCGCCCGGGCTTTGGTTTAGGTGGATTCGGTTCTGGCTTTGGTGTTCGTCCGGGTCTAGGTTTCGGCCGTCCTGGCTTTGGCTTCGGTGGTGTTGGTTTCGGTCTTCCATTTGTAACAGGTTTGGCAGCCGGAGCGCTATTAACACCGCGACCGTATCCGTACTATCCATACCCGCCTTACCCGTATCCGCCGTATCCATATTATTAATCTATTAGAATGAAACATTCCACTCCCTCACGACGTATACAAAGTCAGAGGAGTGGTTTTTATGTGTTTTACTTTTGAAAGTGGGGCGGGGTGCGTGTCCCCACGCCTTGTTGATCCTTCTTGTTGATGAATGTTGAGAAAATGCCTTGTTTTTAATGAAAAAACCACTGTTTTTGTTGGTGGAATTTAGGTTCGGACACTTTACTTATATCTTAGGTCAAAATATGTTGAAATAACGAGAGGTTCGGTCAAAGTACTTATGGGTTTGGACAACTTATAACAGGTGTTCGGTCAATTGAAAATTTGGTTCGGTCAAAATTAGGAAATCTTCGGTCAACTTCTCGGAAACTTTGGTCAAGAATGCAATATCTTCGGTCAACTTTGCGAAAACTTCGGACATTGTAATGACTGACCAACAAACAACAGTATCATACCTACATAAAATTGTACCAACAAGGAGGATTTAATGATGAAAATATTGAAAGTTATTATACCTTTACTTCTCGTAATCCTATTGCTGGCCATCCTTAGCGGATATAGATTTACAGCATTAAGTGCTGCTAAGAGTCATGCATTTCTTACGAAAGATGCGGAGTTGATGGATCAGTACGAAATAGGATCTACGGGTGTATTTTTGTTTAAAAGTGAAGTGGAACAGGAATTTCGAACAGTTTTGACCCAAAAGTCTGGGGTGTTTTTTAGCAGTAGGGCATCTATGTACATTCCATATAGTACAGATGAAATTCAAACAGTTGGCGGGGCTAGCTTTAACTACGAAAACGATGCTGGTAGTTTTATAAGCGTTGTATCGAACGATGAGGAAGTTGCCTACATAGAGGCTGGTGTAGAGCCTAATATTGAGCGAAAAGAAATAAAGAAGGGGGAACGGATTTCTTTCTTCTTTCCATTCAGTGAGCAAATAGAATTTCTGTATCCTACTGCCTATGATGAAGACGGAAACGAGTTATATTACTATGGATACCCAAGGGAAACAAATGTATTTCATCACGAGGAATTTAAGTGGCATAAAACAGGTGAACAATAAAAGGAGGAACTCTTCATGTTATTCATGCTAATCGTCAAAGCATCAACAAATTCGGAAGGTGGAAACCGACCGAATCCCGAGCTGAATGCAGCTATGTCGAAATACAATGAAGAATTAGTAGAGGCGGGGGTGCGAGTGATGGCGAAAGGACTACACCCAAGCTCAAACGGAATGCGCATTTCTTTCCCAGAGCCAGGTGGGGAGCCAGTAGTGACGGAGGGGCCTTTCCCTGAACCGAACAACCTGGTTGCAGGTTTCATTTTGATTGATGTGGAGTCGAAGGAAGAAGCCGTAAAATGGGCGATGAGGATGCCGGACCCGCAAGGATATGGGGAAGGGCAGATTGAATTGCGGCAGGTGTTTCAGTTTTAAGGTGGAGTATGGTGGAGGGAAAGGAGCGGTGACCTATGAGAAAATGGGTCACTGTGCCTGTCCCCTCGACTCATCCTCGCCTCAAAAATAAACGAGATAGATAACCAATGCCAGTACAATGCGGTAAATGGCAAATGGCATTAGCTTGATTTTATTGATTAATTGTAAAAAGAATTTTATTGATATTAGTGCGAAAATAAAGGATGTGATAAAACCGGCAGCGAAAAATGGTAGAGCTTCGATAGAGAAATACTGCCAATTTTTCAATAAGGATAATCCACTTGCTCCAACCATGATCGGCACAGCCATAATAAATGTGAAGTCTGCGGCGGCACGATGGCTCATTCCAAGCAGAACTCCTCCTGAGATGGTGGAACCGGATCTAGAAAATCCTGGCCATAGTGATAAGCACTGAATCAACCCGATGGAAAAGGCCTGCTTGTAGGTCATTTGATCAACACTCTGCATTTTCGGTTCTTTTGGACCGAATATGTCTGCCATAATCATCAAAACAGCCCCAATGACCAGCCCGATCAAAACAGTCTCCAATGAAAATAAGTGTTCATCAATATAATCCTCAAATAACACTCCCAAGACACCAGCGGGAATAAGACCGACAATAACGTGGGAAAGTTTAAGTTGCTTCGAACCTTGTGAGACAGATTCTCCACGTAGCTTTTTCAACCCAAGCAATTCAATAAAACGGTCCTTGAAGATCACGATTACTGCCAGGATCGAGCCCAGTTGTATGACGATTTTAAATGTGTTGGCTACATATTTACCCAGAAATTCCTCAGATTGAAGAAGCATATCGTCCACAATGATCATGTGCCCTGTGGATGAAACTGGTGCGAACTCCGTCAATCCCTCGACAATTCCTAAAATGACTGCCTTTAAAATGATTAAAAAATCCATGATCTAAGCTCCTTTACATTTACCCGATAACTTAATTACTATATTACAAATTAATTGTTTTGAAAATGCGAAAGATTACCAATAATGGGCAGAGGTAAGGGGATTAAGTAAGCGGCGTGCTTGGATTATCATGAAGCAAGCATTGGCGGGGTGTGAGGAGGTTGGCGGAGCCGAGGTTTAGAATGAAGAAAAGCTGGGATAGACACGGTGACCCATGAGAAAATGGGCCTCGGTGCCTGTCCCCTCAGCCTTCCATTACCCCCGGTTGACTGAATCGTTCAACTTCTTCCGATATTTGTCTTTATATGTTTCGGTGTCTTTTACAAGCTCATCGCAAAAAGCTGCGACGTCTTCTCCTGTGAGATCTGTTACTTTTTTGCCTTCTGCTGCACCTTGCTCGAAAAGTTCTAGAATGCCCCCGAAAATACGACTGCATTCCCTCCAGTCAGTCGGCCCGCCAGCAGTCCACATATATTTTTGGATCGCATAGTATGCGTTGCGGTACTCAGTAGGAAGTGCCTTTGCGCGCGCCTCCATTTCTCTCCATTCCCGTTTGTCGTTTAAACTTCCAATGATTTTCTCTAAAAAGCTCATAGTATCTCTCCTTTTGATAAGTCTTTTGTTTTGAGTTCGTTGATTTTACTTGAAACGAACTCCCATTTTCTCCAAAACGTTTGAAGGTGCTCTTGGCCGGCTTCGTTAAGTGTGTAAAATTTTCTCGGCGGTCCCATGGTAGATGGCTTTTTCTCGATGGTCACCAGGTTGTTTTTCTCGAGGCGCATCGTAATCGTATACACAGTACCTTCCACCACATCTGTGAAGCCAAGTGCCCGCAGCTGCTGAGTGATCTCATAGCCGTACGTTTCGCCGCGGCTGATAATCTCCAGCACACAACCCTCCAGCACTCCCTTCAGCATTTCCGTAATATTTTCCAAATCTATCCCACCATTCAGGTATTCTGTATTACTTATTACTAGTATATAGTATTACATAGTAGTGGTGCAAGAAAATTTTGATTTAAAGACACCGAGACCCACTTGTGGAGGGATAGTGGGAAAGATGGGTCGCCGTGCCTGTCCCCTCAACCCATTTTCCTCTCATTTCTTAACAAAACATTAATATTCGCACTTCATAATGGGGGTAAAGGAGTGAGTGGGATGAGTGATGTGGGTGTTATCTTTTCGTTGTTTGCGGGGACTTTGTCCTTTTTTTCGCCGTGTGTTTTTCCGTTGTTGCCTGCGTATATAACGCATTTGACAGGTGGTAAAATGGAGGATAATAAAATCATGGTGGACCGGAAAAAGGTGCTGTTGCGCTCGATTGGCTTTATTATCGGTTTTAGTATTATTTTTATTTCCTTAGGTGCTTCTGCGAGTTTTGTAGGGAAGTTGTTAATGGAATATAGGATTGCGTTGATGCAAGTTGCAGGGTTATTGATTATCATTTTTGGATTGCAGATGGCGGGATTCTTGAAATTTAAATTTCTTATGAAAGAAAAGAAGTTTGAGTACAGTAATAAATCAAAGAGTATGTTTGGCTCCGTCCTCTTGGGGATGGCGTTTGCGAGTGGTTGGTCTCCGTGTGTGAGTCTCGCGCTATCCTCTATTTTACTGTTGGCAAGTTCAACCGACACTCTGAACCAAGGTATCCTGTTATTAGGATTCTACTCGATCGGAATGGCGATTCCTTTTCTGGTGATTTCACTTGTTCTTGTTTATTCTTTAAAGGTAGTCAGGAAGATCAACAAGTATCTATCCAAGCTGTCCCTCATTAATGGAGTGGTCATGATTGCCCTTGGATTTCTTGTTTTAACAGGACAAATGCAGAAAATAAGTGCATGGCTTTCTATTTATAATCTATTTCCGCAATGACATAACGAAATGAGTGAGTACGTTGATACAAGAGAAATTGATTGGTAAAACGGTGTTGATTGTCGAGAGTGATCAAGAGATACGCAACCTCCTCAGAACCAATCTGGAAAAGGAAGGTTATGAGGTGCTCGAAGCTGCGGATGGAAAACGTGCGAAGAAAATGATTCCGCAACTGGACCCGTGTATCCTCCTATTGGACCTTTCCCTTCCTAAAATTAGCGGGGAAGAAATTTGCAGGTGGGTCCGAAATGATTTGAAAAGCTTGATGCCCATTATTATCATCTCGGGGAAAACCGAAGAAAGTGACATTATTAAAGGCTTCAAGCTTGGTGCGGATGATTATGTGGTCAAGCCGTTCCGCCCAGCAGAGTTGATGGTGCGAATTGAAGCAGTCCTTAGAAGGACGGCAGCTCGCTGTGGGAAACTCAGCTTTACCGGTTTTACATTGAAACCTGCTAAAGGGGAAGCTTTAATAAATGGCAGTCCCCTGAATCTCACCAAATTTGAATTTAAGCTTTTGCATTTTTTTATGCAAAATTCGGACCAAGTGCTGACCAGGGAACAAATCTTGAACTCTATTTATGAGCATCATGAAAAAATGGTGTCTGATCGAACCATTGATGTCCATATCAAGCATTTGCGCGAGAAAATAAAGATGTATACGCCTAAAGATTATATTCAGACGGTGAGGGGAATGGGCTATAAATTTGTCGGCCAATAAATTAGCGGGATTCTCTTAATCAACTCTTAACAAACTGATTCCATACTAGATGGAAAAGGGGGAATCAGTAGATGAAATTTTTAATAGAATCGGACCGGGTAATCGCAGAATTGCCTTCGGGTCAAATGGTCATATCACCCACGCCAGGTGTTGGGGTCAGACCCTATGAATTATTTATATCATCCCTGATAGGCTGCGGTGGGACTTTGCTTAAAACAATTTTGGAAAAGAAAAGAGTTCATTACGAAAAATTAGAAATGGAAGCAGATTCGATTCGAAATCCGAGTCAGGCTAATCGCATCGAAAGGATCACAATTAAAGCGAATATCTTTTCTAAGGATGAGCTGATACTTGCCCAACGTGAAAAGATCTCCTCTTTGGTGATAAAAAACTGCGGAATGATCCAATCCGTTTTGCCTGCAATCCAAGTAGATGTTTTGATAACGATCATTCATGACGATGGAGAGCAGGAGTGAGTTACATTACCTTCGGGAGCATGACGATTTCTGCAAGTTTAGCCGTCATGGTTATCGCTTTAATGTTGCTGCCCCTTATTTATAAACTTGTAACAGGAAGGACGATTCCTTCTTTCTTTTGGGACAATATCTTTCTCTATTTTGTCATTTGGAAGCTTAGCTACATAGTGATTCATCCTAAGTTATTCCTAGATATGCCCCTGTCTATTGTTTATTTTCATGGTGGAGGTACGGGGAAAGTATTGGGTTTGATTTTTGTTTTTTTAAACATCCTAATGAGTAGGAATCTATTGGAGCAAAGGAGGAGTATGGAACATGAATAAGAACCTTTTATCTATTGCCATCATTTTGTTAGCGGTCGCCATCATTTTCGTGAACGTATGGGAGAAACCAGCTTCAGAGGGAATTAGTGATTCGGATAGTGTGGATATCACAAAAGATGAAAGCATCCCAGGAGTAGATTTAGGGGAAGTGCAAGAAGGGAACCAAGCCCCGGATTTTACGTTGACGACACTCGATGGGGAAGAATTGAAGCTCTCTGATTACAGGGGAAAAAAGGTCATCTTGAATTTCTGGGCGACCTGGTGTCCACCGTGTAAAGCGGAAATGCCACATATGCAAAGTTTCTACGAAGAAAACCCCGAAGAAGTAGAGGTCATCGCGGTTAATCTCACCAATATGGACAAAGGGGAAGAAGCGATCAATACCTTTGTAAAAGATTACGAACTTACCTTCGCTATCCCACTTGATGAAGCCGGGGACATCGGCATGCAATACCAAGCCTTCACCATCCCCACCCAGCTACGCCATCGATGAAGACGGAATCATCCAAAAAAAAATCATTGGCCCAATGGATGAGGCGATGATGAAGAGTATTGTAGACGGAATGGAGTAAAAGGTCTGAGGGGACAGGCACGGTGGCATTGTAAGCATTGAGAGGAGCTAATGGTTAGCAGAATGTGGTAAAATTATGTGAAGGGCTTATTAAACTAGAAGGATTTGCCCAATTATTAGGAGGGGATGAAATGTTTATGTCAGTTAATGATTTCTTAAATGAATGGAAACAAGAAGCCGCTGTTACCCAAAAAGTGTTGGATGTGCTGACAGATGAATCGTTGAATCAAGAAGTTTCCCCAGGATTATACAGTGTTGGAAGCCTTGCTTGGCATATTACAGGATCCGCTTACTACTTTCCTGCCCAAGTTGGTATAAAATTTGAGGTTCCTGATCTTCAAAAAGAGACCCCAAAATCTGCTGCTGAAATCAGCGAGACTTACAAAACAGTAAGTCAGCGCTTTACACAAGCATTTTCTGAACAAATTACAGATGAAACGATGAATAAAATGGTCAATTTATTTGGTGGAGACATGCCACTTCAGGCTGTTTTTCGTCTGCTTATCCAACATCAGGCACATCACCGCGGTCAATTGACGGTCCTTATGAGACAGGCAGACTTGAAAGTTCCTGGGGTATATGGTCCTAGTAAAGAAGAATGGGAAGCAATGAATGCTCAAAAGAGCTGATATTAACAAAAAAGCCGGCGCCTGCCGGTTTTTTTATTTAGCGAAGTTAATAAGGAACAGGAACAACAAGGATAATGGAGGAGATAAAATGAAGGTTATTGGTCTTATTGGCGGAATGAGTTGGGAATCTTCTGTGGAGTATTATCGGATAATCAATCAAGAGGTTAAGAGAAGATTGGGGGGATTACATTCAGCGAAATGTCTATTATACAGTGTCGATTTTGATGAAATAGAACGGTACCAATCAGGAGGCGCCTGGGATAAGGCCGGGGAAGTGTTAGGTGATGCTGCGCGTTCTTTAGAAATGGGGGGAGCGGACTTTATTGTCATTTGTACCAATACGATGCACAAAGTTGTAAATGAGATCCAATCAAAAATAACTATCCCCCTATTGCATATCGCAGATGCAACCGCAGCACAAATTAAAGAGAAAGGAATTAATTCGGTTGGATTACTAGGCACAAGGTACACAATGGAACAAGACTTTTATAAATCACGTTTGGAGATGAACGGCATAAAAGTTATTGTACCAAGTGAACAGGAAAGAGAGATTATAAACAAAGTCATTTATGAAGAGTTATGTTTGGGTAAGATTCAAGAAAAATCAAGAGATTACTATAAAAAAGTTATCCATGGCCTAATCGAATCTGGTGCCAAAGGGATTATCTTAGGCTGTACCGAAATTGGATTATTGGTAAAACCGGGGGATTCAGATGTTCCTCTATTTGACACGGCTTACATCCATGCTTTGGAAGCGGTGAATATGTCATTAGAATGAGAAATTAGGGGTGGAAGAAATGAAAAAAATGACGTTATGGGGAAGAGACGAACAGGATGATAGATTGGTTTTAGAAGTCATTAGAGGAAAGAAAACAGCAACATGTACACCAAAAGTTTGGTATTATGATTCCCCAGAAGAACCACCCACAGAAGTAGGTGATTACGTAGCGGTATATGATCAACAGGGGAAACACAGGTGTACCATCTTGATTACCGAAAATTATGAGATACGTTTTGGAGATGTGGACGAGAAGATTGCGAAAGCAGAAAACACTAATTCAATAGAGGAGTTTCGCAAAGACCACGTCGTTAGCTGGGAAGATGCGTTACGACAAGAGGGTAATGGATTAGATGATAATACGGTTATTGTAGTAGAGCACTTTGAGTTAGTGGAGAAATTGTAGGGACAGGAACCGTGACCCATTCTTGGTTCGTCAAGGCATTATTTATCATGCTTTAGTTAAAGGGTAATAGGCACGAGATTAATGAAAAAGTGGGTCGTCGTGCCTGTCCCCTTAGCACCTCTAAACCATCAAATAGTCAAAGGAAATACCAAATAGAATGATCGCAGCACCCAAACTAAAGTGAACCTTTTTTTCATTTACTCTTGTCTTCTCTAATAGTGTAAAGATGAGTCCAATTAGGCCAATGAAAATAACACTATTAATGAGATAAGAAATATTAACAAAAAAGAGGTGATGGAAAATTTGAACAAATCCAGAGATAATTCCAAAACTACACAAGAGAAGAGGGATTCTTAATTTCCAATACATATTATCACCTAACTTTCTTGAATCATGGGGACAGGAAACATGACCCATTTTTCAGTCCTTTTCGCCCCCTGAAACCGAACGAAATGAAGCCTCATCTCCATTTTGAAAAAGCTTAACTTTATCATATTCATTGTTAAGGTTCACTTTATAAAAAAGGCTATAATCTGATGAAGAATTTGAAAGATCAGTTGTTTCTGCACTCGTATACATTAACTTAAGAGTGTCCTCTTCGCTATCTACGTCAAAACCAGTAAAGGTTTCGGCTTTCTCGCCTTGAACTACAGCTTCTCCATTTAGGTAAACTACCATGGAGTCATTCTCTTCATCAAAATACAGATGAGCTCCGTTTTCCTTTTTCACACTCTGAAAATATGACTGTGTTTCCTCGCTTAAATCCTCTTCACTTAACTCTGAATAGGTCAAAGAAGAAGAATTATTATTACATCCAGTCAAAACCAAGGTGCCAAACAGTAAAAGTTGTAGTTTATTCAACGTGTTATTCCCCCAGTCCCCAAAAATCCATACACCAATATATTAACATAAAATCCCATGAAATCTTTATGTAAAACTAAGCCCTTGCTAATAAAAATAGGTCACCGTGCCTGTCCGCTCGACTCCACTTCCACTAAAAAAATGTTTACCCTTCATCCCTTTAACAAATACTATCCACGTACATAAAGGATAGGAGTGTTAAAGATGTCTCAAGATATGAACTACAGCCATGACAATAAATTTATCCCAGTGACCTCCATCGCTGCACATAGTGGAAAACATGTCACCTTGGATTTGTATTACTATACGAACCAAGTGGTGAATATTTGCATCTACGGAAACTCGGAGGACTGGGTGTTGATTGATACAGGAATGCCGAAGTCCGCAAGAGAGATCCTTTCTGTGGTGGAGAACCATTTAGGCAAAGGTGCCCGCCCGAAAGCAATCATTTTGACGCACGGTCATTTTGATCATGTCGGGGCTTCGGTGGATTTGGTGCGGCATTGGGATGTTCCGGTATATGCGCATGAGCTGGAACTTCCGTACTTAACAGGCAAAAGTGATTATCCTGAGCCGGATCCGAGTGTGGAAGGTGGACTCGTTGCGAAAGTGTCCTCCTATTTTCCCAACGAATCAACGGATCTTAGCGGACATATCCATACACTGCCTGAGGATGGGACTGTACCGGGTATGGAAGGCTGGCGCTGGGTTCACACACCAGGTCACTCGCCTGGGCATGTCTCCCTGTTTCGTGAGTCAGACCGCACCCTCATCGCCGGGGATGCCTTTGTCACGGTAAGGCAGGACTCACTCTATAAAGTGCTTGTCCAGCAACAGGAAGTATGCGGGCCGCCCCGCTATTTTACAACGGATTGGCACGCGGCATTGGAATCGGTGAAAAAATTAGAATTATTAAATCCACAAGTTGCTGTCACTGGTCATGGACCTGCTATGGAAGGGGAAGAGTTGGCCAATGGACTCACAAAACTTGTACAAGACTTTGAATCAGTCGCCATCCCGGACTATGGAAAATATGTATAACAAAAGGAGAACATCATGAAAGCAGTCACTTACCAAGGAAAAAATACAGTAGTCGTAAAAACAGTAGAAGCCCCGAAAATTCAAGATCGTGAAGACGTCATTATTAGAATAACGTCCACTGCTATCTGTGGGTCGGACCTGCACCTGTATCAAGGAAACTTCCCATTACCAATAGGCTATATCATCGGGCACGAACCAATGGGAATCGTAGAGGAAGTGGGCCCGGACGTGACAAAGGTGAAAAAGGGCGACCGCGTTGTCATCCCATTTACCGTTGCGTGCGGGAGATGCCATTACTGTGAACACGAGCTGGAAAGTCAATGTGATAACTCTAACCCCCACTATGACTCTGGCGGCTATTTCGGCTATTCCGAGAAATTCGGAAATCACCCAGGAGGACAAGCAGAATACCTGAGAGTGCCGTTTGGCAACTTTACCCCATTCCTGATCCCGGAGGACTGTGAGCTGGAAGATGAATCACTCCTCCTCTTATCAGACGTTCTGCCAACTGCCTACTGGAGCGTGGTGAATGCCGGTGTGAAAGAGGGAGACACGGTCATTGTCTTAGGCTGCGGACCAGTTGGTCTCATGGCCCAACAATTCGCCTGGCAACAAGGTGCCAAGCGAGTTATCGCCGTCGATTACATCGGCAACAGGCTCCAGCATTCCAAGCAATACATGCAAACAGAAGTCTTCGATTTCACTAAATATGACGACATGGGCGAAACCCTCAAGGAATTGACCAAAGGCGGAGCAGACGTTGTCATCGACTGTGTCGGGATGGACGGGAAAAAATCTCCGCTGGAATGGGTCGAGCAAAAAATGAAACTTCAAGGCGGGACACTTGGACCGATTCAAATTGCCACCAAAGCCGTGCGAAAAGCAGGGACGTTACAAATTACAGGTGTTTATGGTGGATTGTACAATATGTTCCCACTAGGACCGTTCTTCAGCCGGAACATCAATATCAGAATGGGGCAGGCGCCGGCGCGTCACTTTATGCCTCACCTATATGATCAGATTAAGAGTGGGAAGATTGATCCGACTAAGATCATTACACATAAAATGTCGCTGGATGAAGCCGCACATGGATACGACATTTTTAACAAAAAAGAAGATGACTGTATTAAGGTAATTTTGAAGCCTTGATTATTTCAGGTAAAGGTGAAGTGGGTTGAGGGGACAGGTTCCTTGACCCATTTTTTTGTTATCTGTGTGGTAGTATAGGTAGGTTCTTCTTACGAATCATCGAAAAATGCACTTTTTTCGAAAAAATAGCCATTTGTGGTGAGGAATTTTAGGTTCGGACAACTTTTATTTTCATTCGGCCAAAAAATGATGGAAATCACGAGAGGTTCGGTCAAAGTAGACAGGGGTTTGGACAACTTTTCACAGGTTGAATTTTTGGTTCGGTCAAATTCGCGAAAACTTCGGTCAACTTTCCAAAAACTTCGGTCAAAATCGGAAAATCTTTGGTCAACTTTCCAAAAACTTCGGACATTTACCTAAAAGGCATGCAAGTGACCACATAGATTACCTTTATTTCATCTATCACTCTGTTATTTTGAAATAACAAAAATTAAACAAACGTTGGTTTAAACCAAAAATCAACTTTGTAATAATAGACTTTAAATCCATTCGTCAAAGCTCAACCATTTTCGCAATCCATACTAAAATAATACCCGGCCATCACTTCAAACAACTTCCCGCCAAAACGGGGCCACCGTACCTGTCCCCTCAACCCAAAAACTCCTTGCACAATTATGTCACACCGTGATATAGTCAAACTACGACATATGTCACAACGCGACACACTCGAAGAACAGAGGTGACCACATTGGATTTATCCAAGATTATAAAAAAGTACATACCCATGACAGAAACGGCGTTCTATATTTTGTTGTCATTGACAGAGCCGCGACATGGCTATGGCATTATCAAGCATGTAGAAGAGATCTCAAATGGCAGAATCCGCCTGGGTTCCGGGACCATTTATGGAACATTGACGAAGATGCAAAAGGATGGGGTTATTACGGTGTTTGCAGATGCCGAGCGAAAGACGGTGTACGAAATCACCGATAGCGGCAAAGAGCTGATCACAGCAGAAATAGAGAGACTAAAGGAGCTTCACGGAAACGCATTGAAGTACGAGGGGGAATTCCTATGAAATCAATCATCAAACCACTATGGAGTTATGATGTGCAAAAAACAGAACAATGGCTCACCGACCAAGCGAAGGAAGGTTATCACCTAAAAGAACTGCACCGCTCCAAACGACGCTTCACATTCGAAAAGTCCCTACCCAAAGACGTTACCTACCGAATCGGTTATGACAAAATAAAACCCGCAACCCTGTCCAACACCATGCGCAACGACGGCTGGGGAAAAGTCACCCAAACCGGCAAGTGGTATGTCATCGCAAACGAGAGACCAGAGGGAAAAGTGAACACTTCCACGAGTCGCGACGCCATCATCAAACGAAACAACTTTATCTTTTACGGATTCATGGCCATCCTTCTTTACATGACTTTTGCAACACTAGTTAACGTGGCCCTCTTCACCACCGCCTATATCGCAAGCGACGGCATCGTGGAAGTAGAAGAGAGCCCATTCTGGATCATCACGTACATCGTCGGAACTTTAGCAACCGCCTTCTACTTTTTCATGATATACTCCGTCTGGAAAATAAAGAGGGCAAACAAAGCACTATCACAAGAGAATCAAACAACCTATACCCCACACCACACCCTAGAAAAGAAAAAACTTACCAAAGCAGAAGAAAAACAACTAAAGCGCGATGGTATCATCATCAAACGCCGCAAGTTCGGTTGGATGTACTCGCCGGACAAACTTGAAAAATGGCTAGAGCAACAAGCTACTGAAGGAAACCGTCTTCACCGCGTCAACAAACTTGGCACCACATTCTATTTTAGAAAAGGCGAACCGCAACACATCAAATATAGTGCCGACTACCAAAATCTCTCGAACGACAGCTATTTCGAGATTCATAGACAAGCAGGCTGGAAGGACGAATTCAGTTCCAAGGGTGCCCTCCAAAAATGGACGATCTGGAGCAAGGAATATGAAGAGGGCGAGACACCACCAGCCTTGTACAGCGATAAAACTCACAAGCTCAAGCAAGCGAAGAAAGTAGCTTTTTCTTATACCATGCTGTTCCTGCCACTCGTACTTATGTACATTTTTATTGCCAGCATGAACTTAAGCTATTTGCTCCAACAAGGGGGGGGCTGGACCTTAATGAATACAAATACAGTGATGTTTTTCCTATTAATACTAGTATTTGGTACATTTATTACGAAGACTTGGATGTATTACTTTAGGCTGAGAAGAGCTTGAGGCTAGAATAAGAAATAATAAAATGACCATTAGAACCTACAATGGTTTTAATGGTCATTTTTATAGATGTTCTACAATTTACTAATCCTGTTTCATCAAAATTCCTCACTGCTTTTTTCCGGTGTAAATGCAAATATTATCCCAATGGTATTTGGTGGAACGCTGGCAAGCAGGAACCACCAGTTGCCGGTAGTTATAGATAGGATTGCAAAACAAATAACGGACAAGGCCACAATGAAAATACCGAATTTGACTTTAGAGGGCTTCAACGGCTCTGACATATTCATATTGATGGACAAAATCATGCCTGTAAAGCCCCAGCTCGCCATGTGTACTACCATAATGACAGCAAGAACGATGGCGGGCTTTAACTCCATACCGAACATAATCAACGTAAATAATAAATAAATGGTAGCAAGGGTGAAGAACCAAGAAATGGCTCGTGCCTTTTGCCAAATATGAGCATGCAGTTCATCCAACCCACGCTGCTTTTTGGCCATTCGGCGTCCAAACCACCAAGCTAATATACCTATCACAGCTCCTCCATATAATCCTACCAACCCACCAATTTGTACCTCCATTATTCTTCTCCCCCTTCTTCTAAAATAAAGACCTCTTCAATGATGCAATCGAATACCTTTGAAATGTTATATGCTAGTTCAAGTGATGGATTGTACTTTCCCGATTCAATCGCAATGATGGACTGTCTTGAGACGCCTACCTGCACGGCTAGGTCCTCTTGCGTCATCTTCGCAGCTTTGCGCAGATCTTTAATCCGATTTTTCAAATTTTCCACCCCTCCGATTATTTTTGTAAAGCTAGCTTTACAATCGGTTGTAAGTAAAGCGTACTTTACATTTTATAATATGTCAAGGGGACTTTACAAAATGAAGTGTATGGTGGAAGAGTTGTGGGGACAGGTAGCGTGACCTACTAGCCAATAAGGTGAAGGAGGATAGTTTATCAGCAATTCGAAAAGGGTTACAATGAAGATATAAAAATAAAAGGATATGATAGTTATGGAAGAAAGAATCAAGGAGCTAACACTCTTATTATTGTACTTAACATCATGGGAAGAAAAGAATATTCCAAGAGAAATGCGACGAAGTTGGAAAGGGTATGACTTCGAAGCCTTAAACCAATTAAGCGAACAGGACTTACTTCGTGGGGGAAACCGTTCGAAATCCGTATATCTAACAGAAGAGGGTATAGAAGAAGCGAAAAAACTAGTTGAAAAGTATATTGGACAATTAGACAGCAACTAAAAGACAGGGGCGGAGGAAATTATCACCGCCCCTGCCTACGTGTAACTCCATGGACCGGCTCCTCTACTTCCTCGATAGGACCGCCTTAAAAACAGAACGAAGAATTAATTCCACCACTAAAGTTACAACCCCCGTCCATACAATCGCGAAATTCATCCCAATAGGAGCAAACCAAGACCCATTTGGAGGAGTGATAAACGCAGCTCCTAACCAAATGGAAACAAAGATAGTGATTAAATTTACTAAAATAATATAGCGGATCTTAACTTTTAAAGTTAAAAAACCTATCAATCCAGCAAAAAACAAGGAGACAATAAATAAGAAATCAGCACTCTCAGGATACTGCGAAATTTCATAGTAATGAAACAAAAACGGCATAGGAATTAGCGAAACTAGCACCCACAAATGTCTAATAAAAACTCCCCCCAAAATGTTTGCCTATGTATCATTACCGGTAGCGTGCCGGTTCCCTCAGCCTTCTTCATTCATCACTTCAATCAATTCCTTATACACCTTCACAAAATAAACCTCTAAAACTTCCCCTAATTTACCGTCAAGCTGCCAATATTCGCTGTCGGCCTTCTCGATTATGGTATAGAATTCTTCCTCAGGGATCTCGCCATTTTCTAAGGCTTGATAGAGCTTCCACATCTGCAGGCCATACTTTTCTTCTATTAAAGCATATTCAGTTGCGTTAATTTCCTTAAGAGCCCGCACCAATTCTTCAAAATAACGGTCTACCCCTAACGCTTCTATATGCATAGAACACCAGTTAAATAGGCCCTCATGTCCTCCACTTTCCAACTCAGAGTAGTAATGGTAGACCATAAAAGCTTGATTAGCAGTTTCATTGTCCGTAGGAAATTCGTATTCGCTCAGTAAAGAAATCATCGCATTCCAAATGTCTTCATTGGTCATAAATTCTGTATTATTTTTATGTGCCAAATGGATCCCTCCAAAATTTCTTACTAACAGTGGTAATGCTGTAACATTATGTAATATGATTATATCAGATAGCATCGTATTAATTGGACGGAAGGAGAATGGTATGAGTCACAAAAAAATAATTTTCATCCTGAGTCTAGTGGTAGCGATCGGTATTGCATTTACTCCTGTTATTGGCATCAGACATGACGCCGATGGGATTATCTATTTTGGATTTCCTGCTGACATGTTTGTGTATTACGGAAATGGAGGGTGGAGTACAAGCAGTCTAGGGCCATTTTTCAATATAGCCTTTTTTTATGTGATATTTTTGCAGTTATACAAATTGATAACGAAAAAGAAGCTTGTAAAAAATATAGATAAATAGATTAAAAGGGGGGGTTACATTGTACTTATTACTATCCATTATTTTGACCATTATTTTAGGTGGTGTATTACTCATGATGGGGCCAGTGGCAGGAGGTTTACTGGCATTCGCAATAATCACCGGTACCTTATTTAGAGGCTTGTATCTCCTAAATGACATCCACAGAAGGATCACCAAAGATGAGCCCAAACCTGATCCGGTCAAAGAAGCTTATGAAAACTATTTGAAAGAGAAAGAAAGAACAGTCCAAGGATAGAGGGAGTTGCACCGGCAAAACGGGTCACGGTGCCTGTCCCCATGGACCATGGAGGTGTCTATGAAAAAATACGGTTTGTTCTTTATTTCATTCTTCGCTGCAACTTACATAGTTTTAGTTGTTTTGGGGGTAGGAGACACATTCACAAAAGGTATCCATGTTTTCATCTTAGCTATAATTGTCACCATTATTCACTGGATGTGGGATAGTTTCACCAAGCCAACCAAACAGAAAAGGTCAGAGTAATGGACAACAAAAAACGGGTCACGGTGCCTGTTCCCATAGACCACTAAGGAGAACGAAACGTTGAGAAAAACCAACATTCAACCATGGACCAAAGAATGGGAAATTGCATATGACCGAGAACAAAAGCTGTTAAAAGAAATACTAAAAGATGAATTAGTAAACATTTTTCACATCGGAAGTACATCTGTACCGGCAATCAGTTATGCCAAACCCATCATTGATATGTTGATAGTGGTAAAAAATATTGAAAAAGTTGATCGGTACAATGAAGCATTACGAAAAGTGGGGTATGAACCGAAAGACGAGAACGGGATCGCAGGGAGAAGGTACTTCTCAAAAGGCAAGCAACACAGAACACACCATGTACATATTTTTCAAGTCGGAGATGAACATATACAAACACACCTGGATTTCAAAATGTATCTAATGGCACACCCTGAAGACGCAAAAGCATATGGAGAGTTGAAACTTAAATTAGCAGGGCAGTTTCCTGAAGACCATCATATGTATCAAGAGGGTAAGCAGGAGTTTGTGAATGAATTGGTAGAGAGGGCGAGAAGTTGGAGGGCTAATAGATGATGGATGTGTTACATATTATTCGAAGGCCGATAGATATACCGCTCTCCAAGTCGCTCGCCATTTCATATAGGGTGGGGGATGTTATAGATTTATTGGTAATCGGAAAAATCTATTGGATGCAAAAAAATAAGTGTAAAAGAAGGGATCAGCATGATTGGAAGAAAAGTCATAGCAGCTTTAATTTCTGGTTTATTAATGATTGCGATGTATTCCATTTTTGTTGGAATAGGGATAGGGGTTTTCTTTGGCATGTATTTGCTGCCCATTATTTTTATTTATGGCATACCATCTTCTATGTTGTCCGAGTACGCTACTAAAAGCCTGACAGGAACAAAGCGAATAATCGTCGCTTTGCTCATTCACCTTTTCTTAGCAGCAACGTTCGTACCAATACCAATGTTAATTTCAGGCTACAAAATAGACTCATGGTTCTCGGAGGCAACTGATTTGTTCGATGTATTCTTATTCATTCATGCTCTAATAGCAGCCTTCCTATTTTGGCTTACAGACGAATTAATGAAAAATAAAACCTGCCAAATAAAACGCAGAAAGTATTTAAATTGGATTGGTGATTTAAAAATATAATGAATGGAAGCAATTACTTATCTAAAATAAACAACAAGTTGGTACGGCCCTCTATAAAGGATCAGCGTCTATTTTACTTGTCTAAGTGAAGGAAATTTATTATAGGGATTTTAGATTATGAAATAATTGGTATTAAGCAATCGGGCAGGATTATAGAACAAGATTTTAGTATAGAATGAGGGTGAATGAATGGACAAAGTTGAAGAGAAATTAAAAGAAACTGATAAGAAAAGACGAACTTTCACATTATTGATACTGGTTTTTATTATTGGAGGAATAACCACCCCTTTTATTAAATTACCTGTTAATGCTGCTGGTTTGTTAGTTCCGTTTAAGGTTGAGTCTGCAACGTACGTTCCGATAGATGTAGAAAAACAATATTCTAAAATTAGTGGTTTTAATAGAGTGAAAACTATATATGAAAATCAAGAAGAGTCAATTACAGTGTGGGCTACAAGTGAAATTGGCTGGAATAATGTATCAAATTGGGATGAACAAATAACACTTAATGACGGTACAACTGCATATTACAATGTTACTGATGATAACGTTCATATGATTAGCTGGAGAAAAGATGGAGTCGAATATGCGATTGATTATAAAGGAGTCAAAGTAATATCGAAAGAAAAATTGATCACAATGGTTCAATCGATAGAGTAATAAAGTGAAGATTTTCCATTATATAGGAGCGATTGCTGAATGGCAATCGCCCCTTGTTCAAGTTATGGGCGGTTCACTTAATGAAGATACGTTAGAAGATGGGAGGAAATATTATAAATAAATCGTTAATTGCAGTATTGTTTGCAACTACTTTAATAATTTATATGTTTACTAGTTGCGGTGTTGCTGACGGGGGAAGAGTGACTGCCAGAGATGTATTGAAACAAAACAAAGATGCGGACATTATTGAGTATGACGGCAAAATTTTTAGCAATGTGACAAATTTGGATTGGTTCGAAAATGATACGGAGAATATTTCATTTTCTAAAGATAACTATATTGGTGAAATCCAAAAACAGACCACCAGTAGCTTGCTGTTTAATGATCTTAGTGCAACCAAATTACCAAAAGGAACAAAAGTTTATTCAATAGATGAAGAAGGTTCTGGATTGTTGCTTGTTGAATTTCAAGGAGAAGAACTTTATTATATGGAACTCCTTGAAGGATAGTAATGACTATTCAACTATCTAGGAGCTTTAATGGGGCAAGTATTATTAAAAAAGAACGGGCAAAAGCATCATCAGCTACTGTATAGAAATAAACCCGTTAATGTATTCTAGCAGGTTTATATATTTGGATAATACAGTAGTAATCTTATCTAAAGGAGAATGACTATGGCTCAAATATCAATTCAAGAATTAACGACGAAAAACATGTATAAATGCCTAAAACTAAAGTTAGCGGAGGATCAAGTTAATCGAATTGCACCTAATGTATATTCAATAGCAGAGTCTAAGGTAAATCCCAATTTTACACCGTACGCAATACATTTGGATGAGGAAGTTATAGGTTTTGTGATGACGGAATATGATCCAAACGAGATTGAAGAGAGGAAGTATTGGATTCCTAGGTTTATGATTGATGTCTCTTATCAAAGTAGGGGACACGGGAAAGAGGCGATGCAACAAGTTGTAGAAATGCTCAAAAAGAATGATGATTGTCATTATATTGGCCTCTCAACAGAGCCAGATAATTATACGGCACTTCGATTCTATGAGTCACTTGGATTCGTAAACACAGGCGAGTTGTTAGAGGAAAGTGAAGTTATTTTACTATTAAAAGTATAGACGGTAAAAAAAGATTTATTTATCAATATCCCTCTTCAACCAACTGGGAGCGATTGCAGCATAGCTTGTCGCTCCTTATTTTGGTATAGGAGCAGGCTAGTGGAAGAATGAATAAATAAGGGGGATTATTGTGGATATTGCGGTATATCTTACTTTAATATTTTCATTGATCATATCAACTTCATTTTCCATTTGGATATCCTCACAAAAAGCCAATAAACGGTTAGGAGTATTAGCAGCACTTTTGATCAATACGCTTCTTTTATCAATCGCTACATTTGTCTTTTTCAAAATATTCAATGTTAAACAAGTAGAAGGACCTTTTTCAAGTTTAGGTATTCTTGTATTTGCTTTTTGCATTCCTGTATTCACCTTTATTAACTTTTATATCCTTGAATTGATAAATGGGAAAAATGTAATCACAAAAAACTAAACTGGATTTAAATTTATAAACTTTAGTGGCAGTATCATGAGCTTCACAAGTTAAAAGTCATATTTCATAAGGAGATATTAACTTGAAAATAATTGCACTTTTTCTATCAATCTTTTCAATAGGAATAGCATTCCTCCATTTAAATATTGCACTATTAATTTTTGGTGCAGCATTGCTACTATTTGGATTTAGCAATTTGAAACTAAAAAACAAGACTTTCGGATACATCTATTTAATTTCTGGAGTAGTTTTTATAACAGCGGTAAGTATTAGCATTTCATTCTAGAATCTTATTCAACTATCTAGTAGCGTTTGCAGCACAATGAAACGCTAGCTACTTACTTAAGAATTAATTGCCTAGGACGCGCTGAATAACGAGGAATTATTGTTGTTAAGAAGGAAGTGGTACTTTGTCGGAAATTCAGTTTTTAGCCTCAACAAAGCCCTTTATTATCCCAAAGGAAATGGTAGAAAATAATGGCGTTTTTTTTGAAAATGGATGGAGTTTCTCTGTCTATGATTTAGATCCATATTGGATAAAAATAGTTCAAGAAATTTTAACGTTGCCATATTTATATGAAGCAAGGGGGTTGGGCAACAAAGACTTCTGGACTTATATTGATAAATATATGGAAGTAGGAGATGTTCTTGAATTATATAGAATCCCTGTACAACAATGGTATCAGGAATCCATTCGAAATGTCTTAGAAAACTCAAAGCACATTAAAATCAATATTGGAAGCCGTACATATCAAAATGAGTATGGGATATTTAGACTTAATGAAAAAACATTGTTAGAAGAATTATCGCATCGTATTTTAGTTACAGAGTATGGTGTTACAACAATTGAAAATTATTAGAGTTGTAGTGATTCCAACGTAGTGGAAAGGAGAGGTTATGAATAGAAAAGTGGGTCTTTTTATATTGGTTTTCTTTTGTTATTTAGTATGGCTGTATCTTGCAATACATGAATCTTCTGTAAATGACTGGTGGACCGTTAATGAGATAAAAGAGAGAACGGAAGATACTATTGGAATAAGTGTATCAAATGTGAAGGTTATTGTTGGTACGGTGATCTTCATTATTGGTGGAGCGATTCTCTACTTGTTGATAAGAAAAAGGAAGTAGATATTGATCCGGTTAAATGTAAGCTTTTAATAGATGGGGAGATGTCTTTTGAAAGAAGAAAGAAACAAAAAATACTTATACTTATTAGCAGGATATGGAGGTCTCATGTTCTTAGGTGTAGCCATCTTAAGAAATTTATTATTTTTTCAAGATACACTGGGGTACGTGCTAACTACGTTCGGATACATTTTCTTAGTGTCCTATGTTAAATTTGCTGATGAAAAAATAGGTGCGACGAAAAGAGATAAGATCATTTTTAGAACAGGACTTATGGTTATTCTTGGAGTGGTTGCCCTCTACTTTTATCAACAGCATTCCATTAACGGTTGGACAGAATATTAAATGCGAAGGTTATGAGGTGAGTTATATGAAAGATCCTATCAGAATAATGTTATTAGGCATCGCAATATTAATTATAAGTATATTCATTCAGAACATACCTACAGGCGAGACAGAGTCTGTTTCAAACGTCGTGCAAGTTTATTTTTGCAATTGGGGTTATCACTACTTTAGTTAGGTTTTTTTAAGAAATAGTGACAAGGAAGCGAACAAGCAACAACACTCTATCCATGTAAAGGGCAGAAAGTAAGGCGTAAGCTATAAATAGGGGGGAATTGAATGTGAAGAAAATATACCTAATTATATTTGTTTTAATGACAGTTTTTTCTTAGTGCCTGTGGCAGTAATACGTGGGTGTTAGAGAAAGATAGATTAGATGAAGTGGCAAGTGTAAAAAACTATGTAGAGCAACTACAAAATGACAACACAGATTTTCGAGGATACAAAGTTTTTACTATATCAGAAGGTAAGAAAATGGTGGTCGTTTCATCAGGTACAAGTAACCAGACTCTAAAATTTAAAGAAGCAGATGTCTCCAATAACAGCACGATCATAACTGTTGAGGAAGAAAGTAGAAAAACAGAAGAAAAAAATTCTTATATTCTAATAGGTATAGATGAGATTAAGGGAGAATTTTCTGTGGTAAATGAGAGTGGGGAAGAATATAAAGAATTTGAATAAGCGTCTACCAGATAATTTCTTGGAATAACAAAAATCAAACAAACGTTTATTTAATTTTAATTTCTCTATTATAACAAAAGCTTTAATCTCCCTTCGTCAAACCTCAACCATTTTCGCATGCTATGTTAAGAAAGTATTAATTGGTTATTTTAGTTATTTAGTTTGGTAATACGCATCCACAATACCTTTCATAGTTTTGATCCATCGCCTACCAGAAACTGCTAGCAAAAGGCTACGATGTGCTCCCTAGTTTAAGACGTTTACAATCTCATATGACCATTGCTCTTATACTGGTGTCTCACCAATCAATCTACCTGCATAATGCACAGATAAAAATGGGTCACGGTGCCTGTTCCTTCTATAAATTGCAGAAACCTATGATGAAACTTTTCATATTCATACGCGTATATATCTCAAAGATAAAGATGTAACCAGAGGAGGAGTGTTTACATGGTAGATCCATATCAAATGAGTACTGGTGGAGACCCTATGTTTCAGATTGTACCAATTTTTATTGGCATTATTTTTGTGATTGTTATCGGTAGTATCTTGATTTCAGTATTCAAAGGGATTGGTCAGTGGCAGAAAAATGAGCAGTCACCAAAGCTAAGTGTGCCAGCAGTTGTTACTTCAAAACGGTTAGATGTTACGAAAAGGTCTAATATGCATCATCACAACGACACCCATCATCACCATTCTTCCAGCACACATACAAAATATTTTGTGACGTTCGAGTTCGAGAGCGGTGACCGTTCGGAGTTTCACGTTTCTGGTAAGGAGTATGGGTTACTTTCCGAAGATGACACTGGAGTATTAAGTTTTCAAGGGACTCGGTATTTAGGCTTTGAGCGGAACAAAGGGAATATACCAGGAGGGGGGGATTACCAAGGTGACTACAAGTGAAAAAGAAATTCTACTGATGAATAGTGACAAGTATTTTAATAGATTACTTGCAATTATTGAATCCGTACCCAGTAGAAAAAGAGGCATTTCCATTGAAACGCTAGAAAGAGATAAGAATTTCCGTGATGTTGTCATGCACCTGTATGAATGGCATGCGATGCTGGAGAGATGGTATAGGGAAGGAATGGACGGGGATATCCCGTTAATGCCGGCACCCGGTTATAAATGGCGTAATATCGGGCTACTCAATATGAGAACATGGGAAAACTACCAAGAAGTATCATTAAATCAAGCGATAAAGAAATTAAAGTTAAGCCATGAGCGAGTAATGGACCTAATTAGATCACACACCAATGAAGAAATCATGACAAAGAAATACTATAAATGGACAAAAACAAGTAATCTATACAGCTATTTTTCAGCAAATACTTCTGACCATTACGTTTGGGCTATAAAGAAATGTGAGGGGATTGCAAAGTCTATAAATGGGGTGGAAGAGGAGCAGGTTGTAAAATAAAAGTTTAATAGAAAAATGGGGAAATAGAAATGGGAGGTTGAGGTGTAAGTATTGATCATTATAGTGATTATTATTGTTCTCATTACCCTTTTATCCATAGAAGTGCAGTTAAGGCGAGCCAACAAACATAATGAAGAAATAATTGAGTTGTTGAGAGAGATAAAGGATAGAGTGGAGTAAGGAGTGATTAGATGAAAAAGGGGAAGTTAATCGTTTTAACTGGTGCAACAGTAGTCATATTTTTTGTAATGCTGCACTCAAATCCAACTACTGCATTACGGACAAAAGTATTTTTTATGGGGTATCCGAAAGCTGCTTTTACGTCTGAAATTGTAGAATATGAATATGGTAACCTTCATGATAAGGATAGTAAGGGATATGTATTTACAGAGCCCCCTATGGAAAAAGCAACCCAAGGTTATTTAGACACTTATCAAGTGAAGAAGATGGGCATTTTTTATTTTGCTGAATTTATCAAAGACGTTTGATATTTTGACTCTGTAAATAAGCGTACATGTTATTCAATAACAACATAGCATTTTACTGAAAAAGGCGCTATCCATAAAAGGAGTAATTGGGCAGGATAGTTAAGTAAGAACAATTTTAAGTAAAGGAGATTAAAATGCTATTATTTATACTTTTTTATATTTTGGTTATCCCAATATGTGTCCTATTGCATGAAATAGGTCATGGTTTAGGAGTTATTTCCCTTTCAAAATCTGACGTGCATATTTATCTTGGAAAAAGAACTAAGGAAAATAAAGAAAACTTCAGAATAGGAAGGCTTCACTTTCATATAGTTTGGTCATATGTAGGCTTCGCTTATTGGGAAGGAAATTTAAACAAACGTCAGAGGACTGCAGCTTTGGCAGGTGGACCGGTCATGTCGTTGCTACTTGTATTTATCTTTGGATTGATAGCGTTGTTGGTACCTCAAGGAGATTTACGTTCATTTTTTTTAGGAGCAACGTTTTTAAATCTTTCCATGTTTTTTTTTACGATAATCCCTATGACTTATCCTCGTTGGATGGGGTCTTTACATGGTCATCCGTCTGATGGACTGCAACTGTTACGACTTCTAAGAAAGTAACGATTATCAAACTCTTTATTAAATTAAATAGGGCTTTTAAGGAGGAAAAAATGATGAATGGCTATGGTACACTACATGCTTTAAACGGGCGTTCTGCTTTAAAATTTGAACGGTTTTTCCCTCGTAATCCAGAAGAAGTTTTCCGTGTCATTACAAATCCTAGTCACTTCTCCCAATGGTACCCTTTTGCAACAGGGGAGATGGACCTCAGACTTGGTGGTGAGATTGCCTTTGATGACGGGGAAGGAACGACATATACGGCTACCATTACAGAGTTGGAAAAACCATATTCTTTCGGTTTTCGTGAAGTTGATGATCTGATAAACATTTCGTTACGGGAAGAGGGTAAGGGTTGCCGAATGACCTTTACACATACTTTTGACGATGCTTCATGGGCAGTTAATACAGCGGCAGGATGGCATAGGTGTCTGGATGTACTTAACCAGATAATCAACGGACAACCGGTTAAATGGAAAGATAATTCAGCAGAGTTAAGGGATTATTATCGGGAAGTATTAAAATAAGAATTATAAGGATGTGATTATAGTGGGATCATTTAATCACAAGGATTGGTAACTTTTATACTAATAGTTTCTGTTGTCCTGTTTTTCTGTTGGATGATTTTCAAAAAGATTAAGAGATAATACATATTAAAGATAGCAAGGGAGTTTAACATGAAAATTGATTTTTTAGCAAACCATCCGGATAAGACAAAAGTAGTTGCTGAGATGATTTATGAGGAGTTTGTAGTAAAAACAGATAGTGTTATGCAGTTTGAAGATGTTGTTAAACACTTTTCAAATACGCATACAACTATCTTTCCCATAACACTTGTGGCTATAGAGAATGATGAATGTCTAGGAACTGTATCGATCGTAGAAAATGATTTGAAGATAAGAAGTATGTATAAACCTTGGCTTGCGTCTTTATATACAAAACCTGAGTATCGTGGTAAGGGAGTCGGACAACTATTAAAAAGTAAAACGTTAGAAGTAGTTAAGGAATTAGGGTTTAGTGAACTTTATTTAAGAACGGAAGATACATCTGAGTATTATAGAAAAAGAGGATGGACATTTATTGAAACGGTTGCTGATGATAAATACGAAGAGATTCATGTCTTTAAGAAAAGCGTGAAGAAAAGTTAGCTTTTTGCATAAATGCCGACAGTGAAAGGGAGATGTTATGAATAGAAAAGTCGGACTTTTTCTATTGGTTTTCTTTTGTTATTTAATATGGCTATACCTTGCAATATATGAATCTTCCATACATGACTGGTGGACAGTTAAGGAGATAAAACAGCGAACGGAAGATACTCTTGAAATAGGTGTATCAAATGTGAAGTTTATTGTTGGTACGGTAATCTTCATGTTAGGTGGAGCGGTTCTCTCCTTGTTGAAAAGAAAAAGTCTATGAGTCAACTTCGGGGGTACTTATGAAAACACATTATTATTTAGGTTGGTTCATCAATTTCATTCCTGAGGATTTGACGAGGGTGCTGCAGGAGGATATTACGGATAGGAAATCGATTGCCATGATTAGTTCGAATCCAGATATGTACGAAGAAGTTGGCGCTGTTGAACGTTCGTGGCTTGATGTGGCGGGCATTACATTTGATGAATATCATTAAATTAATTATCAGGTCCAGAAGGTTGATGCTCATACATTACTTGAGAAGGCTTCAGTCATTTTTTTATTGGGCGGAAATCCGGTAAAACAAAATGATTTTCTGATGGAATATGAATTATCAGAGCCAATTAAACAAAGCAAAGCAGTTGTGATGGGAGCTAGCGCTGGTGCAATTAATATGTCCGCCAAGTGGTTATGCTCGAAAGAACTTGGGTTTGAAGCGGAAACAAGCTCTTTATTAAATGGAGTAGGCCTCGATGGTTTTTCCGTCCTTAATCATTATGATTTAGAAAATAACACTGATCTGGTACTAAGCGAGTTGTCGCCGTTGTCCAAAGAAATGGTCATTTATGCGTCAAACAAAGATTGTGCAATTCGTGTAAAAGGAGATCGAATCGACATTTACGGGAATGTGTATGTAATTTCTGATTCCGTCATTCAGAAATTAGATGCGACACTCTAGTCCTATCAGAATAATGTATGCTATAGGAATCATCACTACCTTAAGAGGTTTTTTTCAATAGAAGGAGCTTAACTAGATGAAGGAATTTAATGTTCGTAATTTCCGTTATATTATAAGACAAGCTAACGAGAAAGATGCAAAGGATTTAGCTGAAATAAGAGTGCAAATAGATGGCGAAACGGAAAATATGGATAGAGAAAAAGGCGAAGGATACATAGATGAGTTAGGATTCAAACAATTGATTAAGAAGGATAATGAAACATCGCATAATCTTTTCTTGGTTTGCGAAATGAACGGAAGCGTTATTGGATTTTCTAGGTGTGAAGGCAATCAGTTGAAAAGGATGGCTCATAAAGCTGAGTTTGGTGTTGGTGTTTTAAAGGGTTATTGGGGATATGGCATTGGTACCAATTTGTTAAAAGAAACAATAACATGGGCTGACACGAACGACATGAGGAAATTGACGTTGAGTGTGCTTGAAACTAATGAAAAAGCAATAATGCTCTATAAGAACTATGGTTTCCAAGAAGAAGGAGTATTAAAAAAAGATAAACTGCTTTCAGACGGAAAATATTATAATACCATATTAATGGCAAGGTTTAAGGAATAATGGCTACTTATAATAGATTGGTAAAGTATGTTAAAATATCATAGTATAATTTATCTGAATTTTTCAAACATAGGAGGCAGTCCAATGGTGAAAGAATAATCCGAGAAAACCTATTAGAGTGAACGGAGCGTGTAGATTTTCTCATCTCTTAACTAATGAAAATAAAGGAAAGAGGAGAACTAACATGCTAAATAAAGTTACGCCGGCTGTTTATTATTTATCAAATGACGATAGTAAAGAAAGACCAACTTTGGGGTTGGTTTGTGGAGATAAATTCAGTCTTGTCATAGACTCTGGAAATTCAGTCCAGCATGCACAAGACCTTTTAAAGGAAATAGAGGCTTTAAATGTGCCTCCAGTAAAATATTTGGTTGTGACCCACGGACATTGGGACCATATCTTAGGGATGAACGAATTTGGGGCTGCCATCATTGATAACGGCCTGACAAATCAAATACTAGAAGAGTGGCAAAACTATTCTTTTGATGATGATTCCCTTCAAAAGTATGTCGAGTCCAATAAGATGTCTTTTAAATGTGTGGAAATTATAAAAAATGAAATACCTTTAAGAGACTCCTTTAAGTTAAACGGTGCCGATATTATTTTTGAAAAATCCTTAGCGATTGACCTAGGGAACAAAATTTGTGTCCTTGAAACAATAACAGGGACACACAGTGACGATTCAACCATTGTTTATGTTCCGGATGATAAAGTCCTTTTTTTAGGGGATAGTGCATACGGAACAACAACAAATTCATTATTTCATTATAAACAATCGCACCTATTGCCTATGATCGAAGAGATTCAGAAGTACGATGCCACTTCCTTCATACTTGGACATGAATCGCGCTGTGACCTAGAAGAAATGAATCTGTACTGGAAGGAACTTATTTCTACTAGCAAAGCCACAGATTCAACCTCCATAGATAGAGCCATTGAATGTTTTGAGAGGGAGAATAATATAACTCCTAATTCCAATGAGCAATTCTTTCTGAAGGCTTTTGTTAATGATCAGATAATTAGATTACAGTAGAGTTAATAGTAAAAACTTATGACAGCGATTCTTCTATATGTTGGATCGCTGATTTTTATATTTGAATAAGGTCATGTGGAGAAAGATTGGTAAGATTATTGTTTTATAGAGGGGCTATTTATGACTTATAAGTTTGAAAAAATGACTCAGGAACAAGCGGAAGAGATTGCACATAACTGGCACTACGATGGCGAGTATTCTTTTTATGATATGGAAGCGGATGAAGAAGACTTAGCGGAATTTCTGGATCGTAAAGCAAGAGGTAACTCTATGTTTGCGGTAATGATAGAAGATGAGTTGATCGGTTTCTTCAATGTGAGCCAAGCAGCTGCTAATGTATACGATATAGGGTTAGGCATGAGACCAGATCTAACTGGTAATGGCAGAGGGATGGAATTTCTACATGCCGGTATGGATTTTGTCCAGTCTAGATTTACAGTAGATAAAATTACGTTATCTGTGGCAACTTTTAATAAAAGAGCGATAAAAGTATACAGACAAGTAGGGTTTAAGGATATGGATACTTTTATGCAGGATGCGAATGGGAGTACATATAAATTTTTGAGAATGGTGTATGGTGTATAACTCAGTTCGTTACGGGCTGGGTTTTTATTATATAAAAAAGCACTGCAGATGGGTGCTTTATTTCGCGATTATCTTTAAAAGCGTCAATGACATTTTTGAAAAAGGACATGGATTACCTAGCTATTAGTATTTGTTTATCTGTGGTAATATTGTAACATTATGTAATGTTATTATAACGGAACGTCTTTGAGAAAAACCATCATTCATCCATGGACCAAAGAATGAAAAAGAGCATATGACCAGGAATAGAAACTATTAAAAGAGGTCCTAATAGAAGAATTAGTAGAGATCTATCACATTTGAAGTACATCTGTACCGGCAATCGATTATGCCAAACCCATCATTGATATTTTGATAGTGTTAAAAGATATCTAAAAAGTTGATCGGTACAATGAAGCGTGACGAAAAGGGATATGAACCAAAAGGCGAGAACGGGATAGCGGGGAGAAGGTATTTCCAAAAAGGCAAGCAAAATAGAACACAAATGTACATATCTTTCCGGTCGGAAATGAACATAAACAAATACATTTGGATTTCAAAATGTATTTGATGGCACACCCATAAAATGCAAAAACATATGGAGAAGTAAAACAGAAATTAGCAAAGCAGTTTCCTGGAGACCATCATATGTATCAAGGGAGGAAGCAGGAGTTTGTGATTGAGTTGATCGAGAGGGAGAGTGGAGGATGTCTAATAGAATAATGTAGACCGAAACTTGGTCTATTAGGGATTGATAAGGTTAAGGATAGGTTATAATCTACTATAAATTTTTTTGAGAGAGTGGTTGCTTGTAAAGTGTTAAATGGAAGTTTGCTTTAGGAATATTATCATTATTATTATAGCAGGGGGAGTAAAAAATGAAGATTAATTGTATGTGTTGCAGAAGGGAACTTAGATTGGATGATAATGTAGTAATTGATGAGGTAAACTCCCTTTACCATGCAGACTGTTATGGGGAAGTGAGGAATAGTGAAAACCTTATTGAATGGAAGGATTTTGGTACATATAAAGATATCTTGGACAAACATAAATTATTTGGTAACGAGCTGTACTAATTGTTCCCACTATTTTGAACAAAAGATGCAACTTACGTTTAGGTAGTTGCGTTGATAGAGTTTAAATAGCTTGGTATTAATAGGTTTAACTTATTTAAGTTGAATGTTGAAGTATGTTTTATATTCACTCGGACTATTCGTTCGGGGGTTTTTATATCTCAGGGAGTCTTTACGCAGAAAAGTGTGGTGGAGTTTTACTAAGTTGGTTTAGAACAAAGGACCCTTTTTGTAGAAGAGTGAAATGAAACATGGCTTGCAAATAGATTCTGCAGACTATTTGTCATCTGAACAATAAATTGTAATATAAAAATATTTCAATTTATCGTTTGACAAAGCAAAAATGATTTGATTTAATAAGTAATATAAAAATATTTCAAAAAATGCTATCTATTTTTTGGAGGAGATATATTTGGAGAAAAGAGTATTAAAAGACTTCGTGAAATTCGTTCCAGGAATAAATCCAACAAGGGCGCAAAAACAGTTCGGTACTCAAGTAATAAATTATTATGACCAGCCGTCTTTTGAAGCTGATTATAACCATGAGGGCGTAGAAGTTGAAGGTGAGTCCAATTCTATATATCAACATAACCTGTCATTAAATGAAGGTGATGTTGTTATTAGTAGCTCATTACAGCTTGCAACAATGGTCGGTAAAAACAATGTTGGTAAAGTGTTGTCCCTCAACTTCACAAAAATAGAGTTTGATTGCGAACAACTTGATAAGAGGTATTTCCTTTACTTGTTTAATGCTTACAAAGATGTGAAGCGACAAAAAGAAAGGGAGTTACAGGGGAGTGGCCCTGTTCTAAGAATTCCGCTTCGTGCACTTGGGGAAATTATTTTCCCTGTTGCTCCGATCGAGGAACAGAAAAAAATAGGCGATATATACGTAGAAACGCTGAAGCTACAAAATAAATTAAACAAATACGCAGACTTGATTGAGGTGTTTACTAGCTCAATAATAGAAGAAAACTTAAAGGGGAAATAATCAAATGAAAAGTCAATCGGAATTAGCATTTGAAAATGAAGTCATCAATTATCTGACCAAAATCGGTGGAGTAAAACAATGGGAGTACAAAAAAGACATCAAAACAACTGAACAACTCTGGGATAACTTTAAATTAATCCTAGAACAAAACAATAGTGCTCGTTTAGACGAACCGTTGTCTGCCACAGAATTTAACCAGGTGAAGAAAATCATCACTAGTATCGAATCCCCTTATCATGCCGGACAGTTTTTATACGGTGTTAACGGTGTTTCTGAAATAGAAGTTGACCTTGACAATGGTAAGCATGTATTTTTGACAGTATTTGACCAAGCTCAAGTTGGGGGTGGCAACACTGTTTATCAAGTGGTAAATCAAATTAAACGGCCAAAGGTTATTGATGGTAAGCCTAACCGTCGATTTGACGTGACGTTGCTTATTAATGGTTTACCTATTATTCAAATTGAATTAAAGAAAGCACTTCACAACACAACAGAATCCTTGAATCAGATGGAACAGTACATTGCTGAAAAACAATACAGCGGTATCTTTTCAACCTTGCAGATTCTAATTGCGATGACGCAGTTTGATATTCGTTACATGGCAAATACGCCACTCAAAAACTTTAACCGCGCTTTTGCTTTTAATTGGCAAAACGAAGATGATGCTCGTCCTATTCGTTCATGGAAGACGTTTGCGGACAAAGTGTTGTCCATACCAATGGCTCATGATTTAGCAACACGCTACATGGTACTAGATGGTACAAAAAACAAAGAAAGTATCAAAGTCATGCGTCCTTATCAAGTCTATGCTACAAAGCGTGTGCTTGATAAAGTTAGAAAGTTTGACTTCAAATATGATGATGGTAAATTGGGATACATTTGGCACACGACAGGCTCAGGTAAAACAATCACAAGTTTTAAGACAGCGTGGCTTGCCAGCCGTCTATCGAATGTAGACAAAGTTGTCTTCTTGGTTGACCGAATCGCGCTTACCAACCAAACAGCTGATGCCTATAAAGCTTATGATCCTGTTGCTGGTTTTGAAGGGAAAACTGGTGTGGTGGGTGACACCGCCAATATCTCGGACCTTCATCGTAAACTAACGAAGAAAAGCGATAAGAATATAATTGTGACAAGTATCCAAAAGATGTCGCGTTATGTAGCACGGGACAGCTTCAAGCCACTTAATGAAAATATTCTTTTTATCGTTGATGAAGCCCACCGTTCAACTGGTGACGGTACTGAAAATGAAGGTATGCTCGAAACAATTCGAAAAGCTATTCCTAATTCTGCTTGGGTTGGTTATACCGGCACACCAAGATTCCCTGAAACACGAGAAATCTTTGGTGAACTACTACATGCATATACCATTAAAGAAGCTATTGCAGATAAAAACGTTTTAGGGTTTAACGTTGAATTCAAGGAAACAATCGAGGCTCCGGAAAATCCTACCGAAGATGATATCGATGATAATGTTCGTGGTAGTGTTTATGACTATAGTCCAGAACATGTAAGCTTAGTAGTAAAGGACATATTCGATAACTGGAAGAAACGTTCAAATGATCGTAAGTATAATGCCTTGTTTACAGTCCACGTTGGTGGTAATAAAGCAAGTACACCAAGAGCGATGGAATACTTCGATAAGTTTGCGGAAGAGAATGCGAATCGTCCAGCAGATATACGACTAAAAGTTGCAGTGAGTTTTTCAGCAGATACTTCCAATAGTATTCATCAACTCAAAACGAACGAAAACTTGCATAGAGCCATCAAAGCCTATAACGCAATGTTTGGTACAGCTTTTGATATGACGACAGTTAAAACCTACACAGAAGACTTAGCACGGCGGCTTAACAAGACAGCAGATGATGGTAACTATTTAGATTTGGTAATCGTTGTTGATCAACTTTTGACCGGTTTTGATGCTCCTGAGATGAATACGCTCTATATTGATCGAACGCTTAAGGGTGGGAACTTAATTCAGGCGTACTCACGTACAAACAGAATGCATAATTTTGTCGATAAGCCTTGGGGAAATGTCGTGAATTATCGTTGGCCGGAGCAAAATGAATATGAAATGAATAAGGCTTTTGCTATCTATTCAAATCGTGCATCTGCCGACGAACAGCTATCACTTGAAGAATTGAAGAAAAGCAACGAAGAGTCGGGTATCACTTCCAAACCATTTAGCAAGGTTCAAGCTGAGATGCAAGAAGTGATCAAGAAGCTTTCAATGCTCACAGACGATTTTGTTCAATTACCTCCTAGTGAAAAAGCACAGGATGAAGTCTTTGAGAATCTAAAAGAGTATAATCGCTTGTTGAGTCAGTTGAAACAATATACAGAAGATGATGACAAAAATCCTATTTCCGCCTATGATAATCCTGAAGAGTTCTATGAACGTTTAGGTATTACTGAAGAGCAGGAAATCATTTTAACAACTGTAATCGCCGGTGAGTTGAAAGAACGGCGTGCGAAGCAAGAAAACATTGATATTTCGCAAGTCAATCTCTCAATGGTTCATATTCACGAAGTTACCATTAACTATGATTATTTGATTGATTTGATTGCCCGGATGGCTGATGAAGTTCACGCGAACAATATGTCGGAAGCGGAAAGCACACGTGATGAAATCCATCTTGAAATTGCCAAGTCTGACAATGAAAAAGAAAAATCTAAGATGCGTAACTTTGTATCTAAGATTTTTTCAAAGGAGTTCGAATTTGATAATTATCCAGCACCTCGAAGTGTTGAAAAAATGAACCAAGCTATGGATAAAGCACAAAAGGATACTAATATCCAACTTGTAACGAACTTCATCCGTACTTGGGGACTTGATAACAGCACAAATCCTAAGGAACTTGAAAACTTGATTAAGAAACACAGATTAGATCAAGAGGATATGGATAAACAAGGTGATTTAACAGCAATCATGAATGACGCAAGGGCTGATTATAAAGAAATTGCAGCTGAAAAGATTGCGGCATTAACTTGGGTACGATATCGCATTGAATTCCGTAAGGCATTTTACAAAATGGCCGACGAAATTAAGAAGGGAGAATAGTCAAGTGATAAAATTATTGAGACTACAAAAAGGAGATCAGAAATGAGCGATATAATAACAAAATCACCTCAAATCAGATTTGCAGGATTTACGGATGCTTGGGAACAGCGGAAGTTGGGGGATTTGCTTGCATATGAGCAGCCAACAAAGTATATTGTCAAATCAACTTACTATGACGATAGCTTTGAAATACCTGTTTTGACAGCGGGTCAAAGCTTCATCTTGGGATATACGAATGAAGAAAATGGCATCAAGGAAGTAAGTGACGAAGACCCAGTTATCATTTTTGATGATTTCACAACTGGCTCGCACTATGTTGATTTTCCCTTCAAAGTAAAGAGTTCAGCGATGAAGTTGCTTAGTTTGAAATCAGGTGATGAAGATTTTTATTTCATCTATAACACCTTGAAGAACATCAAATATGTGCCACAAAGCCATGAGCGACATTGGATTTCAAAATTCTCCTTGTTTGATGTTGCAGTTCCAAGCAGTGATGAGCAAGCCAAAATAGGTGGCTATTTCAAACAATTTGATAACCTCATCACCCTTCATCAGCGTAATTTGAAACTGCTGAATGAGACGAAAAAGAGTCTGCTTCAAAAAATGTTTCCGAAAGATGGAGCCAATGTTCCTGAAATTCGCTTTGAAGGATTTACGGATGCTTGGGAACAGCGTAGGTTGGATAAAATCTTAAAAGAAAGAAAAGTGAAGCAGAAAATAACTGAAGAATTTCCACTCTTAGCCTTTGCATCTGGCCAAGGAGTTATTGATCGTAGTGAAAGGAAAACTAATAATAGAGATTTTTTGACAAAAGATGCTACTAAAAAAACATACTTACTTACAAAGTATGATGATATTGTCTATAATCCTTCAAACTTAAAATATGGAGCAATCGATAGAAATAAACATGGCCAAGGAGTAATATCGCCCATTTATGTTACATTTGAAACAGATGAAATCCCATCATTCATTGAATTAATAGTTAAAAGCAAAAACTTTAAACAACGAGCTTTACAGTACGAAGAAGGTACTGTTACAAAACGGCAAGCTGTTAAACCAGAACATCTTTTATGTTTAAATGTTGTATTGCCAAATTCTAAAGATGAACAAATAAAAATCGGTAATTTTTTCAAACAACTAGACGACATGATCACCCTTCATCAGCGTGAGTTACATTCGCTTAAAAACTTGAAGAAATCATTGCTTCAACAAATGTTTGTTTAAGAAAAGGAGATAACACAAATGAGTAATGCAAGAGATATTACATCAAAGCTATGGGAAATGGCTAACAAGCTGCGTGGGACAATGGATGCAAGTGAGTACAAGAACTATATTTTACCATTTATGTTCTATCGCTATTTATCAGAAAATCAAGAGGAATACTTAAAAGTCAATGATCTGGAAGAGTTCTACGAAGTGACAGATGACACTGAAAAAGAAGATTACCTTGAAGAAATCAGTAAAGGTATCGGATATGCGATTGACCCAGCCTACACTTGGGACAAAATCGTATCAAAAATTGAAAATCACAAAATCAAAGCTAGTGACTTCCAAGACATGTTTGACTCATTCAATACAAATGCTAAACGTAACGCAGTCGCAGAAGCGGACTTTGCTAATGTATTTTCAGATGTTAACCTTGGGGACACACGTCTTGGTTCAAGTACAAATGAACGTGCAAAGGCTTTGAATGATATCGTATTGATGATTAACGAGTTCACTTTCAAAGACGACTCAGGCCGTGACATTTTGGGTGACGTTTATGAATATTTGATTGGGCAATTTGCTGCCAATGCGGGTAAAAAAGGTGGGGAATTCTATACACCTCATGAAGTTAGTCAAATCCTAGCAAAAATTGTCACTAATGATGCAGATGGTACTGGCGATCAATTCCGTGTATATGACCCTACAATGGGATCAGGTTCACTTCTTTTGACAGTTCAAAAAGAATTGCCAAATGGTGATAAAGAAGGGAGCGTTGAGTTTTACGGTCAAGAGTTGAATACTACGACTTATAACTTGGCACGCATGAACTTGATGATGCATGGTGTTAACTACCGCAATATGGAGTTGAAACGCGCAGACACACTTGATGCTGACTGGCCATTTGCAGAAAAAGATGGCACACAAATTCCTTTGAAGTTCGACGCGGTCGTATCAAACCCCCCATATTCTCAGAATTGGGATACTAAGGACGTTGATCGAGAAAAAGATACACGTTTCAAGGGTTTTGGTGTAGCACCTGCATCTAAGGCAGATTATGCTTTTGTTCTTCATGGACTTTATCATTTAGATAAAGCAGGAACAATGGCTATCGTGTTGCCGCATGGGGTACTCTTCCGAGGTGCCTCTGAAGGTAAAATCCGCAAAAATATCATAGACAATAATCTATTAGATACTGTTATTGGATTACCACCTAACTTGTTCTATGGCGCGAGCATCCCAACCTGTGTGCTGGTGTTCAAAGGTCGTGAAGCTCGTAAGAGTAAAGACATTTTGTTTATCGATGCTTCAAAGGAGTTTAAAAAAGGAAAGAGCCAAAACAAACTCACTGCTGAGAACATCAACAAAATTATCGGAACTTACAGTAACCGTAAAGACGTTGAGAAATATGCTCATGTGGCATCTTTGGATGAAATCAAAGATAATGATTACAATTTGAACATTCCACGGTATGTGGAAACGTTTGAAGAAGAAGGAATTATTCCACTTTCACAAGTGTCTCAAGAGTTGGTAGAAATTAAAGCGGAAATTGCGAATTCATACGATAATTTATTTGAGCTAATGAATGAGTTGAACGGGACAAACGATGAAGCCAAAGAAGAATTGAGTAAATTTATCAGTCTTTTAGGTAAATAATTATGTTGAAAAAGATCTAAGGATTTTAAACCTTTGCTCTTTTCACAAACGCTTGGGGTCAGTGGAAAAATGGTTGCTCTGTTATTAAGAGTTATATTAAACACTCTAATATAGTAAGTCTAATCCACTAAAATTAATGCTTGCAACTCAGGTGAAATTAATTTATCTCAGTTGTGAGAACTATTATTATCAATCTTTTACCAAATAATAATAGATTTCATACTGAACCGGCTGTTCTAAAGTGAATTCATGGTCACAACAGGTAGATACTTTCCTTTTCAATCAGGCAATATTTCATTCTTTGCGCTTTCGAGAGCAACGTCTAATTTGCTGAGGTGTAAAAACCTGTACCTTCCTCGTCATCCTTTTTTTAAATAGGTGAAGCTCTATGCCTGTATTTTTATAGGTTAAGATTTCTGGTGAATCAAGCGTTAAATGAAGTAGAGTCTTGAGAAGATCAGTTGCTAAAAATTCATGACTACCCTTGATCCAATTTTTTTTATGATAAGTAACAAAGATTGGGCATGAATTATGATTTAACCTATGGCAGTATAAACGCCCGATTATTGGTAATACTCCAGTTCATAATTTATAATTGGTTTTATCATTTTTCTAAATTAATTGATAAGATGCACTTAGTGTTATTCAGAATCCTCTCTGAAAAACTAAAACAGACAGGAAAAGATATATCCTGTCTGTTTTTTGCCTCATAAATAACTACAGTGAACTGTATCAAAACTTAAACTACATTAAAATCTTAACTTTGAGTTGTGAAAGAACTTTAAGGGAATATATGGTTAAAAAAGGTGCTCAGTATATTAATCTGCACCTTTTTTGTATTTTCTGTAACTTTATGTAAAAACTCTAGTTCTTTTGCTATAATAAAAGTAATATTTTGTCGGTAGGTGAAAAAGATGGCTGTTACGGTTCCGGAAACGATTAGGAGCAGTGCTACTTCAGGGGAGAGGATTTTGTTCCGCACTTTGAAGGAGTATTTGCCAGATGATTATATAGTATATTTTGAACCGGAGATTCAGGGACTAGGCCGGACTTTGTTATTATTGGTCCTGATCTGGGACTCATTGTGCTCGAGGTGAAGGATTATACAAGGAATACATTGTATCAATTGAATAAGGATGAGTGGACGATCAGAGATACTGGTGGAAATCTTCATAGTGTTAAGAGTCCACTTAAGCAGGCAAGAGATTACGTGTTTAAGATAAATGATGTGTTGAAGAAAGATAAGAATCTGATTCAAACGGAAGGGAAGCATCAGTTTAAATTAAAATTCCCATATGGCTATGGCGTTGTTTTTACACGGCTTAATCAAAAGCAAGTTCTAGAGGACGGGATCTATTCTATCGTTGATCCAGACAGCATGCTTACCCGGGAAGAGATAGACCCGGATTATGGAGAGTTCTCGGAGGAAGTGCTTGCTGAGAAATTAATTAATATGTTCCAAGTACCTTTTAGATTGAGAGAGCCACTTACATATGAAGAAATTAATACGATTAGATATTATCTGTTTCCAGAGGTCCGGATTGGGGCTGAATTCAAAGAGCCTGTTCCTTACCAAGATCAGCTGCTTCTATCTTTAAGGGATATCAAAACAATGGATTTCCACCAAGAGAATATGGCCAAACAAATTGGAGATAAAAACAGGCTTATTCGTGGAGTAGCAGGAAGTGGGAAGACCATCATTTTGGCGAGTAGAGCAAAGATGCTTGCGAAGGAGAATCCTAATTGGAGAATCTTGATTTTGTGCTATAACATATCACTCTCCCAAAATATCGCGCAAATAGTAAGAGCGATGGCGTTGGAGCCTGATAATCTATTTGACTTTCATTTTGGAGATGGAGAAATACAGATTCAGCATCGGTACCATCCAAAGAGCGCTCCAAAAAGAAGGTATCCCCGCAACATGGATAACAGAAGACGAAGCCAGCAAAAGAGCTTTCAATAGAGAAGAAGAAACCGTAAAAATTAGTACAATAGACAGTAGCAAAGGGCTAGACTTCCAAGCAGTGTTTATTGTGAAAGCGGATACCATGCCATTCCCGCTTGAAAAGGATAAGGAGCGGGAAGTTTCGTTGATGTACATTGGGATGACAAGGGCGAAGGAGTATTTGTGTATTTCGTATTCAGGGAGTCGGAGTTTACTTCTTATTTTGAGGGATGGAAGAAAGAAGGGCTATTGAAAATAGAAAATAATTTGGTAAAAAATCCTAGTATTTAATTAAAATATTAAATGCAAAAATAGTTATATCCTAAATATGTACAAATTTAGGAGAGAGGTGTAAAATAATTAAGAACACTCGTTCTGTTTCGTGGGGTAAACAAAGGGGACTTGTTATGAAAGAATATTTATTGAACTTAAATGCTCAATCAAATGGTGATCACGAAGTTCACGCAAAAGGTTGTGGATTTGAACCTACACAAAACATTGAGAGATTAGGATTCTATTTTAGCTGTAGTAGTGCAGTAAGTGAAGCTAAAAGTAGATATCCATACAAAAAAATCAATGGTTGTGTGTACTGTTCAGAGCTTTGCCACACTTCGTAAACTAGCATGAAAGGGAGGAGTTAACATGGTCAGACATAAAGGGGGAAAACTCAGTAAAGCTGCAAAAGACTTGCAAAATCCAAGCACTTCCAAGAAAGTGAAGAGTAAAGCTGCCAAAATATTAAAGAAACATCAAGATGAAAAACATTAGGGGAAAAACTAAATTCTGACTCCATAATAGAACGAGTGCTTTATTATTAACAACGAAAAACTCGAAGAGAAAATACCAACTTCGAGTTTTATTATTTTATTTCTATTATTCTTCCACCAAATAATGATATATATCATACTGCACAGGCTGTTCTAAAACTAAATTCATCGTGACTACAGGCAGGTATTTTCCTTTCCCGTCAGGCATGGTTTCATTTTTTGGACTTTCGAGATCAACATCTGCTTGACCAAGATAATAAAAATCCGTGCCTTCCCCATCATCCTTTTTAGAAAACAGGTGAAGTGCCGTACCTGTATCTTTATATGTTAAGATTTTTTTAACTTCTGGTGAATCAAGTGTTAATCTGTTACGAGTGAACCACCTAAATAATTCAGGAGCTAAGAATTCATCTCCATAGGCTTGGCTAGTTTCTACCTCATCTTTTTTATGGTACGTAACAAAAATCGGACAAGTGTTATGTTTTATGCGGTAACCATATATAGTAGAGGAAGCATCTTTAGGCCAATTTAATAACCTACAGGCATCTCTACGTGAATATTTTTCAAACAATGTAAGTGCCCTTGATTTGTCGTACTTCTCATTTTTAACATAAGCACACTTAACAATATCCTCAATATAATTTCTGAAATTGAAATCACGTAAACTATCCTGTATCTGTTGGTTAAATTGATATCTTCCATCATTAATTCCGATAATTGGCCTGTTATGATATTTCCTCACATCGTTTTGTACATGAAAGCTTAGTGAAAAAATGTTTTCAACAGATCGGATGGTCGCATCATCTACATAGGTACCGAAATCTCTTAACCTATCAATAAATGCTTCTTTCGAAACAGATTCATCAGACAGCAACATTTCAATTAAGAGGATCTCATGGAGGCGTTTCCCATTTATAAACTCTTTCGAAATCATGTTCAAGACAGCTTCTTCATAATCTGTAATAGAAGGAACAGGTTCTTTCATTTTCAACAGGAATTGATAGTGGTTACCTGAATATCCAATTATAACTTCAGGGTCGATGGAATTGTGCTTTATAAAGTCATAAAGAGTAGGGATTTGACCTAGGCGATTCTTCATTTCTGTATACGTATCCCGTAAAGTCTTTAGAGTGGATAAATTAGTATTGTTAATTGCATCAAAGATCTTCTTCTTAGCAATTTCCTCAAAATTTATGGTAGATACACCCTGAATATAATCCGTGTTAACTGTTTTACGTCGGATGTTGTCTTTGTTTAGTGTTTGATCACCTGATAAAGCAATTGGAATTAGATAGTTATTTTTATAGTTTCCAATAAAATCGATGATCGTTACATAGTCCTTACAATCGTGTTTACGCAAACCACGTCCAAGCTGCTGGATAAATATAATGCTCGATTGTGTTTGGCGGAGCATCACAATTTGGTTTAGGAAAGGAATATCAATTCCTTCATTAAAAATATCAACGGTTAATATGTACTCCAGCTCACCACTGTCTAGTTTTTGAATTGCCTCTTCACGCTCTTCCTGTGAATTGTCCCCTGTTAGAGCAAGTGTTTTTAGTCCTTCTTCATTCAACGCTACAGATATGGTCCTAGCCTCTTCTTTTGAACTGCAAAATATTAATCCGCGAACACGATCACCTGAGAATCCATAGTATTTTATTTTCTCAATAATATGAGTTACGCGCTCTGTAGAAACTAATTTTCGCAATTCAGTTGCATCATCAATCATTTGCCCATTTTGTTCATAATCTAATACTCCAAAATAGTGGAAGGGACAAAGCATATCTTCTTCCAATGCTGCTTGAAGGCGGATTTCATATGCTATGTTGTAATCGAATAACTCATAGATATTAAAGTTATCAGTTCGTTCAGGCGTTGCTGTCATGCCAAGCAAGAATTTTGGTGTGAAGTGATTGATTATTTTGAGATAAGATTGAGCTCCTGCTTTATGTACTTCATCTATTAAGACATAATCGAATTGGTCTTTCTCAAATTGTTGAAGATAGTTATCTTTAGAAATAGTTTGGACTGTTGCAAACAAGTATTTAGCATCAACATTTTTTGTGTTACCAGAAAGAATTCCAAATTCATCTTCAAGCCCACCGAGAATCTTACGGTAATCTTGCATGGCTTTCTTCAAAATTTGCTCACGATGTACGATAAATAACATTTTGCTAGGTGAAAAGTTCCTTACATCAAAAGCAGAAAGAAACGTTTTACCTGTCCCCGTGGCGGAAATGATTAGCCCTTTCTGCGCACCTTTTGCCCTAACAGCTTTTAGTTGCTCTAATGCGGCAGTTTGCATTTTATTTGGCTGAATTAATAGGCTATCAGAGAGTGCATTAGTTAGGTACGCAGCATTAAGTTCCAAAGCATTGGTACTTGAATTTTTTACAAAAGGTTGCAGTTCATAATGTTGGTTATAATTAGCTATCCACTCATCTGTTAAAGGCATTGCTGCTGTCCAAGCATCCTCAAATTGATTTCTAAAATGGTTAATGATTTCTCCACTTTCTAAAGAAGTTAGAAATACATTCCATTCATAGTTAGCCTTTAATGCACTATCTGTTAAATTGGAGCTTCCGACAATTAAAGAGTAATAGTCATCATGCTCAAAGATGTAGCCCTTCGAATGAAAGCCTTTTTCACTTGTTAGACGAACTTCAACATTGTCTAGTTTGAGAAGTTCCTTAAACATTTTTGGCTGGTTAAAGTTTAGGAATGTTGAAGTTAATATACGACCTGTTATTCCTTTTCGGTTTAAGTCATAGAGCATTGTTTTTAAGGTTGCTAAACCACCTTCTGTAATAAAGGCAACAGAAAAAGTAAAGGTTTTACATGTTTTCAGTTCTTGGAGTAATGTAGATAGTACATTTTCATGATGTTTGTTTGTTAAAAGCTTTGGTTTAAACTGTGCAGACACTGGCCTGCTTTGATCGATAAAGCCCTTGTAAAGGGAGTTTTCAATCTTTTGAATTAGTTGTAATTGCTCCACTAAACCCCACATCATTTCATTTAATTTTGTTTTTTAACAAGCTTCTCTACTGCAGGAATATCCGCTGGAGCAAACTCCAACTTTAAAAGGTCTTGTCTTGGTACCCATTTTGTCTCAGCATGTTCAAGTGCAGTAGGTTTTCCATCGACAAGCTTTGCTTCATACGTTTCAAGTCGGACAATAACTTTGTCATATTCGTAAGTGGTATCTTCTACTTTTGATCCCACGTGAATTTTGCAAGCAAACTCTTCATTAAATTCTCTAATTAACGCTTGTTCAGGAGATTCTCCAACCTCAATCTTTCCACCTGGAAATTCCCAATAGTTAGGTAAAGACATTTCCGGACTTCTTAAAGCGCAGAAGAATTCGTCTTTCTCATTTTCAATTACTGCGCCAACTACATGTACTGTTTTTTTCATGATAGAACCACCTTTATTACATTTCTTAATATAATTTTAGCTTATTTTAGTGGAGGGGATAAGTAAAGGGGAAAAGCATAAATTATCCAGCGAATTTCCTGTTTAAGCAGGAAAATGCTGGTTTTTTGTCGAAATATATTACATAAAGAAGAAACAAGGAGGCAACAAGTATGTCATTCTGGATTTTTCAAGGAAACCCACAGCGGTTTACGATAGATAATGAGAAGTACCCACACCTTCATGATATTAATGATTATGTAAGAAAAGGAAATGTGATTGATTGGAGTATAAGGCAGAAACACTTTAGTAATGACATTAAGGTTGGTGACAAGGTTTTTATATGGCGATCTGATGGTGAGGAGAAAAATAGTGGGGGGATTATCGCTTTAACAGAGGTAGTAAATGAACCAAATGTAGTAGGGGACAATTACCCTTCTGTTGAGTTAATGGTTCTTGATTGTAGACTATCAGAAGAAGAGGGAATGTTGTTGCGTCACAAGTTGAAGGAAATCCCGGAGACTAGCCAACTATTAATTATTCGTGCACCGCAAATGACGAATTATAAATTGACTGATGAAGAGTTTGGTTACATAGATCGGTTTTGGAGCAATCCTATTAAGCTAGAAGAAAAGACAAAGATGGATGTACTAGAAAGCTACCTTCAATACTATAAGCAAGAGGCAGATAACTTTTTGACGGAAGTGGAGTACATAACAAAGGCATATAACTACTTCCAACAATATAAAGATCCAGAATTTATTTTGAACATGGAGTGGGAGGATTTTCAGAAGATCGGTGCCCATGTAAATAGTTACCGAATGGCTATTGCGCGTAGCAGGGCTTTTGGTTTTATGAATGCTCCTATTGAGAAATATCGTAGTAGTTTCCATTACCTCGTTCACGGGCAAGATCCTCTTGAAACAAGAATGGATAAGTTTTTGCAACATGAGGATTATAAGCTTTTTGGTATTAGTGTCAACGCGCTTAGTGAGATTATAGGAAACATTTTTCCTGAAGAATACTGCTTCTATAACCAAAGAGACAGAGTAGCGGTAGAGAATGTATTAGGACTTGATCCTGGGTATATTCGTGGAGATACTTTTGCACGAAAATTCATGAAATTCCAGAATGTGTTGAAGACAAACCAACTTTCTAATAAGTACGAAACGATAGTAGGCCGCTTTACTGACTTGCCGGTTAACTATGAAGTAGACCAATTTCTAAGCTTTGTTTTTGAAAAGAGTAAAGTGAAAGTGGAAGATGAAGAAGAATTTGCTGCACCAAGATATTGGTTAATGTCTGCTGGTGAAAACAATAAATTCTGGGACAATTACATTAGTAAAGGCAACATCTCAATTGGCTGGAACAAGCTAGGTGATTTGCGGAAGTATAAAAACAAACGAGAAATTACGGAAAAGCTAAGGGAGCTTTATAACACAGAGCACACGCCGACAAATGATGCTCTTGCCAATGAACAGTTTGTCCGCGAGATGAAGGAAGGAGACATTGTCCTCATAAAACGTGGCGTTAGTAAAATCATTGCGATGGGGGAAATTACATCTGATTATCACTATGATCCTGAGAATGGGTACCAACAATCTGTTCGTGAGGTGGAGTGGAAAAAGCAAGGGGAATGGGATGTCTCCGACTTACCGGTTAATATGAAGACACTAACGGATATCACCGATTATGAAGAGTTTGTGGAGACAATTTTAAACCGGATTGAAGAAAAGGATCCCTATAGAGTATCTCCGCAACCAGATATTATGGTGAAAGAACCAGAAGTAAAACCATACACAGTAGATGATATCTCCAAAGATGTTTTTATGGATTTAGAAAAGATTGAAGATTCCATTGAGTCGCTAGACTACAAGAAAAACATCATTCTTCAAGGACCGCCTGGTGTTGGGAAAACCTTTGTAGCAAAGCGACTTGCTTATTTGCATATGCAGAAAAAGCAGCCAGAAAACATTGAAATGGTTCAGTTTCATCAATCTTACTCGTACGAAGAGTTTATTAGAGGATTTAAGCCAAATGAAGAAGGTCATTTCAAACTGCAAGATGGATTGTTTTATGCATTTTGTAAAAAAGCAAAAGAGAAGCCGGAAGAGAACTTCTATTTTATTATTGATGAAATTAACCGTGGAAACCTCTCCAAAATCTTTGGGGAAGTGATGATGCTTATTGAAGCAGATAAGCGCGGAAGTAACTATGCCATTAAGCTAGCATACAGCAAGGGAGAAGAAACCTTCTATATTCCTGAAAATGTCTACGTGATAGCAACAATGAACACAGCGGACCGCTCGTTAGCACTTGTTGATTATGCCCTTAGAAGACGTTTTGCTTTTATTGATATCGTACCTGGCTTTACCACACCTGCGTTTACAGAATTTTTGAAGACAAAAGGTGTCAGTCAAGGGTTCATTGAGAAAATCATTTCCTTTATGCAAGAAGTGAATGAGGAAATAGCCGGTGATGTGGTGAATTTAGGTAAGGGGTTTGAAATTGGCCACAGCTATTTCTCTCCAGATGGGAAAATAACAGATGAACAAGCTTGGTATGAACGAGTAGTTCGGTTGGAAATAAAACCATTGCTTGCAGAATATTGGTTTGACCAGGAGGATAAGGTCGATGATCTCATCCGAAAATCATAGCCGTATACCGATTAAAAACATTTATTACATGCTTGCCTATGCCTGGAACCACCCGCAAGAAAAGGACTTTATTTCTGTGTTTGGAGAAGATGAGAATGACCTAGTAAATCTGCTAAGTAAAGTATTGCTGATTAAAGTAAAAGCCCTTATTAAAAAGGGCTTTTACAAGGAGTATATCCAAACCACGGATGAGTCCGGTATTATCCGAGGAAAAATCCTCTTTAAGGAATCAATGGAAACCTTCTCTTACAGAAGAGGTAAACTGCACATCCTCGAAGATGAAATGACCCATGACATCCTACATAACCAAATTATTAAGACTACCTTATACCATCTTTCGAAATTGGATCAATTAGAGAGAGGATGTAAAGAAGAAATCACTAAAATCCTTCCTTATTTTAGTGATGTTTCATTGATTAAGGTTTCTAGTAGGTTATTTAATGAGATTAAGTTACACCGTAACAATCAACATTATCAATTTTTGCTAGATATCAGTCAGTTTATCTGGGAAAACTCCTTACTCCATGAAGGTCAAGCGGAACAACAATTCCAAGACTATTCCCGAGAACACCGAAAGCTAGCCAAACTTTTTGAGGATTTCGTGAAGAACTTTTATCGAAAAGAAATTCGAGGATCTAAAGCGAAGAGCGAATCATTGTATTGGCCAGCAGAAGGAGAAGAGACAACACTCCTACCAAAAATGACTACAGATATTTCGTTGGAATATGATAACAAGAAATTTATCATAGATACAAAGTTTTATAAGGATATCTTCTCTGAACAATGGGAAAAAGAGACCGTGAGAAGTGCCCACCTGTATCAGCTTTTTGCTTACTTAAAGAATGAAGAATACTTCTCAGGTAGAAAAGCGGGTGGTGTGTTGTTGTATCCAGAGGTTCATAAGAAGGTTGACTTGAAATACAGGATGCATGGGTTTGATGTTAGGGTTTGTACGGTGGATCTGAATGGAGAGTGGCAGGGGATACATGAGCGGTTGTTGGAGGTAGTGGGAAAGTAAGACATTAAAGCAACAAAGGAGAAATGGAAAGATATAGGTTTAAAGCTAGAAAAGTTTGTGATGCAAGAAAGCATAAAGAAAGCTACCAAAGAATTACTAGATGTGGAAAATGAGGTTGTTGCATATAACCTATTAAAAGAGATAAGTTCAATTGGAGATTTAAAGAAAGTGAAGATCCTACTTCAATGTCAGAAAGAAGATATTACTAATAATTTTACTACGTTGGCTATATTCATTACAACCTTAGCTCTCTTACTACCAGCGATTGATAAATCCTTTGTTAATCTGCAAATATATTATATTGTAATATGTTTCGCGTTAGTAACAACTTTGATTCATGGAATCTTTAAAACTAGTATGCCCTTATTAAAGAATGCTAATGAAAGAAATAGAAAAATAGAGTATCTTCTATGGATGGTAAACGAAGAAATCATTTTGAGAAAGTAATTCTTAACGGAGGTATGTAATATGCCCATCTACAACAAACTAGTCCGAGACAAAATACCACAAATCATTGAAGCGACAGGAAAAAAGTACACAATAGAAAGATTAAATGACGATGATTACATAAAATGCCTTAAACAAAAAAGCTATGAGGAACTGGACGAGTACTGCGCAGCCAAATCAAACGAGGAAGCAGTGGAGGAGCTAGCTGATCTCCTAGAAGTTATCCATGCTCTAGCAAACTATCATGGTTTTTCTATGGAAGAAGTAGAGGAAGTTCGAAAAGAAAAAGCGGATAAGCGTGGAGGATTCCAAGAGAAGGTATTTTTAATAGAAGTCGAGGATGGTAAGCAGAATGAATCTTGATGAAATAAAAAACTCAATTAGCAACCTAGCCATTTGGAAAAAGGGGAATCAAAGGGCTCCACATAAACCTTTACTCTTATTGTATGCATTGGGACAATTGCAGAAAGGCAATCCGAGATTTTTACCTTATGAGCAAGCAGGACAGGATCTTAAGCAGTTGTTAGTGGATTTTGGACCGATCAGGAAGTCATATCATCCGGAAGAACCGTTTGTAAGACTTTCGAGAGATGGCATTTGGGAATTGGATAAGCCTGTTAACCTATCAAGTCCAAATAATAGAAAGTTGATTGAGGAAGCTGTTGCAGGTGGTTTTATCCCTGATGTATATAAGACGTTAAAAGACAATATGAATCTTATTCCGGAGCTTGCTCAGATAATTCTTGAGCAACATTTTCCTGCTTCCATACATGATGATATTTTGAGTGCGGTTGGACTGGACTTCTCATTTACCTATACCAAAAAGAGAAAGCGAGACTCGAAATTTAGAGATAAGATACTTAGAGCTTACGGGTATAGTTGCGCTGTTTGTGGGTTTAATGTCAGGCTGGCACATACGCTGGTTGGAGTAGAAGCTGCCCACATCAAGTGGCACCAAGCTGGAGGCCCAGATGTCGAGGAGAACGGTATTGCCCTATGCTCCCTGCACCATAAGCTTTTTGATAGAGGCGTTTTTACCATTAACAATGATTGTAGAATGATTGTTTCACAGGATGCGCATGGCACCAATGGCTTTGATGAATGGCTGATGAGATACCACGGAAATGAGATATTAAAACCGATAGAGACAAATTACTACCCAAAGGATGACTTCATTTACTGGCATGTGAAGGAAGTCTTTAAGGGGCCAGAGAGGTATATTGTAAATTAATTTATATAGAGGAAATATATTTTAAGTCATGAATAGGAGAGCTATAGAAGGAGTATATATTAAAATTAAAATCATTGTTGAATAGGTATAGCCAGTGGAGTTTACACCACTGGCTTAATTACTGTAAGAGCTTATTATGAATTTTTATCCAATGTCGTTTTACTTGATTACGAATTAAGCTTTTTGTTGGTAGCTTTGACATGATTTTATGTGCTCTATAGGCATAGGTAATGAAGTTTCCTCTGTCCTTATACTTGAATCCTAAATGGGTATATATTCTATATAATTCTTTTCGGGGACTTTTTCGCTTTGTTGCTAAACCAACGCGACGCATGGATGAGGCTTTACGATAAGCACGACAATAATACTTAAATAGGCTTTTTTCTCTAATCCGAACAACCTGACCATCTGTAACCATTCCTAAGTAGTCTAAAGAGCTTTTGGTACCTTTCTCATCAAAAATTCCCCCGTCCTTAAAGATACGTATTTCAGTCTTCTCTTCTTGAATGTTTAACCCACTAGATTTATAGCGCTGGATTAGATCAAATACTCCATTTTTTAGTTCATCTAAAATTTTTGAGGAGATACTTTCAGTGGGTATAACTAAAATCATGTCGTCACAGTACCTTCTATAAAGAGCATTATGAGTCTTAGCCCATTGTTTAACATGTTTATCAAAATTTAATAAATGAACATTGGAACAAACGGCGCTCATACCTGAACCTTGTGGAATTCCAAATGGCTTTTTATTTTTATATAAATGCTTCTTTTTAAATTGTCGAAACTCGGTTGAATCCATAATTCTGGTTAATTTCTTATTCTCTAAAAGTTCATTAAGATTTTTAATACCATAATGATCTTTTAGGTAGTTATCTACGTCAGTTTTATTTACATAAGTAAACTGAGTAAGGTTTTTGTATATTTTATACCAATCTTCTGGAAGTTCATCAACCTCAAGTACATTTTTGATATTTTTCTTTAGTTCTAGATGGTTTATATAATCAAAGAACTTAGTGAAGTCTAATGAGATAACTATTGCTTTCTTTTGTGATAAAAGGAAGTCAAAAACTTCATAAGCAAAATCTACATTGTTTTTACCTGGTTTGTTATTCCGGTATGCTAAAGCCACGTCATCTATTTCGTTTATTTCTACGTATTTGTTATAAGCGTGATTTAATAAGTCTCCATAATACTTATAAATAAAGCGGTCTTGATGACTAGCATAAAAGATTTCACGTACTTTCTTCTTTTTCTCTTTTCTCTGGCTGGGAGGAAGGGCTTTATCTTTCGAAATTGTTACATACTTATTGAAGGTAATATTAAAATGTATTGAGGGTAAAAAGGAATGTGATTTAACCCATCCGGGATTTGTTATGTTTTTCTTTATGTGATTAATGTAAATAGGAGAGTCAAAATGTAGATAATTCGTAGATTCATATTTCGACCAGTCAATCTCAGAAGAGCTAGGGAGGTTATGTAATTGTCGTGGCCTATTACACTGTTTCATAACAGTAAACCTCCTAGCATACATTGTTGGGATCCAAAAAAGATTTGAATGGCCCGTTGACCACTGGTTCATTAAACAATTCAATTATAATATAAAGGAGTACATTATAACTGTGATAAGTTTAGTTGACCTCCCAGAGGTGGAAATGTTGGTTACACTCGTAGAAGTAGTCTGGTTATTTGTCGAAGTACTGAAGATAATTCAGCTTGACAAACGGAAACTTATCTCCCTCACACCAAAATTGCAAGGCGCCTTCATTACTGAATTATTTCAATGATAATACAAAATTTAGAGTTTTTCAATTATTATCTACATTTTCCGTCAAATATAGTTTATGGTAGCAATACAGATTATTTTCAGTATAGTACCCGCGCCTCTACTGAACCTGAAATGTAATCAATAATACAATAATTTAAATAAGATTGGATTGTAATTGTAAATTTTTGGGGTTATCTGAATATTGCGATTAGCAACTTAAGGTAAAATTACGGTATTTGCTTGCACGTACTATTAATCTAAATTTATCTTTTCATTCATATCTAAAATTAGAGAAAAAAAGGTGGTAATTATGACTAAAGCTAAAATAAATGCAGCGAAAAACATGACCTCTAAGGAATTGGAAAAATATTTGGTATTTTTTTATGGAAGAAGGGTAAAGGCGAATGAAGCACTTGCAATTCTTAAAGAAGTAGATGGTTGCATCAAGGAAGATATAGTGAATAAATCACGTAAAGCTATATATGTAGCGCCAGTAGATAATGTGTGGAACTATTTTCATACTGTTCCTTCATTTAAAAATAGAATTTTAAAAAGGAATATTAAAAGTTTACAAGAGTTAAGTGATGAAGCAGATACATACTTAGTTGAGTATTTTTATGATTAGATAAATGTTTAGTTACTCTGATGCTTCCTGAGGTGTAGTTTATGCCCCACTGTGATCTTGAAATAGAATCTGTGTGTTGAATACGTAGTGGGAACAAGAGGAGTGGTCTATTAGGCTGCTCCTCTCTTTTTTGAAAAGGAAAAAACAGGATTTATTCAAGTTGTGTCGAAAAATGAAATATAGAAAAAGAAGGGATTAGTGATTTTCGTCCCACTAAAGAGGTGCAAAGTGATTACATACATAGGAACACCAAAACTAGAAACAGAACGACTAATCTTGGAAAAGTTCGAGCTCAGCGATGCCCAGAAGGTGTTTGATCACTGGATTTCAGATGAGCGGGTGTCGGACAATCGAGTGAGTGCGGCGCATACAGATGTTTCGCAGACGGTTGAGAGAGTGGCGGGTATTGTTTCGCAATATGAGAAGGAAGATTTTTGTTATTGGGCAGTGAAGTTGAAGGATAGTGGAGAGCTGATTGGCGAGATTGATTTGTATGACTTTGATGAGGCAACCGGAAATTGCGAGGTGAGTTATTCCCTCGGTTACCGGTGGTGGAATCAGGGGTATGGCACAGAAGCGCTGCGCGCCGTGATCGAATTTGGCTTTCGGCACATGAATCTGCATAAGATTGCCGCTGCTCACAACACCGACAACCCAGCGTCCGGCCGCATCATGAGCAAGGCAGGGATGGTGCAAGAGGGGATTGTGCGAGATATGATTCGGAATTCCAAAGGTCAGTATAAGGACTGTGCGATTTATGGGATCTTGGAGGGGGAGTATTTTAGTAAGGGGTTTGGGGATAAAGGGTTTATTTTGAATGTAAAGGGGTGAGGAAGATGGCACATGAAGACTGCCTAGGCTGCCGATTAGCCAACAAAAACGAAACCATCTATATGGTCTACGAAGATGACTATGTCACATGCTTACTAGACCACGACCCGTTTAACGAGGGTCATACCTTAATCCTGCCCAAACAACATTACCTAGATGTCGACGAACTCGATGACGAAACGGCCAATGCAATTATGAAAGCTTCTATATTAATATCCAAAGCCTTGAAGCGCCTCTACCAACCAGACGGCATTACCATTAACCAAAATGGTGGAGTGTTTAATGATCTGACTCATTACCATATGCATGTGGTACCGAGGTATGAGGGGCAATGGTTTGGAGAGTTTTATAGGGAGGAAGTTGTGGGGGAAGTGGATGTTAGGGAGTTGGAGCGGGTTAGGGGGAGGATGGTGGAGGTAATCGAGGAAATAAGGAAAGGTTCCATGTTATGATGAGGTGTTACTTATGACGGAACAAACTCAGATTATCTTACAGATTCAGAAGGTTATTCATTTAGTAATACATAAAAGTGACTTAAGAGAGCATGCATTTCTGGATACCTTACTACATAAATTGCAAGCTTTAAAATCCAGCCTGGAATCAGGTGAAGAAACGATAGTATTTAAGCACCATATAAACGGGGCTTTGCGAGCTTATCTAGAGACTGACTTAGTTGAAAGTTATGAAGAGCCTCTTGTTAGGGAACTGGATTTACTGGAGTCTATGTTAAAGAATAATAGTTTTAATTAGCCGCCAGGAATAACTTCTTTTTTCTATTGATATTGGTCATATAAGAGATAAAGAGGAGGAACTTTTATGAAGAAAATTATAGTAGCAATAATTCTAATAATTGTACTATTAAATTTTATGTATTTCTTCATAAGCAACAACGGGTAAAATAAGAGTTCAACAACTAATGATCCTGTCGATATAAAGAGTTAAGAGGCGAGGGATTATTGCTCAATAAGCGTATAATTCCTCCCTCTTAATTTTGTAACAATTCAATAGGCTGAAGTAAATTAGCTTTCTCTATAATTTTCTATATGCTTCTCTTGCTGACAACAAGTTTTCGTACATAACTTTTGCTGGGATAAACTCTTCATTTTCGTTAGGGCAGAAATAATAAGTTTCTTCATGTGTAACAATATTTCCTTCTATTACTGACTGGGACTCTTCATTATAAACCTCAACTTCATGATATTGATCACAAAATGGGCGGTCATAATTCAATTTTTTTACTAAATTAGCCATCCATGTGACTCCTTCCTTGTGTAAATTTAATATCTTACAATGCGTTACTCTAACATCGTTTCAATAAGTTATCTATTACTATATTTAACATAACCATCAATTAGTAGTTAATATCATACAAAATAATTAATTTCTTACTTTAAGTGCTAACGGTACTGGCAAGCAGAGCATTTATCCTATCAGGGTGAAAATGTGAAGATGTTTAATTATCGGTTGAATATTCTTTGAATATAGAGTGTCGTCGATGTCCATCATGGGAATAAATAACTATATTTATATGTATAAAGTTAACTTTGAAAGGGTGATCAAGTATGCGGGATACAAAACCGGTGACAAGTAGAGAGTGCATGTGCGGTGAGTTTGCTCTACCTGCAAAAATCACCATCGAAGAAGAATTCGAAGATATCGAGTTGGTTATCCATAATTTCCCTGTTTTTGAATGTAAGCAATGTAATGAAATAACATTCAGTCCGAGAGACCTTGTGGAATACTACAAGATGGCTGTAAAACATTACGAGAATACAAATGAAAACGAATTTGATTGTAGCTTAAGTCAGTATAATAATAGAAGAAAGAAGGGATAGCGAATGGAGAAACCTAAAGTACTGAAGGCGAATCCAAAGAAACTAACCAGGCTAAAAGGAGAAACCAAGATGGAGAAAAAGAACAAAGAAGCTTTAAAGGTTATAAGATCAATTAAAGGGATGTTTGGATGAACGTAAAAATTGAATGCGATAAGAGAACTATATTAATTGCCATAGCTCATTAATTGATTAGCTATGGTCTTTTTTATGGAACTTTCCAACTTCAAAACCGTATATTATCTAAATCACTTCATTTAGAAAGGGGTTCATACAAATGAAAAAGCTCTTTCTCTATTTCTTCTTAACCGTAGTTGTCTTACTCGGTATTATCTTCATGATCTCCCACTTTTTTGGCTTTCGATTTAGTAATGTCGCCTTCATTACAAGTATTGTCGCTGCGTTTATCACGTATAGTGGTGGTGCTTCTACATTTGGAGCAGCTACTGTAGCTGTTCAGAATCTAGGGGGATTTGCTTCATCCTCTAATGAAGAAAAGATAAGTTACATAAACCCTTTTTTCCTTGCATCATGTTCTATACTTCTGGGATGCTTTGTTTCTTTCTTTTTCTTTTATTAAATGGTCTTCTATACTTTTAGAAACTAAAAAAGCTACAGGTCATAACGTAAGTAGTTCAGATAATGTGGACGAAAACGGAATCCTTTGAAGTATGCAAGAGGGGGAATATATGAATGCTGAGCATTATAAAAAAGTTCATACTTGATAAAACCCAACTCTTAAAAATAGAAGAGTTAAAATTGCCTGAGGACGCGATTAATGAGTTTGATGAAATGTTTCAAAAATACATAGAAGCAGGGGATGGCAGTTATATTCCTTTTCAGAGTAAATACCCATTATTTTTATTTTTGAACTACGTTATTGAGAATAAAAATGTATTAGTGCACGGCTCTAATAATGCCTTAATAAATGATTTTGAACCAAGAAATAGTTCGCTCTTTAATGGTAAACCTATAAAAGCTGTTTTTGCCTCAACTGACGGAGTATGGTCGTTATTTTTTTCCGTAAAAAATAGAAAAGGATATTTAGGTTCTATAAGAAACCTTTGTTTAACTGTACCTACCAACAAAGGAATTAAACGTTATTATTATTTTTCTGTGAATAATGATGATGTAGGAAATTCTTGGACAGCCGGTACCATTTATTTCTTTCCAAAGCACCATTTTAGACAAGGTGGTATTAGAGATGAGTGGGTATGTGAAGAAAGAATAAGACCACTTGCAAAGTTATCAGTTACTCCAAATGATTTTCCTTTTTTAGATAGGGTCAGTATCCATAGAGAATCAGAGTCAATGGCAAAAACAATTTTAAAAGCACTATTTATTAAGAAGTAAACATTCACTAAAAAGAGAAAAGCTTAGAGCGATAAACTCTGAGCCTTTTTTGCGTGTTATATACTGTGTGATTTTATTTTCAAAAATCAAATTTTATTCAGCTAGTCACACATCCTCAATCACCAACATATTCGATTCATCAAACTCCCAAAACTCTCCGTAAGCAACTTCCCAATAGTATCCGTCAAGATCGGTAAAGTAACCACTATAGCCGCCCCAGTCCGTTTTCTGCGGCTTTTTCTGGATGGTTGCTCCCGCTAACTCCGCTTTCTTCATGACTTCATCCACTTCATCTATGGATTTTGTATTGTAAGCCAGGGATATTCCAGGGAAACCACTTCGGATCTCAGGAGGTTGCTGCTCATTCACATCTTTCGCTAGTTCTTCTACCGGATAAAGCGCAATCCGTGTTCCTTCATTTTTGAAAAAGATAATGGCTGGAGCGGATTCTGATCCTCTAATGGACGTGTCAAAACCTAAGTCTTTGTAAAACTGGTGTGCCTTTATGATGTCCTTTGTGCCAAGTGTGATGATATTTATGCGGTTCATTGATTTTCCTCCTTTATAATGTTCTGTTATTTACTGACTTGGAACGGCTTCTAATACAAAACTCACCACTTCGTCTCGATACTTTTGCGGTTCCTCTAATCGGGGAAAGTGAGCGCTGTGTTCAAATACAACTGTTTTGCTTGAAGGGGCGTTGTCCATGAAATATTTTTTCTGGTGCTCACATAAGACTGGATCAAACTCTCCGTGTAAAAGTAGGGAGGGCTGTTTTACCAATGGAATGATGGGAAGCAGGCTTTCAAATATCATGCCTTCTTCCTCGAGCATATGGGTATATTTCTGTGAGCGGCCCCAATTTTCAGGAGGAAGTTGGGCGTTTTCGTAGATGCGGTTTAACTCATGGGGCTCGAATGATTTTAGATAGATAGAATCCTTCTTCTCTCCTAATTCCTGATAAACCTTACCTATCGCATGCCAGAGCTCCTTGGTAGTATAGGAATCCTGTTGGATGTAACGGTTATATTCGTGTTCAGGATCCAATAGTAGGAGGGCTCGTTTAATCATTGATAGAGTAGATAATTTCAAATCAAAGGTTGGCGCCTCATAGATTACTTTTATTACAGAATTCGGATGTTCGTGTGCATACTTTAGTGCAATATAACCGCCAATTGAATGGCCTAGGACGGTCCATGATTGAATGCCGAGCTGCTTTCTTAAAGCCTCGCAGTCTGCAATAATATCATTCAAACCAAAATCTGTATCTTCCTTGATTGGATCGGAACGAAGCACACCGCGCTGATCCAATGTAATGACTCTCAGTTTTTCCCCTAACAATTTTGCCTGTTCATAACAAAAATCAATGCAGCTCGCGCCAGGACCACCGTGCAAATACAACAAGGCATCCTCGTTATTTTCTCCAATCTCCTCCACATAAAGGTTTGTACCGCGAATATGTATTATTTCCCCCACAGGATCAACTCCGTATCTATTTAAGAACTCTTTAATTGATATATTCTATATGGAAGTGAGAAACCCTTTAGGAACGCTTCAAGACTTTCTATCAAATTCTTTTTATAGGTCAAATCTCTCATTTTGCCATTCTATGCAGGAATTTCTCCAAATAGGTCAAAATGTGATAGTTATGTATATACAGTATTTGTAAAATAATAGCGAGAGGAGGGTAATGATGAAGGTTTTAGATGTGTCATCTCTGCATGAGGGGATAAGAGGGATGACCCAGCAACTGTCGCAATTAGACAAACAATTAAATGGCGTGGAAAATAGCATTCGGTCTTTTGTCGGTTCAAAGGATTCCTTTCGCGGTAAGGGAGCCAACGCGAATAGACGATTTTTTGAATACGCGCATCTTCCATTTTTGCAGTTCTTCCAAACGTTTCTCGCAAACTTTCAATCGAAGCTTCAACAGATTCAATTTGAGATGGACGGGCTGGAGGGAGATTCACGGGGATTTATCGATGAATCCTACCTGACGAGTGAGCTTCAAAGGAGAACATGAGTGGTGGAATATTCATCCTGCAAAATTCCCTAATGAACATCAATCAGGAATTCATGGTACCGACTCTCCTGCAAATGATTTATTTAAAGGGGGAAATAATAAGAGATATAATTTTATTAAAAACCAAGTAGGTAATCAGTTTTTCCCTGTAAGTGAAAAAGAAATAGAAGAAGTTGAGTCAACCCTTGGGTTAAGTTTTCCTAATGAATTGAGAGAGTTCCTTATAGAAGTTGGTTATGGGTTCTTGAAAAAATCGGAATATAATATCAATCTTATTATGGGACCAGCATCTATAAGGGATGCCAGATTAAAAGTGAATGATTTTGAATTTTATCCTGATATAGAAGTATATGAAGAACTTGAAGATGGGAAATTAATATTTTTTGAAGCAAATGAAAGTGCGTTGTTATTAATTGATTTGAGTGAGGAGAAAAATAATTCGATTTATTACGACGAGATTAAAATAGCAGATTCTTTAGAAGAGTTTTTGAAGAAAGTAATGGAAGACGACAAATATTATATTGATATGGGGTAAAGATGATGCTGTATTTTCTGGAACCAGAAGTTTCTGGTGGCCATGGTGAACAAACAATATATGGAACCGAAGAAAATGTGAGAAATGATGGCATATCCGGTCAGGTTGAATTTTTGCATTATGAGTTTGAAGGCTGGCTAGGAGACGACCTTATTGAGTCCACACCTACTTTCATAATTTCTAATAATCTAAAAAATGAACTATTAAAGAGCGATTTTAGGGACTATAAGCTGGAAGATTGTTTAGTAACGACCTCAGATGAATTTGAGGAATTGTATCCTAATAAAGAGCTACCTTCTTTTACTAGATTTATTCCACTTGGAACAATAGAAATTGAAGGGGAGAGCTTTAAAAATTGGTCAGGACATCATTTTTCTCTATCGCTAAAAGGAGAATTAGTGGTTACACAAAAGGCTTTGGATTTTTTAGAGAAATTCTCAATAGAAAATTGTGATATTACTAGACTGAAAAAATCATAAGAGTAGAATTGTGACATCTAATAAATTTGAAGAATTTAAAAAGGAGTGCAATCCGCACTCCTTTAATTTACATATTAACAGTATAATCACCTATACAAATAGCACTAGTGGACTTCCCTTTTTTCCTGTTGCCATCTACGGTATAGGCGAATACAATCTACTATCCCGAGAGTGGTTACAATGCCGAATACGAAAAATCCAAAAGGATCCATCTGATCTGTCAAGTACATCACTAGTAGCAATAAACCTAAGAAAATAGGCGCCATCCACAAGTTGCGAATCAATTTTCTGCGTGTGCTAAGTTTGTGGTAGACAAGTGCCATGCCTTTGTCTACTTTCGGTTGATTTCGATATTTTCGGTATATCACGATGTTGAGGATGATTGCTAATCCCAACAAAAGAATACTACCGATTAACAGTTGTGGTATGGTTATTGTAGCTATCCATTCTTTCATAAAAAATCCCCCCTGATTAAGCATAAAGGAAGCAGAGGCGTAAATTCAAGAATTTTCCTGTGGGTGCCACCTTTTTAAAGACTCATGCAAAGAAACCATCTCGTGGAGGTATTTGAGATGATTTTCTTTATTTTTTATGAATAGTGCTTAAAACTATTGGTGGGTCGCCGTGCCTGTCCCCTCAACCCACCAAAGACGAACATTTAAATAGGTATTTATAATTAATATTCGTATTTTCGTTGATATTCCAATGTGCGTTTGTTATATTAGGAAAGTAGTAAAATTAAATATATTTACTCGTATATACTCGGTAATATGGTCTGAGTGTCTCTACCCGGTTCCCGTGAAAGAACTGGACTACGATTGAAAGTATAGGGGAAATCCGCTTTTTTGCTGATTCCAACTTTTGATGCAGGGCTATTTGTCTGCGTCGTTATTTATACTTGAACTCGTAGGTGTAGAGGGTAGAAATTATTCTATTTTCTAGGCCTTTTTCTTTTGACCAGAGCAGCAGGAAAATACTACTTAGGAGAGATTACGTATGAAAAACATTATGGTAAGAAAATTCGCTTCATTAACATTGATTGCGGTACTGTTAGTGTCGGTATTTGCAGGTTGCAGTTCTACGACCGAATCAGCAGGTAAGGAAAAGAAAACGCAAAGGCCGATTATGGTTCAAGGACCGATGCCAATTGAAGCAGAAAAATTTGCAGATAGACTTGAGAATGTGAAGGAAGAAAAATCAGGATCGTTTGTTTTTTACATAGGGACTTTAGATAACTACCCGGTCATCGTTGCAAAAACCGGTAAAGGGATGGAAAATACGGCAGCAGCTACTGCAGTTGCCATTGAGCGATACAATCCGATTGCCATCATCAACCAAGGAACATCTGGCGGACATGATGCAGATCTAAATGTCTTTGATATCGTGTTAGGCGAAAGAACGACCAACCTTGGTTCCTTAAAGACAGCGGATAAGGACGAAAACCAAGGAATTGATCCAACTGTATGGAAGCCGATGGACTTGATGGCTTCTGAAGGAAGTGCAGGAGAAGACCCTAATGCCGAAAAGATTCGTTACTATGAAGGAGACAAAGAACTGCTTGCAGCTGCCAATGCCGTAATAGATACGTATACGGAAGGGAAAGTTGTTCAGGGGACAATCGGCTCTGCAGATGTCTGGAATAATGAAGTAGATCGGATTAAATGGTTCCATGAAAAATACGGAACATCCGTAGAAGAAATGGAAGGAGCCGCAGCTGCTCAAATCGCGGGCGCGTATGATATCGCATTTTTAGGCATAAGAATACTATCTAACAACAAAGTGAACGGGGGCAAATACAACCCGGAAACAGCAACAGCCAACCAAGGATATGTGTATGAAGTGGTGAAAGAATACATCGGCACGTTGGATGGTAATGAGGAATAACCGGATGATAAAGAGCTATACTTGTGAAAGGCCTCCATTTAATGGGGGCCATTTTATGTATGTGGAAGTTCTCTTCATGCGCGGGGACATGTCACTCGATCCATGAAGCGGATAGTTCTCAGTCCTTAGTCAAATGTCCGAAGATTTTCGATTTTTGACCGAAGATTTCGAAAAGTTGGCCGAAGTTTCAGCATAGTTGACCGAAGATTGACGGTAATTGACCGAACGAAATTTTAGGGTGTCCAAAGGTGGTCAAAAGTTGACCGAATGTCGCGTTGATTTGTCTGAACTCCTCATTGTTTACCTTCTTAATTGTCCGAAGCATAAGGATAGTTGTCCGAACTAAATTTTATAAGTAAAAAAAGAGTCATTTTCTATAAAAAAAATTGTATTTTACTGCAGTTGAAGCTCAGGAGGTACCTCGACTGCTCAAACGTTGATGTTTAATTAAAATAAAGAACAGAACCCCTTAAGAGTTCCGTCCCTAAATAGTGTTCTACCAAATCATCTCCGCAAATTCCGGGTGGTCGATAAATGGGTTGCGGTTTCCTTGGTAGTTTTCGAATATGATATTGTTGCGGCGGATTTCTCTTGCATCCACTGGGTCTTCTGCGTGCCATTGCAGCAGGACGGACAGTTTGCCGTGGTAAGGGGCACTGCCGTTATTTACTAAGTTATTAATTTCTAAATCTAGCTCCCCGCTGTCTCCTTCATAGCGAACCGCCATATAGAAAATCATGCGCGCTACGTCGCCTTTTACTTCATCACGCGGTTCCCAGGAATCACTGTCATAATAGTTACCTGGTGCTTCCGCATGTTGGCTTCCACCGTTGTCAAAGTCCAAGTTTCCTCTGGAGGAGTTTACCGTTACATCTGTTGGGCGTAAGTGGTGAAGGTCTGTGCCTGGGCCTTGTGTCGTACCGAAGTCACCATGGGATTTTGCCCATACATGCTCGCGGTTCCAGTCGTCCACTCCGCCCCCGTTTGTGGTCTTGGATTGAGAACGGCCGGAATAGAGTAAAAGAACATTGTTGGCGTTTGCCGGGTCTTCATCTGTATTACGTAGCGCATCCCACACGGCAGAGTAGGATAGAGTCTGGTGATCGTCGATGATGTTATGCAGCGCTGTTTTCAATGCGGATCCTGTTTTTCCTTCTGCAGAACTGTAATATTCATCGTAGCTTGGTGGTGGGTCAATAGGATCGGTAGGATCTGTTGTCCCTCCATCAACTCCCTCAAATGCAGATGCGTTTTTAACACCTGAATGAGAGAAGTAAGCTGTTAAAGAACCAGTAACCTTTATTTTTTTTCCCATTAGATCAGGGTTGCTCTGCAATCCATAACTTGAACGGAAGGAAGATGGGATTTGAACATAAATCATATTGGATGTGTTTGTTTCAGTCGGGCTGTCTGCTAATGCTAATGCGTAGTCATTAGGAAAATTGCTCGTAACCACTGTATTGGTTGCGGTGGGCTGTCCCACTACATAGCCTTCGACAGTCTGAGTAGAACCGTTTTGATTGGAGTTTGCTTGACTGACAGTAAACGGAGAGCTCCAAGTACCAGAACCGGCAGCGCTCATCGAATCAGGTACGGCGTGGGAGCATGCAAGGGTAAAAGCGAATAGAAAAATAAATAAGCCTCTAACTTTTTTGTTTAATCGATTCAAACCGTTTCTCCTCCTCATGGTTGCTTGCTTACATAAATAGCGTACAACACGAGGTTTAGGAATTGTGTAAAAATTGTGTAAAAGGCGATAAATGAGGCTTTTGGAGGATAGGGGGAGTCGAGGGGACATGCACGACGACCCATGTTAATCCCGTCAACCAAACTCAAAAGAGACATGCTGATTTGCATGTCTCAATTGATACGGGGAAAGAATTTGTCACACTACCCACGAAATTTTTTATAGACCTACTTCATCCACCGCATAAGTAGCATCTGCATTGCTGAACCCTTCATATTCTAACTGTTCGATTAGGCCACTTCTTGAGAATGCAGTGTAATCAAGGTAGTCTTGAGCCATTTGAACTGCTTGGGCTTGCCAATCTACACTGATTTTATCTACAGCATAAGTAGCATCCGCAGTACTGAACCCTTCATATTCTAGCTGTTGGATTAATCCAGTTCTTGAGAATGCAGTGTAATTCAGGTAATCTTGCGCCATTTGAACTGCTTGTGTTTGTGCCATTGTTTCTGCGTTTCTTGCAGCTTCTTCAGCCTCTTTTTTAGCTTGCTCTTCGGCTTCTTTCTTAGCTTGCTCTTCGGCTTCTTTCTTAGCTTGCTCTTCGGCTTCTTTCTTAGCTTGTTCTTCCGCTTCTTTCTTAGCCTGCTCTTCAGCCTCTATCTTAGCTTGTTTCTCTTCGGCTTCTTTCTTGGCTTGCTCTTCCGCTTCTTTTTTAGCGTTGTCTTCTTCCTCTTCCTTCACAGCCTCGTTGTCTTCTTTCTCAGCTTCATCTTCTTCCTCTATTTGCTCGCTGTTAACTGCACTATCGCTAGTGGCAGGTGTAGTTATTGCAAATAAAGTGAAAAATACTACAGTAGCAATTCCAAAATACTTCGCCACATTTTTTCTTTTTCTCTTAGCTTCAGGAGACCATGATAAAACAATATTTGGCTTAATCATGCCTACAAAAAATGCTAAAAATGAAATGAAAAATAATATTAAAAATAAACTATCCATCAGTTTTCCTCCTAGATTTTACTTCTTCTTACTCATTCATGTCGTCAGGGAACATGATCTCATCAAACACTTCGTTTGTTTCTTCGTCTTGAATAAGAATATTGACCTTATACTTGTCAGGGTCAACTCCATCGTACATTTGATACATCATTCCCCCAATGCCAAGGGCAAAAGATGCAAATCCGTCCATGCTGTTTTCATAAGTTGTTTTATTCACCACCATCGTGAATTCAGTAAACGAATTATTGTGAGTGATATCCTGAATCGAAACGAAATCTTCGCTAGTTTTCATTTCTTCTATAGAATCTGTTATGGACTGATTAATTTCAGCCAACATTTCTTTATGTTTCGACGTGCTCATCTTGTAAGTAACAGATCCGTCATCATTCTTGGCAGCCTTAATCCCTTCTGCTTCAGCCTCAACGATTACAGTGTCTAAATCTTCACCTTCAAACATGGAGGCCGGAATGGTAACCTCAACATTAAATAAGCCCTTGTCCACACGAGCTGCTTCACTATCTGAAGTATCTTGATTCTTCGCTTCTGTTGAAGAATTCTCCTCGGCAACTGCCTCTTTATCACTATTAGAGGAACATGCTGTAAGTACCAACATCCCCGCTAAAAAAATTGTAATCCATAATTTATTCAAAGTAATTCCTCCTACATTTCAAAATCTTCACCCAGTGTAACGTCCCTGTAACATTACTGCAATATGTTTTTAACATTTGGTTATATTTTACTAAGTTAATAGATGGTGACTTTCTAAGTCCAATATATGTAAAAACTTCTGAAATATGAGAGAAGGTTGGGAAGGGGAGGATGAACCCATCTTCACCCGTTAATTAATAAAAAAAGAGACATGCTGAAGCAACATGTCTCTTGGTGTGGGAGAAGTATGGAGGTTTTCAGTTTTTATGACCTCGGAATCTGTCTATCGTGTGATATTAGTGGGTCAAAGAGTCCTCTACACAAGTTCTAAATTATAGTGGTAAAACTCCTCATCTCTCTTGTATCCATTTTTCTCATATAATCGCTGAGCTGCTTCATTATCCGGTGTTGTTTCCAACGTTATACTTTTAGACCCTGTCTCACTAGCAAACTCCTTTGCTTTCTGTAAAAGTTGTTCCCCGACTCCTTGTTTTCTGGCATTTGCATCTACAAACATGTCATTTAAAATCCATGCTCGTTTCATTGAGATGGATGAAAAGGTGGGATAGAGTTGGGTGAACCCGACGTATTCGTGGTTAGATTTTCCAATGAATATAACGGAATCTTCGTTTTCTAAGCGACTTTTTATAAATGCCTTCGCTCCATCTAAATCTGGTGTTTGTTGATAGAAAGTACGATACCTATTAAACAATTGGGCAACAGCTTCTAAATCTTTTATGGTAGCTTGATAGATCTCCATTTTTGTTATCTCCCTTGCTTTAGATTAGTTCTATTTTATCGACTTGGTGGTAATATTTACATAAGCATTTGAAGGTATTTCATTCAATTGGCTTATGATTTTATTATAATAATAGAATATTACTTTAATTTTAAAAGACAGGGTGGGATATAGCATGGATGAGATAGATCAAAGTATTCTTCGTCATCTTCAAGAAAATGCCCGGATATCGATGACAGAACTGGGTAAGAGGATTGGGCTTTCCACGCCGGCAACCAATGAGCGGGTGAAAAAGCTTGAGGATAAAGAGGTAATCATGGGATACAGGGCGATTGTGGATCCTGAGAAACTTGATAAGAATGTGACAGCCTTTATTCTCTTTGATACCAAACAAGGGAAGAAGTTTAGAGACTTTTGCAGAGAGCATCCGGTTGTTGTGGAGTGCCATCGACTGGCAGGTCAATACAGTTATTTAGTGAAAGTAGTGGGGGAATCGGTTAAAGAGCTTGAAGAATTCATTGATGCGACTTTGCCGTTTGGAGAGCCGTCTACCTTGATTAAGTTGTCTTCTGTGGTGGAGTTTAAACCGGTGGTGTAGAGGGGCAGGTTCCTCGACTCGTTTATAGTAGGACGAAACGCCTGGCCCTTCTGCTTAAGCAAAATGGGTCGGCGTGCCTGTCCCTACTACTTCATCAGTACCTTAACGGTTGTTCCGCAACCAAGCTCACTTGTTATGGTGACTTTTCCGCCATGTGCTTCGACGATATCTCTTCCGATGGCCATTCCGAGTCCGGTGCCACGAATGTTTTGGGTGTTTGTACCGCGGTAATATCGCTCAAAAATATGCTCTAAGTCGTGTGATGGGATTCCTTTTCCGGTATCGGAAATTAGGATGCCGTCTGACATAACTTGTATGCTCACTTCAATATCATCTTCATTATGAATGAGGGCATTATAAATAAAGTTAAGTATCGCCCTCTTCATTAAATGGCGATCCATTTTCCAGTTTGATTCTGGTGAACTACTCTCAAAAGAAATATGGTATTTGCTGAATTGAGGGTCATTCAATAGGTCAATTACAATCTCTCTTACAAAGCTCTCGACCCGTGTTTCCTCTAAATCTAGAGGCATCTCTTGATTCCTCAGTCTTGTTGTGAGATTAAAGTCATCAAGCAAATCCTTCATATAGATGGATTGACGTTCGATTACTTCTGCATATTCCAACCGCTCTTCTGGTGTTAAATCCTGATAGCGGAGTAATTCTGCATAACCTCTTATGGAAGCAAGTGGTGTTTTTAAATCATGAGAAACGTTGCTGATCCAATCATCTCTCAATTTCTCGAGCTTTGTTCGTTCATTTTCATGGGCTTGGAGAGTCTTGGATACATCATTCAGGTTGGTGAATACAGGCTTGAAAATCCCCATTTTTTTCATTTCCCATACGGAAAAATTGCGCTTTTTCAGTTGTGTTATACGGTCGATCAGTCTTGTTATAGGCTTTGTTAATATAGAACTGAACAGTAACCCTACAATAGATGCAATGATCAGGTCCACAATAAGAATGACAAGTAAGGATTTAGAAAGAAAAGCGAAAATAGATTCAGCTTCAAGCATGAAGACGACACGTTGCTCTTTAGAGTCTGGAACTCCGACTAGATAATCATAGGGTTCAAACTCACCAATAAAATAAGTGACAAACTCATCATCCATGTATTTATAAATATGAATAAGTTCCAAGGGACTATAGTGTTCAGGCGCATTTTCGGGAGCTAGGGCAGAGGTGACGACATGCCCGTTGGTATCAAGGATTTGAATCCATGCACCAAAAGATTGCAAAGCTTCAATCCCTTCTTCCGATACGGCAGGCTGCCCGTTTTCCATCACTAAGTACTTGTTGAAATGACGGGAAAACACCTCTCCGGAATCGCTTGAAACATCATCCATTCCTTGACCTTGTTGCTGAATGAACATCCCAATAAGAATGACGGTGTTAATGATTATTACAATAAAGACAATGATGAGTACAGATACTAAATAACGTCCGGTCAGTTTCCATTTCACAAGTGCTCACCTACTTTGGGATGAATCGATAACCAAGCCCTTTTACAGTAATGATATAAGTTGGCTTGGACGGTGTATCCTCTATTTTTTCACGTAAACGTCTGATATGTACCGTTAATGTATTGTCTGCACCGTAAAATTCTTCCCCCCACACTTTATTAAAAAGTGTCTCTTTACTAATAATATGATTGGGATTTCTCATAAAGCATGCCATTAACCCAACTTCCTTGGCGGTCAATTCTAGCATCTTCCCATCTTTCATCACTTCTGTTTCCTCATGATTGATGGAAAAGGAACCAACAGAAATCACCTTTTCATTTTTGTTGGAAGTTGATGCACCAACCGTGCTGTAGCCTGCACGTCGAAGCTGAGCCTTTACTCGAAACGCCACTTCCTTTGGGCTGAATGGTTTTGAAATATAATCATCGCCGCCAATTGCAAGCCCCAAAATTTTATCGACTTCTTCTGTTTTGGCTGATAAAAATAACACAGGTACCCGCGAAATCTCCCGTATTTTTTTGCATAAATCATACCCCTCACCATCAGGTAACATGACATCCAGAATGACGATGTTAGGATGGAAGTCGTTGAACTCGTTCCACCCCTGATTAACCGTCCCAGCTATTCTTATTTCAGAAAATCCTTCTTTTATTAGAGCAGTTTTAATTAATGTACATAAATCCTTTTCATCATCCACTATTAATATTCGTGGTTTGTCCATTATGCCAGTCACCTCCTTTAACTTTTATTGATCCACCAATCTCATTTCTACTAGTATAAATCAATGCCTGAACTAAATGTATGTCTTTTCCACCTGTTTTACCTAATTTAAGGATTTTGTAAGGTACCGTTGATTTTGATGTAAGGTTGGCCCGGTATAGTAAGGACATACGAAAGAAAGAGGTGTATATAAATGGAACCATTATTAGTGGTAGATAAAGTACAAAAAATATATGGCAAGGGAACAAATACCTTTAACGCGCTTCAGGATATCTCATTTGAGATTCATCCTGGGGAGTTTGTTGGGGTGATGGGTCCGTCTGGTGCTGGGAAATCCACCTTGTTAAACGTCTTGGCGACAATTGATTCTCCGACCAAGGGGGATATCTTCCTTGGAGAAGAAAATATTTCAAAGCTGAAGGATGAATCACTAGCCGATTTCCGTCGTGATCATCTGGGGTTCATTTTTCAGGACTACCATCTGCTTGATTCCCTAACAGTAAAGGAAAATATTTTGCTGCCTTTAGCGATTGCAAAAAAGCCGGCAGCCGAAATAAAGAAAAGGGTAGAGGCGATGGCAGATACATTTGGTATTTCTTCCTTATTAGATAAATATCCTTATCAGCTGTCAGGCGGGCAAAAGCAACGGACTGCCGCAAGTCGTGCTCTTGTGACAAATCCTAAGCTAATCTTTGCAGATGAACCAACAGGTGCGCTTGATTCCAAGTCTGCTTCGGATTTACTCACAAGCTTAAGTAATCTGAATGAAGAACAGGAGACGACTATCATGATGGTGACGCATGATGCGTATGCAGCCAGCTATTGTCGCAGAATTTTGTTCATAAAAGATGGTGAATTGTCTAAGGAGCTATATCGCGGTACGAAGTCGCGTAAGGAGTTTTTTCAACATATATTAAGCGAACTCGCTACATTAGGTGGTGACGTCCATGACGTTATTTGATTTAGCCATAAAGAATATACAACGTAATGTAAAGAGCTATGCCCTTTATATTGGTACCACCATCTTTTCCATCGTCATCTACTTTACATTTGTGACGCTTAAATATAGCGGGGACATTAGTGCCCTTGAAGAAACATCAAAGCAAATCCAAGGAATCATGAGTGCCTCAGCATTTGTCTTGATGATATTTGTGGCCATCTTTATTATTTATTCTAATTCATTTTTTATGAAAAAGAGAAAAAAGGAAGTAGCCCTCTATTCATTATTGGGTGTACGCAAACGTTCAATTGGATTTTTGCTCTTTTTTGAAAACATGGTGATAGGCGTATTGTCGCTAGTAGTCGGACTCGGACTCGGTTTTTTACTTTCCCGTGTCCTGCTGTCGATCTTGATGAAATTAATGAATATGAACATGATTGTCGGTTTCGCGTTTTCGATGGATGCCGTACTAAATACCTTGTTGGTGTTCTTCATTATTTTTCTTATTTACATCGTTACAAGGATATCGTGTTATGTATCAATTTAAACTTATTGATCTCTTTCATGCTGAAAAAAAAGGAGAGGAGATACCAAAGGCACGGGCTATTACAGCGCTATTAGGTGTCGTAGCTCTAGGTGGAGCCTACTGGCTGGCACTTCAAGATTTGTTGACCTCTGAAATTTGGCGTACGCTTGGTCTAGCAATGCCAATAGTCATTATTGCTTTAACCGTAATTGGTTCTGGCCTTATTTTTCATAGTGTTTTGGTATTTATTTTGTCCGTTTTGAAAAAGAAGGAGATCTGGGCTTGGAAGGGTCTTAATCTGATGACTGTCTCACAACTGCTTTACCGGATCCGCGCCAATGCCAGAACGCTAACGATCATCGCCATTTTGAGTGCGACGACCATTACTGCGGGTGGTGGGGTTTTCGGCATCTACTATAATGCGGAAAAAAGTGTCTTGGACAATGCGCCGTTCACCTTTATGTGGGAAGGTGACCCCATTGCTATTGATGCTAGTGTGTTAGAGCATGAAGAAACCATTAGAAGTAAAGCGATACGTGTAACAGAGGACGGGTATGAAAGGGAATATTCGGTCATCAATCAGTCTACGTTTGAAAAGGTTGCAGGCTATCTGGAGTGGAGCGACCTGCATAGCATCAAGGAAGGCGAAATCCTGATGATTGACGCCTTTTATGATGAAAGGTGGTCCATCAAACAAGAATCGGTTGTTATTGATGAAAAAAAGCATACAATCGTCAAGCAATATGACAAAGCATTATTAAATACCTTTTCCTTTGGTAGCATCACGGTTGTCGTAACAGATGAGGAGTATAGGAGCATCGCATCTGATGAGCGGACTTTTCAAGCGGTGCAGGTTGAGGATTACAAAAATCAGCTGGCTTTGTCAGAGCAATTAGAGGCTTCACCTGTCTCCGTAAATTTCTCTAGTGCCACAAAGGATTATAAAGAGTCAATTGAAGCATTTGGCTCACTCCTGTTTGTGGGGAGCTTTTTAGGGTTGGTATTTCTAGTAGCGACCGGAAGTATCATCTTTTTCAAAATGATGACAGAGGCGGAAGAAGATAAAGAAAAGTATGCGATGCTTCATAAGCTTGGGGTTTCAACCCGGGAACGAAAACGCACCGTTCGCAATCAAGTGGCGGTTATCTTTACGGCACCGCTCGTGTTAGGTCTGCTCCACGGTGGGGTTGCCCTGGCGGCATTTTCCAAGCTGTTCATGATGGATCTGCGGGTTCCTGTTGTCCTTTGGATGCTTGCATACACCGCCATCTATACCATTTACTATTTTGTGACTGTTAGAGGCTTTAATAAAACTATTCAACAACACTATGTGGGGGAATCTTGATGAAAAAATTCATAATTTTTGTTAGTGGTATGTTCGTTCTTCTTGTTGGAATCGTCCTTGTCTTGTCAAACATTGATTTCAATAGACTAGCAAAAGATAATGCATATGTTCAAATTACAAAGCCCACTTCTGTGGAGGAAATGAAGTTGGATTCCGGTGAAATTATGACAACCTACTGGTACACATTGCCCGCATATCATGAAGACGGAAGGATGATAGAAGTAAAATTCTCCGCTAGTAAGGAACTGCGTGAAGAAGCCTACCTCATGCTATACCTAACAAATGAAGACAACGTAACCTCATACGACGAAGTTACCTATGAGGTCTACCAGAGAGCTGTTGGGGGAGGGGCGTGAGTGGACAGTAAAAGAAGTGACGGTACTTCGCTCCGTGGAAGACATGGATGCGGAGGTACCGTCTTTTTTTGTGGTGAAGGGGATGGATGTGGGTCATGGTGACCCAGTGCGGTGCGGTGTGCCTTTCCCTATGACACCTTAAATGCTTCGAAATTGGAGCTGAATCCGAAGTTTGGAATTTCGATGTCGGGTTCGATGTCACCGTCGGTAGTGCTTTGGCCGAAAATTTCAACGAGGTCTCCAGCTTGCAGTTGGAGGACGGCTGAAACATTGACGACGTTGAGGTTTGTTAGTTGATTCCAGTAATCATTATCGACTTGAACGGTGATGCCGTTTACGACAATGTCTGCTCTTGTTCGATACGGAACATTTTCATCTGGTGCAAAGGTAAAGCTTGCTGCTACATAATAGACTCCACTTTCACGAGGTACAAACGTAGAGTTAGTAGAGTTGTAGATGTTACCGATATCGAACTGCTCTTCTTCAAACGTGATTTTACTTGATTGACCTGCTACTAGTGGTTGAATGCCTGTTTTTAGTGCGCGGAATGCTGGTGTCATGCGGTCTCGACCACCTTCACCGCATTTTACGTTGATGGTAATGTCTTTAGAGTCTTTTTTATGATGGTGGAAAGAAGCAGTAGCGGGCGTTTCATCACTCTTGTAATGATAGTATTTCAATTTTCTCACCTCCTTATCGTTTCTACTAATATATGCAAGCGGTGATAGATTTGATTGGGTTGAGGGTATAGACACCGCTGTTGATTTCCGCAAATGGCTTCGCTTTCCGCTGGGAACTTTGAGCCTCCTCGGTCTGCGCCCTGCGGGGTCTCAACATTGTCGCTACTCCCCCGCTGGAGTCTTCGCCATTTGCTCCAATCCACAGCTCGAAATCAACAAGCACTATATGATATCAGTTTTTCAGTGGTCTCGGACAAGCACGCTGACCCATTTTGAATGGTAGGGAAGTGGGGCGGGGTGCCTGTCCCTACGACGTCGGTATAATTTCTCTTATCTTTTTCATACTAAGATCGAAAACGAAAAAAGGAGGGATACACACCATGGCAAAAAGAAGCGGCAAAACAGATGCGGAACAAAAGAATAAAAAAGGCTTTGACGCTAGTCAAACAGACGCTGAATTTTCTAAGGAATTAGGTAGTGCAGCAGCTAACCAAGCCCATAAAGAAAAAGCGAAAAAAGAAAAGTCCTCTAAGAATCAAGGGGAATGGAATGGAATGAACTAATGGTCGTTCCTTTGTAAGAAGAAAAGCTTTCATTCCTAGTTCGTTTAGGAATGGAAGCTTTTATCTTAATTAGCGTTCTTATAATAAACTAAATGGTCGGTCCACTCGTCATTTTCGTATATAAAGTCTTTCCGAACACATTCAAATTCCATCCCAACACTTTCTGCCAATTTCATAGAAGGAGTATTATCCAAATTAATGTGGGCTTCTATGCGGTGAAAGTTCAACTGTTGAAAAGCAATGGCAAGTGCTGCGCTTACTGCTTCTCTGCCGTAACCTAATCTCCAATACTGATTATGTATCGTATATCCTATCCTTCCCCAATGGAAATCATCTCTTGCAAGAATGGAAAAATCGATCATTCCTATGTGCGTCCCATCATTTTTTCTAAACACACCAAATATATGAGCTTTGTCTTCTAGTGCCAATTCTTGATGTTTATCAACCAGATTGTGAAACCATTCTAACGTACATACACTCATATCCATTTTTCCTTCATCATAAGGATGTTGGGAAGGTAACCTATTTTCATATTCGTTTAACCAGTTTTGATAGTCGTTTTTGTTTAATGGTCTTATTAATAATCTAGCAGTCTCTGAAAAATACTCGAATTTTCCCTCTTTTTTAGTCAATATGACATCTCCTCATGGTGCGTTATCTATTTTATAGTCCAAGTTTTTAATTTATAAGCCACTTTTTCATTATATAGTCCATTTTGGATCATATAAATGCCATTCGACTAAATGTGATTGGAAAATTCAGAGTTTCAGCTTTTCATAAATTGGGAATGTGAAAAAAAGGAAGTATACTAGAGCAAATGTTTTATAGAAACTTCGATTTCCGTCCATAGAGATAGGAAGAAAGTTACAGTTTTTGGAGTAGGGGCTTGCTATCTAGAAAAAAACATAAACCATAACACCTATTCTAAACAAGTTGGCAAATTGGTAAAATTAAACTAACTGTTTTTAAATGAACGTGGGTGGTGACCGTGAAATGAAAATTTTAGAAGTAGATTCGCTTCATACAGAACTTCAATCCATGCTAGAGAAATTGGAGTTGCAAAAGGAAGCAGTGGAAAAGATACATAATGATGTCATGGGGATCGTTGGTCTGGAAGATGCCTTGAAGGGGCAAGGTGGACAGGCAATTCGAGCATTTTATCAGGACTGCCATATTCCATTTTTGACCTATTATCAATCTATGCTTGATGAATTTAAGAACACGTTAAATGGAATGAAAAGTGCTCTCCAGTCTGTTGAACCATCGAGTTCAGGCTATATTAATGAGAGCTTTTTGCAGAACGACTTGCCGCGCGCGCTGGATAATGCAAGGCGAATGACAACAGACTTAGCAAACGAAACAAATCAGATTCTCTATTCTGTGAGCGACATTGTCTCCTTGCCCAACTTAAGGGAAGATGGATTTGTCGATCAGGTCCGAATGGCAGAGAAGGATATTGACCAAACGCTTGAGAAACTACATGTATTTGATCAGGAACAAACGAGAAAACTAGATGCTGTTTCAGAAAGTAGCCAGGTTGCATCCGGTTATATTGAACAGATAAATTCCATGTTCACTGCGAAAAAAATCAGTATCGGCGGGTATGAATCTGGTTCGCTGCTAGAGAAGTTGGCGAATGAAGCGGTGGGGTCTGGAGTGAATGCACCTGGTAGTGCTTCGGGTACGACGCTGAATGGGAACTCGATTAGTGAACGTGCGTTGAATTTGTTGTTGTCGCATGAGAGTAATATGAATTCGGATGGACCGGACACAGGAGATAAGGATGAGCGGAAAAGCCTTTTCCAGGCCATAAAGGATGGTGCTTTTGACTCCTTTGCGCCACTTGCGGTCATGGTGGCAGCACACAAATCTAATCTTCTTCGGATTGAGTACACAAAAAAGAAGAATCATTATACGTTTAAGTATAATAGGAAGGTTTCTCAGTTTCTTAAAGGTAGAATTGGTCCTAAATGGTCACGGTTACTCATTCAGAAGATTAATAGGACTTCTAAGCAGTATAGGAATATGCAAAAAGAATTGAAAGCTCAAAAGGCTAAGCTAGGGAAGGAATTTAAGGATCCTAGAAGTTTTATGAAGAGAGCACAAGCTTTTGGGTGGAAAAGAGCAACTGGGCACATGTCTCTACATGAAGTTGTCAAAGAGAAAATTGTGAAACATTCATCGAAAAACATGGTCATTCCAAAGGAAGCTTTTAAGAAAGTTGCTGCTAGAGCGTCAGGTACGGCGACTGCTTTTGTTAGCACCTATACTGCGATTACTACGGCATGGGAAAGAAGGAGTGAAGCAGATGGTTTAGAAGGAAAAGAAAAACATAATGTGCTGGGGCGTGTTGTTGCAGAAGAAACAAATAGAGCCGTTGCAACAGTAGGTGGTGCTACAGCAGGAGCTTATGTTGGAGCAGCCATTGGAGGAGTACTCTCAGGTCCATTTGCCCCTTTTGGAGCAGCTGCTGGAGCCGTAATTGGAAGTGCAATTGGGGCTACAGTTGGCGAATGGGCATCCAAATACACAAATAAATGGGCAAGTGATGCTGGGGCAGCTATTGGAGAGAAAATTTATGATGTTAAGAAAAAGGCAAAAAGTGCAATTGAAGGCGCTAAAGATGCATTAAGTAATGCCAAGGATTCACTCTTTGGATGGGTAGGTTAATTTAACTTTAAAAAAATAAAGGTGATGTTAAAGGATGATAGATACGTAATGAAATATATTGCAATTTTTGTCGGTATGCTAGGTATATTTATACTAATTAATTTTCTTTTTTCCCTCCTGTATATACTAAGTAGATCAGCTGGGAAAGGTTTTTATCGATGGATTACCTATGACCTTGATTTCTTGGAGATTTTATCTGCTCCGTTATTTGGAATAACCCAATGGGTAGCAGATATTACTTATGGACGTTTTAATTGGTTCGTAGCGAGAGTGTTACTACTTTTATATGCCTTACTAATTTTTATACTATCAATCGTTTGCTTTAGCATGTTTTGGTATATGGCAGATAAGTATTAATTGCTGAAGAGGAATAGTTATATACACACAATTAAAATAATTGAAGTGTTAATCTTTGGTTATGTTATGGATATTCAGTAACCGTAATGTGAAGGATGCTAGATACCTAATGAAATTTTTAGAAACTATTAGTTTTATGCTCTCAGTTTTTTTATTATTTAACTTCTTATTTTCACTAGTATATATACTTAGTAAATCGGCAGGGAAAGGTTTTTATCGTTGGATTACTTTAGGAATGGACTTTCTTGCCATTATGGTTTTTCCTTTTTTTGGATTGACTCAATTGGTTGCTAGTAGTACGTATGAGCGATTTAATTGGTTTGTAGCGAGAATGTTGTTAATTCTTTATGCAATTGTTATTTTCTCTCTTATGATTGCGTTTTTTATTGGTTTCACCTATTTTGTAGGTAAGCGGTGATTAAGTATAGAAGAATGCAATTTGCTTTTTAAAGGTAGTATTAAAGGATGTTAGATAATAATGCAAATTCTTGCGGTTTCTTTTGGTTCTCTTGGGGCATTTATATTAATTAATTTTTTCTTTTCCCTTATATATATACTTAGTAGATCAGCAGGAAATGGAGTGTATCGTTGGTTTACTCATGATTTGGATTTTTTGGCGATTATCTTTGCCCCGTTATTTGGGTTAACTCAATGGGCGGCAAGTAGTTTATATGAGCGATATAATTGGTTTGTGGCAAGAGTGTTTCTGCTTTTTTATGCCATATTTATATTAATTTTTTCATTACTTTGCTTTAGTATGTTTGGTTATTTTACAGATCGGATGTAATTTATGTTTAGATGTGTTGAAAATTTTGTTTGCACAAATAATAAATTGCTAGTGTTGTAGGATGTGTAGAGTTTAATGGAATTCATTGGAACTATTTTCTTTATGGTTGGTGGAGGTTTAACATTTAATTTTATCTTTGCCCTCTTATATATACTTAGCAGATCAGCAGGAAGAGGCTTTTATCGCTGGATTACTCATGGGGGTCTTCTAGATGTCTTATGTTTCCCTGTAATAGGTTTGACTCAATGGGCGGCAGGTAGTATATATGAGCGATATAATTGGTTTGTGGCGAGGGTGTTGTTAATTTTTTATGCCATGTTCATATTAATTGTAGCGATACTTTGCTTCATTATATTTGGGTATATTGCAGATCAGTATTAATCGATTGTGGAACTGTTAAGGAAAACTATTAAACGAGTCCTGTAAAAGAAAGGAGTTACTCATATGTCATATACTCTTACCGCGGAAGAATACATACTATCGCTTTTATTGCTTGATGGGGCGGAAGTGGCCGCTTCGATCAAGGACGAAGTGTTCGGTGATATTTCGGATCAGTTATTGGAGTGTCGGCTGGATAGTGCGACAAGCGGCCTGATTTCTAAAGGGTTATTGTCGGTGGACCGTAATCAGGAGAAGGTGGATGAACAGTTCCAAAACTTTTTGATGGGCCTGACAAAGATTAAACGTATTATTCGTTGCCAAATTGCTACTGATGAAGGTGCCAGTACGGTGTCGTTATTCTGCGATAAGAATTTTACTGTTCAACAATCATTGTATGATAACCGTATTTTCAAGTTATTTGTTGAGTCGGATGAGCAGAAAGTGAGCAGGTTGATGGACCTGAGTCTTAATCGAGTGGAAGGTCAGGCATTTTCTGTGAAGGAGCCTCAATTTGAAAAGGTTGTAGACAAATTGTTGGCGGGCAGGGAGCTTACTGGAGAAGAGTCCAGTTTGTTTGATCCGCATTTTTTAGACGTGCTTGTGGCGAAGAAAGGCAAGTTGAATTCGTTGTATGATTATCGTCTTGGGGAGCAGGTAGCCATTGGTGCCCTTTTGTATATTAGTAGTGGGGAGCAGACATGGTTTATCGAAAACAATGAGGATAATTTGATCATTGCACCGTTTTCGTTTGGGGATTTATTTGAATAATGGGTTTTGGGGACAGGCACGCCGCCCAAGTTGGGGGCGTGCTTGCCTCCATTACAATTACTATGTGCGACTTCGCTGTTTCTTAGCGGGGTCGTTTTTTGTTGGGATTTGTCGCTTCGCTTGTATTGGGAGTAGTTTGGACAGTAAGTCAGATAGCAGAGGCGAACGATTGAAGGATACGTTGCAGCTACATCTAAAGTCGTACTTATCCCATTAGAAAGCAGTATTATAACTTCCATCCTTCGCTGAATGTTACCAAATTCTTCTTCCTTTATGATAAAAGTATCAAAGGTGAAGAGGGAGATCAGCAATGAACAGTTTATATAAGGACAGCAGGTTTCAGTATATAATTTTGGCCAATGTGGCGTCAGCGATTGGTAGCGGGATCACGATGATTGCGATTCCGTGGCTGTTGGTGACGAGCGATAATGGCAATGAAGTGTTTGGTTATGTGGCAATTTGTATGACTATCATCAATTTTATCTTGACGCCGTACTTGGGGTATTTGATTGATAAAATTTCTAGGAAGAGAATGCTGGTAAGCAGTAAGGTGGTCAGTCTCCTTGCTTTGGCTTTATTTTCGGGAGTTGGTTTTGTTGGATTGGACTATGAACTTTGGCATTATATTGTCATCTACATGATTGGTAGCCTGTATTACACGATTTTTTATCCAACGATGTTTGCTTTAAATCAGGAGTTGTTTTCTAAAGATCAATTTAAGGTATTGAACGGCACGATGGAGGTGCAGGGTCAGTTGTCGAGCATGGTGGCCGGAGCGATTGCTAGTGTTCTTCTATTAAAATGGGACCTTCATTATATTTTGTTTTTGGATGTGTGTACGTACGCGATTGCGATTTACTTTTTTGTGAAGATACCTTATGTGAGGAAGCGTGCAGGGGGAGGAGTTTCCGAGGGTTCTAAGAGGAGCGCATTTGCGGCCATTGATTTTATGAAAAGGGAGCCGGCGATGTTCCTGTTTTTGCTGGCCTCGACCTTGCCGTTCATTGGGGTGATGCTCACAAACTATCTTTTTCCTGTTTACTTGGCGGATGTGTTGAAA